>CAYZFR010000007.1:4349-39410 GCA_964477875.1 uncultured Myxococcales bacterium
CCGGTGAAGGCGGTCGGGCTTCGGAGCAGTCGGAGGGCGAGGAGGCCTCGCCCGTGCCACCGCCGCCGCTGGAAGAGGAGACGCCGTGACCGGATTCGAGCTCGTCCCCCCCGAAGAGACCGCGCCCGTCGACATGCGGCCCCAGCGCTTGGAGGGCCGTCCCTTCGGCGAGATCGCGGTCGCCATGGAGCTGGTGAAGCCCGAGGACGTGACCGATGCCCTCACCCGGCAGACCGAAGACGCCGAGGGGCTGCGCATCGGCGAGATCCTCCGGCAGGAGGCCAAGCTGACCGAGATCGACGCGGCCAAGGTGCTCGGGCTTCAGCTCGACATGGCGATGGTCGAGAAGATCGACATCGATCGCATTCCCGACGAGATGGTGCAGGCGATCCCGATCGGCTTCGCCAAGACCCACACCATCCTCCCGCTATACGAGATCGGCGACTCGGTGCTGGTGGCCATCGACGACCCCCTCGACCTGGACGCCCTCGACGACGTCGCGCTCCTCCTCGGTCGAAGGGTTCAGCCGGTAGTGACGGTGTCGGGGGTGGTGCACGAGGCGATCAACCGAGTCTACGACCGCGCCACCGGCCTCGCCCACGAGGCCGTCCAGCGGCTGCAGGGCGAGGACGAAGCCGAAGACGACATCGACGCCATTGACCTCATCGACGAGGCGAGCGGCGACGACGCCCCAATCATTCGCTTCGTGAATGCGCTCCTTCGAGACGCGGTCAAGAGCCGGGCCTCCGACATCCACATCGAGGCCTTCGATCGCATGGTCGTCGTGCGAAACCGGATCGACGGCATCCTCTACAAGAAAGTCGAAGCCCCCAAACACGCCCAGGCCTCGATCATCGCCCGCGTGAAGATCATGTCGGGCCTCAACATCGCCGAGAAGCGCCTCCCCCAAGACGGCCGCATCCGGCGCAAGATCGCGGGCAAGGACATCGACGTTCGCGTGAGCACCATCCCGACCTCTCACGGTGAGCGGGTGGTGATGCGTATCCTCGACCGCTCCAACACCCTGCTGTCGGTGGACGACCTCGGATTCTCGGAGCGGGACCTCAAGGAGTTCCGGCGCCTCATCACCCGGCCCCACGGCATCATCTTGGTCTCGGGCCCCACCGGCTCCGGCAAGACGACCACGCTGTACGCCGCGCTCACCCAGATCAACTCCCCCGACATCAACATCCTCACCGTCGAGGATCCGGTCGAGTACCAGCTCCCCGGCGTGGGCCAAATGCAAGTCGCCTCCAAGATCGATCTCACCTTCGCCAACGGTCTGCGGGCCTTTCTCCGCCAGGACCCCGACGTCATCATGGTGGGCGAGATCCGCGACCGGGAGACGGCCGAAATCGCGATTCAGGCTTCGCTGACCGGCCACCTGGTGCTGTCCACCGTTCACACCAACGACTCGCCGGGTGCGGTGACCCGGCTGGTGGACATGGGCGTCGAGCCCTTCCTGGTATCGTCGACGCTCATCGGCGTCCTCGCCCAGCGCCTGATCCGAAACCTGTGTCCGAAATGCAAAGAGCCTTACGAGGCGACCGCCGACCAGTGTGCCGAGCTCGGCCTGAAGCCCCAACCCGGTCTGACCTTCTATCGGGAGGTCGGCTGCTCGAACTGTCTGGAGACCGGCTACCGAGGCCGCTCCGGGATATACGAGCTGTTGATGGTGGACGACGAGGTGCGGCGCCTCATTCTCAAGAACGTCGACGCCGGCACCATCAAGCGATACGCCACCACGAAGGGCGGCATGAAGACCCTCCTCGTCGACGGCGCACGGAAGGCGGTCATGGGCATCACGACCCCGGAGGAGGTGCTTCGGGTGGCCAAGGACGAGGAGGTGGTCGTCGAGTGACGGCCTGAGCCATGCCGGTCTACGCCTACAAGGGACTCAACGAGTCCGGCCGCGAGGTCAAGGGAATGCTCGACGCGGAGTCTCCGCGGACGCTCCGAGGTATGCTCAAGCGCCAGGGCATCCGGATCATCGAGCACCGGGAGGAGACCTCGCGGAAGGTCGACGGAGGCTCGGGGGGCTTCAGCCTTTCTTCCGAGGTCGACCTCAAGAAATACTTCGAGCGGACCTCGGTGGCCGAGATCGCCCTCGTGACCCGGCAGCTGGCCACCCTCCTCCGCTCCGGGATCACGCTCATCGACGCGCTCAGCGCCATCGTCGATCAGGTGGAGTCGGACAGGCTCAAGAAGACCTTCGGCAACATCAAGAGCGAGGTGAACGAGGGCGCCGCTCTTGCCGACGCGATGGCGAAGCACGACGCCGTCTTCGACACCCTCTACATCAGCATGGTCCGGGCCGGCGAAGCCTCGGGCGCTCTCGACGTGGTGCTGGAGCGGCTGGCCGACTTCACCGAAGCCCAGGCCCGGCTGCGCTCCAAGGTCCAGAGCGCGATGCTCTACCCCCTCATCATGCTCGGGGTCGGCAGCGTCATCATGCTCATCCTGTTCATCGTCGTCATCCCTCGCATCACCAAGATCTTCGACCAGGTGAAGGCGGAGCTTCCGATTCAGACCAAGATTCTGATCTTCACCGCCGACGTCCTCAAGGGCTACTACTGGCTCCTCATCCCCGTGGTGGGTCTGTCGATCTGGCTATTCATGCGGTGGCGGACGTCGGCCAAGGGCCGGCCGAAGTGGGACCGCTTCGTTCTCGTCGCTCCCATCGTGGGCCCGGTGGTGCGCCTGGTCGCCATCAGCCGCTTCGCCCGCACCCTCGCCACCCTGCTCCGGTCCGGAGTCCCGGTCCTCACCGCTCTCGACATCACCAAAGACGTCCTCAACAACGTGCGCCTCTCCAGCGTGGTGGGTGAGGCGCGAGAGGCGATCCGTGAGGGTGAGAGCATCGCCGGCCCCCTTCGGAAGTCCGGCGAGTTCCCGCCCATCGTGGTCCACATGGTCGGGACCGGCGAAGCCTCGGGCCAGCTGGAGCAGATGCTCGAGCACGTGGCCGACAACTACGACTTTCAAGTGGATCAGCGCGTCGAGAAGCTCACCACCCTCATCGAGCCGGTCATGATCGTCGGCATGGGCGTGGCGGTGGCCTTCGTCGTCTTCTCGGTGCTGATGCCCATCCTGCAGCTTTCTCAGCACGTTCGCTGAGCGGAGAACCCATGAACACGGAATTCAAACGACGCTTTCGACGCACTCCTCGCAGAGGCCAACGCGGCCTGACCCTCATCGAGATCCTGGTGGTGGTCGCGATCCTCGGCATGATCGCGGGCATCGTGGGCATCACGGTGGCCAACCAGCTCGGCGAAGCCCGAGTCGACACCGCCCGGGTCCAGATCAAGAACATCGGTGACGCCCTGGAGCTCTACAAGGTCAAGTTCAACAAGTACCCGACCACCGCCGAGGGCCTCGACGCGCTGGTGTCGCCTCCCGAGGGCCGAAAACCGCTGATGGAGACGATCCCCACCGACCCCTTCGGCAACGACTACTTGTACGTCTACCCAGGCACCCACAACCAGTCCAAGTTCGACCTCTACTCCAAGGGGCCCGACGGGACGGCAGACACCGACGACGACATTACGAACTGGAGGCGCTGAATCTTGACCCATCGCCCCCGACAGCATCGAGCGGGACTCACGCTCATCGAGATCACCATCGCCTTGGGGGTGGCCGCCCTCATCATGGCTTTGGGGGTGGTGTCGGTGAACGCGCTGTCGGACCGGAATCTTCGTACGGGGGCGATGCAGCTGGCGGGCGCCATCAAGTACAGCTACGACCGCTCGATCATGCAGAACCGGATCCAGCGGATCGCCATGAACATCGACACCGGTGAATGGTGGCTGGAGTACACCGAAGGCGAGTTCGCGGTGCGCCGGGAGCGAGCCGAAGGCACCAAAGGCGCCATGCTCGACGAAGAAGGGAACATCGTCTACGCCGGCGAAGAGGATGTCCGGGACGAGCTCCGGCTCGACGACGAGATGGACGGTGAGCTACGGCGCGCCCTGGAGGGCGGCCTCGGCGCCCGCTTCCAGCGAGAGGAGGGCGAGAAGGAGCCCAACGAGCTCCCGGGCTCGGTGAAGTTCTCTCGGGTCTGGACCGGCCACCAGGAAGAGCCATTCGAAGAAGGCATCGCCTTCATCCACTTCTTCGACGGCGGTTGGACGGAGCCGGCCCTGATAGAACTGAAGGACGGCGACGACGACTTCGTCACCTTGAAGGTCGCCCCCCTCACCGGCCGAGTGCGGACCAAGCACGAGCGCATGGAGGCGCCTCGGGTCGAAGACTACGACGGCTTCGAGGAGGGCGATCTGTGATCGCGCCGCGCCGGGGCTTCACGCTCCTGGAGGTCATGATCGCGCTGTCGATCCTCGCCCTCTCCCTGACGGTGGTGGCGGGGATCAACGCCAACAGCTTTCAGTCTTCGAACTACGCCCGGGGACTGACGGTGGCGACCCTGCTCGCCCGCTCCAAGATGCTGGAGGTGGAGATCGAGCTTCAGGAAGACGGCTTCGCCCAAGGCGACGTGGACGAGGACGGCGACTTCTCGGACGAAGGCTATCCGGACGTCGACTGGGAGCTCTACATCCGCCCCATCGACGTCGATGTGACTCAGCTCGTTCGACAATTCTTTGGGGGAGGGGAGGAGATCGATCTCGACACCCTTCCCGACCAGATGCAGGCCTTCATGGGGGCCAAGGAGGGCGTAGACCCGTCTCGCCTCGCCACCGAAGGCGGGAGCGCCCCCGCCGACGAGGTGAAGCAGCTGCTGGGCGGGCAGGGCCTGGAGCTGGTCTTCAAGCAGGTCAGCCAGACCCTCAGCGACTCCATTCGAGAGATTGTCCTCGACATCTCCTGGGGACCCGAGAAGGCCCGGGAGACGGTGCGCTTCGTCCAGTACGTGACGACGAGCGGCCGCATCGCGACCCCGACCGGCCGCAGCGGGCTGCGGGGCCCCGGCAACATCCTCCCCCCCACCAACCCCGACGGGACCGAGAACCCGGCCAATGCGCCGGTTCAATCCCCTTTCCAGAGAAGAAACTGATGGCGCGTCCCAGTCGTAGAGGCCTCACTCTCATCGAGATCTCCTTGGCGGTGGCCATCTTGGCGATGATCGCGACCCTGACCTGGGGCGGCGTGGCTCGCTCCATGGACGCCTACGAGACGGTCACGCAGATCGACCGGCGCTACCACGAGGTCCGGGTCGCCATGAACCGAATGGCACGAGAGCTCTCGATGGCCTTCTTGGAGTCTCGTCGCCGCTTCCGGGGCCCAGAGCAAACGCGACGTACCATCTTCAAAGCCGATCGCAGCTCCAGCTTCTATCGGATCGACTTCAACTCCTTCGCCCACGACATCCTCCGGCAAGACGCCAAGGAGTCGGATCAGTGCGAGATCGGCTACTTTGGCCAGCCGGATCCGGACGAGCCCGGTCAAACAAACCTGATGCGGCGAGAGGATCCCCGGCTGGACACGGAGCCCGAAGAGGGCGGGCGGGCCTACGTCCTGGCCGAGAACGTGGTGAAGTTCCAGCTCCGCTTCTACGACCAGCGGAGGCAGGACTGGACTGACGAGTGGGACAGCCAGAAGACCGACTACGCGGGCCGACTCCCCAGCATCGTCGAGATCAAGCTCGTCACCAAAGACGAGGACGGCCGAGAGCTGGAGTTCGTGACCAAGACCCGCATCAACCTGACGACGGAGCTGCTTCCGATATGAGCGCCGAGCGTCGAGGCGGAGGCCTGCGCCTCCCGAACCCCTTCGCCGAGTGGCGACCCCGACCGAGCCCCCGACGGTCCGGGTCCCAGCGCTCGCGCACCCGTCGTGGCGTCGCGCTGGTGATGGTCCTCGTCATCACCACCATCATGGGCGGCATCGCCGCCGACCTGGAAAACGAAGCTCAGGTCAACCTGAAGGCGGCCGCCAACGCGCGAGACGAACTGCAGGCACACTTTCATGCCCGAAGCGCTCTGGAGCTGGAGACTTTCGTCCTCCGCTTCCAGGCCCAGGTGAAGAGTCAGCTCGGAAACTTTTTGCCCATCCCGCTCTTCGAGCTCTCCACCATGCTGGTGAGTTCGGACACCATCAGCACCCTCTTCACCGAGGAGGACGACGCCGTGGACGTCATCCAGGAGGACCCCTTCGCCATCAACGAGCCCTTCGGCGACTTCAGGGGTCAGTTCTTCGTGGAGGAGGTCGTGGACGAAAATCGGAAAATCGACCTCAACACCAGCCTCGGCATAAACTGCGAAAACCTCCTCCCGGTACTCCTGGCCGGCGTCTTCGACGATCCCAAATTCGACCCCCTGTTCGAAAACATGGGCGACTCCCGGGATCCGGTCCGAAACCGTCTTCAGATCATCGCCAACATCCAGGACTACGCAGACGGCAACGACACCATCGACCCGGTATGCGCGCTCACCGGCACCAACAACGGCGGCGGCGCCGAAGAAGGTCGCTACCGCAACTTCCCTTACAACGCCCGCTACGGGCCCAAGGACGGCATGTTCACCTCCCTGGCCGAGCTTCGGCTCGTCCCCGGGGTCAACGACGCCTTCATGAGGATCTTCGCCAAGTACTTTACGGTATGGGGCTCGGGCAGCACCGGCGTGTCGATGCGGACGGCCGAGCCCTGGATGCAGAAGGCGGTGGTCCGGGCCGTGATGAGCCGGCCGTGGACCCCCTCGGACGAGGTCCGCTTCAACGAGTTCCTGACCGAAAAGGCGGTGCTCCTCGCGGTGCCGGGCTCGAACCTGACCGAGGACATCTTCAGAGGGCTGTTGGAGCAGGTGGGACTCCCCGTCAACGGCGCCACCTTCGAGCAGCTGGTGCAGCAGAAGGCGATCCGCTTCGAGGACGTGGCGAGCGTCTATCGGATCACGACGGTGGGGGTGGTCAACGAAGCCACCTCGAAGCTGACCGTCGTGTGGCGTGACAATCGCTCTTCCGGCGAGATCAAGTACTGGAGGGAAGACTGATGCCCCAACGGATCCTGGGCGTCGACGTCGGCACGTGGTCAGTGAAGGCGGTGCTCTTGGAGTCCCAGTTTCGGGGCTTCCGGGTGGTGGGGGCCAAAGAGACGCGGATCGATGACGGCGAGCCCGAGACGCTGACGGAGCGCCGCAGCGAAGCCTTGCGGCGCATCGCCGACGACCCAGAGCTGCGCCGGGACGGCGCGGTGGCTGCGCTCTCCGCCGGCGACGCAACCAGTCGCTTCGTCGAGCTTCCTTTCGCCGACGCCCGGCGAGTAGACCAGGTCATCGAAGGCGAGATGGCCGATCTCATCCCCTTCCCGATCGAAGACGCCGTCTTCGACCACGTCCTTCTGGAGAAGCGCAGCGAGAGCTCGCTCTCGCTCGCTGCGGCGGCGCCTCGCAATCGCGTTCGCCAGCGACTGGACACCCTGATGGAGGCGGGCATCGACCCGAAGTTCCTGCCCCTCGACGTCCTGCAACTCTCGGCGCTGAACACACTGCTCGACGAGGATGGGACGGCGCCCGAGGCGCCGGCCGAAGCCGCCGACGAAGCGTTGACTTTCATCCAGCCGACGCCGGACGGGCCGCCTACCGCTCGACTGATCGTCGACGTAGGTCACGAGCGCACCCTGACCTGCGCCGTGAACGAGGACGGCGTCCACTTCGTCCGGGCGCTGCGCTGCGGCGGCACCCAGGTCACGGCCGCCATCGCCGAGGCCTTCGAGCTTTCCTGGGCCGAGGCCGAGTCCGGCAAGCACGCCGATGGCTTCGTGGCCAGCAGCCGGCACCCCGCCCCCGACGAAGAGGCTCAGCGGGTGTCGGACGCGGTGGAGACCGGCCTTCGCGAGCTGGTGCGGGAGCTCCGCCGGACCCTGCAGGCGATCCGGAAAGAGCGCAAAGTGCATGTGGAGCGCATCGATCTGATCGGCGGCGGCGCGCGGATCCGCAATCTGGCGAGCTTCTTGTGCGAGCAACTCAACCTGCCGGTGGGAGAGGCGAAGGTGGTCGAGCAGTCGGTGGAGCGCCAGGTCGAGAGCGGACGCGCAGGGGCCTTCGCCCTCGCTCTCGCCATCGCGCTGCGCAGCACTCCCGGCTCGGTGATGCCTCGGATCGACTTCCGAAAGGACGAGTTCGCCTTCGCGGGGAGCCTGGAAAACTTCCGAAGTCGGGTGCCGGTCATGGCGGCCTGCATCGGTGGTCTGATATTCTTGCTCTTGGTCAGCGTCGCGGTCCAGTACCGGTCGGTGGTGGAGCGGGAGGCGATGATCGACCAAGCCTTCTGCGACATCACGCGAGAGGTCGTAGGTCGTGAGATCTGCGAGCCGAGCCTGGCGCTGTCGGTCATGGCGAGCCCGGACACCGAGCTGGGGAGCTTTGAGCTTCCGGAGCGGAGCGCCTACGTGACCTTGGCCGAGCTCTCCGAGCGTGTCCCGGAAAAGGTCGAAGTCACGGTGGAGGAGGTTCAGGTCACCTCCGACCGTGCTTTGGTCGAGGGGACCGCCGACAGCTTCGACGCCGTCGACCAGGTCGTGACGGCCTACGGCGAAAGCACCTGCTTCGACGACATCAAGAAGTCGCGGATCACCAAGAACGCCACCGGCGAGGGCGTGGAGTTCGAGCTGTCGATGTTGGTGGTTTGCCGATGAACAAGTTTTTCGCCGACCTCTCCGCCTCCTTCGAACGCCTCTCGGCGAGGGAGCAGATCATGGTCTTCGGCCTCGTACTCGCGATCATCCTCATGTTCGTGGGCTTCGGGAGCTATTTCGTGTCTCGCGATCTCGATGCCCGGGAGAAGCGCATCGACGCCAAGATGCGCAAGCTGGCCGAGGTGTCGAGTCTGCGCTCCGACTATCAACGCCGTCTTGCCGAGCAGCGACGCCTCGCCCAAGAGGTACGCAACAACCGCAACAAGCAGCTCCTCTCTTATCTGGAGGAGCAGTCCAAGCAGGCCAACATCGAGCTGCAGAACGCCTCCGAGCGCCGGGGCGAGAGCACCGGCTCGGATCGAGTCATCGAAGAGGTCGCGGTGGTCCAGATCAAGCAGGTGAGTCTGGACCGCCTCGACGCCTTCTTGAAGGCGATCGAGGAAGGCAGCCGGCTGGTGAAGGTGCGCCGGCTGAAGGTGGAAAAGAACTTTGAGCAACCCAAGATGCTGGATGCCACGATCACCGTCGGCACCTTCAAGCCGGTGGAGAGCTCGTGAATAAGATCGTCCGCATCGGCGGCTACGTCGCCTTCTTCCTCGCGAGCTTCGGGCTGGGGCTCTACCTCACCTTCCCCTGGGACGCCCTCAAGGCTCGCCTGCTGACCGAGGCCTCTCTGCAGACCGGCTGGAGGCTGCAAGCGGAGAGCCTGCGACCGAGCTGGCTCACCGGCGTGGTGCTGACCGGGGTACGGGCCCGGGCGCCCGGCTCCGAAAGCGCGCTCGAGATCGAGGAGTTGCGTGTACGAGCCAGCCTCCTGGCCGCGATCACCGGCGGCGTTGGAGGCCGCGTCGCCTTTCCGATCGGCGGCGGCGAAGTGGACGCCAACTTCACCCAGTCGAGCGAACAGACAGACCTGGATCTCGCGGTGGAGACGGTGGAGCTGGGCCTGGTCCCAGCCCTTGCCGAGCTGACCGGGTTGCCGTTGAGCGGCGAGCTGTCCCTGGAGGCGGATCTCGAGGTCGACCGCGAGAACCCGGCCAACAGCGGCGGCAACGTCAGTCTGGCCGGCTCGGGCCTCGAGATCGCCGAAGGGGGCCGCATCGGGATCTATCCCCTCCCCATCGCGGTGAACGTGGGCTCCTTCGACTGGGACCTGCAGGTCGCGAACGGTCAGCTGAAGCTGACCCAGCAGCAGATCCGAGGAGGCGACGTCGAGGTCAATCTGGACGGCACGCTGAACCTCGCCGCCCAGCTCGAGCGCTCCACCGTCGACATGACCCTCTCCTTTCGCCCCACCGACGGCCTGCTCCAGCGCGAGCCCCTCATCGGGGCCTTGCTCAACAACATCCAAAGCGCGAAGGGTCGAGACGGCTTTTACAGCTTCGCCATGACCGGCAGCGTGAAGCATCCCCGACTGTTCCCAAAGAGGGGCCGGTGAAGATCCTGAGCGACGCCGAGGTCGACCTCTCGGCGCTCCACGAGCGACGGTTGGCCGTGGTCGGATACGGCAACCAGGGCCACGCCCACGCCTTGAACCTGCGGGACTCGGGGGCCGAGGTGGTGGTCGGCGCCCGCCCTGGAGCGGGCGCGGACGCGGCGGCGCGAGACGGCTTTCGGGTCCTGTCGCCGGAGGATGCGGCGACGGAGGCCGAGGTCGTCATGATCCTGCTGCCCGACGAGGTGGTGCCGAAGGTCTTCGAACGCGTTCGCCCGCGCCTGCAGGCCGGTCAGGCCCTCGGCTTCGGCCACGGCTTTTGCATCCATTATCGCACCATCGAGGCGCCCCCCGAGGTCGACGTCTTCCTCGCCGCCCCGGTCGGCCCGGGCCATCTGCTGCGGCGGCGCTTCTCCGAAGGCCGCGGCATTCCGGTGGTGGTGGCCGTCGAACAGGATCCGAGCGGCACCGCCTGGCCCCTGGCACGAGGCTGGGCGGCGGGTCTCGGCGGCGGACGAGCCGGGATCATGGAAACGACCTTCCGAGAAGAGACCGAGACCGATCTCTTTGGCGAGCAGGCCGTGATCGTGGGCGGCGTGTGCGCGCTGATGGAGGCGGGCTGGGAGACGCTCGTCGAAGCCGGCTACCCGCCCGAGCTCGCCTACACCGAGTGCATCCACCAGATGAAGCTCCTCGTGGACCTGGTCCACGAGGAGGGCATGGTCGGAATGCGGGAGAAGATCTCGAAGACCGCCCTCTACGGCGACGTCACCCGGGGCCCCCGCATCATCGACGGCCACGTCCGCGAGCGCATGCGAGCGGTGCTGCGGGAGGTGCAGGACGGCCGCTTCGCGCGGGAGTGGACCGAAGAGCACGCGAGCGGGGCCCCGGGCCTACGGCGCAAGGTGAAGGCCCTGGCGCGGCGGCCTCTGGAGCGGGTGGGAGCTCGACTTCGGAGCCTGATCCAGAGACGCTGACACCTTGCTGGGTGTTCTTCTCGCAGCCGGCTGCGGCGTGGCCTACGGCGGCCTGGATGCGATCCGCAAGGCGCTCTTGAAGAGCTACGGACCCGTCGCGCTCCTCATCCAACTCACGATCGCCCAGAGCGTCCTCTACGCCGCGTGGGCCGGCGTGGTGGGCTTTCGATTCACGAGCGACTACCTTCCCTACGGCGCCACCGTCGTCGTTCTCCAGATCGGCGCCAACCTTCTGCTCCTTCAGGCTCTGAACATCTCGGAGCTCGGCCGCACCATTCCCTTCCTCTCCCTCACTCCAGTCTTCACCGCCGCCATTGGGTGGGTCGCTCTGGACGAAGCTCCGAACGAAACCCAGTGGGCGGGCACGGTGTGCGTGACCCTCGGAGCGGGCCTCCTCGCCTTCCTCCCCACCAAGGCGGGGCGCCTGCGGGTGGATGGAGGGAGCGTCCTCGCCATCCTGGTGTCGGGTCTATGGTCCATGACCGCCACCTTGGATCGTCTCGCCGTCGACGCGAGCAGCCCCGCCAGTCACGCCCTCCTTCAAGCCGGCGGCATGAGCCTGCTCCTCGGCGCCTGGGCGGCCTGGGCCCGGGTGCCGATCTGGCCCCGCCGCCAGCGCCCCACCCTCTTCCTCGCCATCGTCTTCGGCTCCCTCGCCCTCGCCCTTCAGCTCAACGCCATCCAGCTGACCTGGGTGAGCCTGGTGGAGACCATCAAACGGGCTGCGGGTGCGCTGTTCGCCCTCGTGGTCGGACGCTTGCGCTTCGGGGAGACCATCGACACGCGAAAGCTGATGGGCGTCGTGGCGGTGATCCTGGGAACGAGCCTGGTCCTTCTCGGCCACAGAGGCTACTAGTTGAGGGTGCGCCGGATTCTCTTGGGAGCCGCGCTGCTGCTCGTTCTGCTCGGGGCCGCCGGCCTAGCCACCTGGTCTTGGATCCAGGCCGAGCTCGCGCGCCCCCACCGGCCCGAGGCCGGCGAGCGCGTGCTCGAGGTGCCGATCGGCACCACCCAACGGCGCCTGGCCCATCTCCTGGAGGAGGAGGACCTCATCGGCTCGGCCCGGCTGTACCGGCTGCTCCTCAGCCTCGAGCCCGAGGGCCCGACCCCGAAGGCCGGCCGCCATCGGGTCTCCGCCGCTCAGTCCATGCGGGCGCTGCGCCGCACCCTGGGCAGCCCGCCGATCGCGGAGGACGAAGCCTTCACCCTCCTGGAGGGCTGGCGCCTGCAGGACACCGACGCCGCCCTGGCCCGGGAAGGGCTGATTCGGCCCGGAGCCTACGTGGCCGCGGCTCGACGAACGGAGAACTTTCAAGTTCCCTTCCCTGTCGAAGGCGACGACTTCGAAGGCTATCTACTCCCCGAGACCTACCGCTTCCCTCGGGACCGCTTCCAGGTCGAGGACCTCGTCCAGCGTCAGCTCGACGCCTTCACGGAGCGCTTCTACACGCCCAACGCTCAGGCCATCGCCGAGTCGGGGCGCACCCTCCACCAGATCGTCACGGTGGCTTCGATGCTGGAGCGCGAAGAGCCCATTTCGAAGAACCGGCCCCTGGTCGCGGGCATCATCTACAAGCGCCTCGACCGCAAGATCCCTCTCGGCATCGACGCCACCAGCCGCTACCCCCTCGATCGCTGGAACGACGAGCGCGCCTTTCGAAAGGCTCTGCGCGACAAGAAGGCACCCTACAACACCCGGCACAGGCCGGGTCTGCCGCCCTCTCCCATAGGCGCTCCGAGCATCGACGCGCTGGAGGCGGCCCTGCGGCCCGAGGACTCGCCGTACTTGTTCTACCTCCACGACGCGAATCAGCAGATCCACTTCGCAAAGACGGCGAGAGGCCACGAACGAAACCGCCGGCGCTACAATGTGTGGTAGGCCAAATCGTCATGCGTCGAGCCGCATCCGTCTTGCTCCTCCTCGGGGCCTGCGCCCACGCGTCCGCTCCCGGCGAGCTGCCGCCTCCCGGTGACGCGGCGCATGCGGTCGGGGTGGACGACCCCGACTTGGCCGATCTGGTCGCCCGGCACTGGTCCTGGGTGCTGAAGAGCAACCCCGAGCTCGCCACCCGCCTCGGCGAACACGCCCGCGACGATCAGCTGGCCGACCCGAGCTGGTCCGCGGTCCAGGCGCGAAACGAGACACGCCGACGCACTCGAGCAGCGGTGGCCGCCCTCGATCCCGAATCCCTGACGGATCGGGATCGCACCACGCGGGCCCTCCTGCTGGAAGAGCTGGACGGCGACATCGAGGCCGAGGTCTGTCGCTTCCCGCTGTGGTCCTTGTCGCCTCGCAGCAACCCGGTCACCCATCTCAACTATCTGCCTCAGGGCCAACCGAAGGAGACCCCAGCGCAGGTGGAGGCTCTGGTCGCGCGGCTGCGAGCCGGGGCCGAGAACATCGACCGCACGATCGCGAACCTGCGCCAGGGTGCGGCGGCGGGCTGGTTTCCAAATCAGGAATCGACGGCCCGCGTCCTCGAGATGGTCGAGACCCAGCTCGATCAACCCCTCGCCGAGTGGCCGATGCTGAAGGATGCCTTGCCCGAGGATCGCTCGAGCTGGTCCGAGGAAGACGTGCGCCGGCTGCGCGACGAGGCGAGGGAGGCGGTGGGGGGCCTGGTGCGCCCGGCGCTCCAGCGGTACCGCGATCTGATCCGAGACGAGCTCCTCCCCCGGGCTCGAACCGACGAGGAGGGGGTCGGCCTGTCCGGACTCCCCTTTGGTGAGGCCTGCTACGCGGCCCGCATCCGGCACTTCACGACCCTGGAGCTGAGCGCGCAGCAGATCCACGAGCGCGGCCTGTCGGAGCTGGAGCGCATCAACGCCCAGATGGCCCGCATCGGCGCCCGAAGCTTGGGCGCCTCCGGCCTCGAAGACACTCTGACCCGACTGCGCTCCGATCCCGAGCTCTACTTCGAAGGCGAGACCGCGATCGTGGCCAAGGCCGAGAGTGCCCTCGCCAAGGCCAGATCGATGCTCCCCGCCTTCTTCGGTCGCCTGCCCAAAGCCGAGTGCGTGGTCCGCGAGGTGCCGGACTACGAGGCGCCCTTCACCACCATCGCCTACTACCGGCAGCCCGTCCCCGACGGCTCCGAGCCCGGCGTCTACTACGTCAACACCTACCAGCCTCGCACCCGTCCCAGCTACGAGGCCGAAGCTCTGGCCTTCCACGAATCCATCCCGGGGCACCATCTGCAGATCGCGATCGCCCAGGAGCTCGACGACGTCCCCGCCTTCCGAAAGCACGCCGGCATGACGGTGTTCGTGGAGGGCTGGGCCCTGTACGCCGAGCAGCTCGCTGACGAGATGGGCCTGTACGGAGGCGACCTCGATCGGCTCGGCAAGCTGAGCTACGAAGCCTGGCGAGCGTCACGCTTGGTCGTCGACACCGGCCTGCACACCATGGGCTGGACGCGGCAGGAGGCGATCGACTTCATGGCCGCCCACACCGCCCTCGCCCTCAACAACATCGACAACGAGGTGGACCGCTACATCGTCTGGCCGGGGCAGGCCCTCGCCTACAAGACCGGGCAGCTCGAGATCATGCGCCTGCGGGCAGAAGCCGAAGCCGCGCTGGGCGAGGCCTTCAGCCTCCCGGACTTCCACGACGCCCTGTTGCTAGGGGGCGCCGTCTCTCTCCCGGTGCTTCGGATGCAGGTCGCCGACTATGTCTCATCGGCCAAGGCTCAAAAGCCGTAGCCGCCGGTGGACTTCGAGACCAAGCGACCGTTCTCGAACTCGAAGAAGCGCAGCAGGCGGTTGGACCCAAAGTTGTACGTCCAGCGCTGGCGCTCCCCGGTGGCTTGATAGGAGAGGCCCTTTCGCACCACCGTGTTCGTGGTGACCGAGACGTCGATGTCGTCGGGCGCGCCGCACGCGAGGTGAACTTCGGCCGTGGAGGCCCCGAGGGACAGTCCGGTGCGGCGACAGCGCGCTTCGTCAGGAACCACGGCTCGGGACAGGGTATCGACCCGGGCGACCTTGCCGTTCCGGATCTGGACCAGGCGGGGGAGGCTGCCGTCCTCGAAGGTGATGAGCCACTCTCGCACCTGAAAGGCGGTCGTGGAGACCAAGCCTCGGACGGGGTCGACCAAGCTCAGCTCTTCGACCCGAGTCTCGACGAAGCTCGGCTCTCCGCACACGGCCTGTAGCTCGATGGCGGGGTCGCCTCGGGAGATCACATCGGTCCCGCAGCGAAGCTGCTGGGCGTGGGCCAGTACCGGCGCGACGAGAACGGCGCCCGGCAGGAGCATTCGAAGCAGGCCCATGCGCAGAGTCTACCCAGGCCAAGGACAGATCTCAAAGCGGAGACGCCTGGGCGGGAAGCTCGAAGCGACCTGCCTCCAGGCGGTGGACCGCATCCGCGACGACGTCGGGTCGGTCGTGATGGACGTTGTGGCTGGCATCGGGAACCACGCCGGCCAAAAGGCGCGGAATGCAGCCGTGCCGCGCCGGCAGATCGTCGGGACGGAAGCCCTGATCCCCCCACAGGGAGATCACCGGGACCTGCAGGGCCAGCCACAGCGAACGGGCTTCTTCGAGGAGGAAAGGCTTCGCGGAGGGCGTGCGATGCAGGGGATCGACGCGCCAGGTCCGGCCCTCGGGCGTAACCTCGGAAAAGCTCTCCGCCAGGGCCAGGGATCTGGATTCGGTGAGCAGCCGGTTGAAGCTCCGAAGGCGGTAGGCGCCGTCCTCCAGCGACGGAAAGCTCCGGCGCATCCGGCGCCGTGCCGCCGCCGGCCCCTGTCGCCGGCGGACCGCCCGCAGCCACTGGCCAAGTCGAGCCGCGCTCTCGTCGAGCGGCGAGGGCGGCGGGCCCATGCCCTCCAGAAGCAGAAGCCACCGCACCCGCTCGGGAAACAAAGCGGCGACGGCCGAGGCGATGGAGCCTCCCATCGAATGCCCGACCAGACCCACCGGGCCTTCGAGAGCATCCAGGATCCGTCCGACGTCGTCGTAGTAGTCGTAGAAGTGGTAGTAGCCGCCGTCGCCGACCCAGTCCGAGCGGCCGAAGCCTCGCATATCGGCCGCCGCCAGTCCGTCGGGCTGAAGATGCTCCGCCACCCAGCGGAAAGAGAGACCGTGGTCCATGAAGCCATGGATGGCGAGGGCGAGGGGGCGTTCGGCTCCCCAGCCGTGGACGGCCAAGTTCAGGCCTCGGTTTTCGACCCAGCGGGTCCGGGCGCAACCCGCAGACATGGCGGGAGCCTAGGGGTCGGTGTGCGCAGGAGCCAAGGTGGATCCTGGACGGGCGCCCCGTGGCCGGTGCTAAGTTCGAGCCGGTGCGGGTCGTTTCGCTGTGCCCATCGACGACCGAGACGCTCTTCGCTTTTGGCGTGGAGCCGGTGGGTCGTACACGCTTTTGCATTCATCCCGCCGGCCGAGTGGAGGCGGTTCCCAAGGTCGGGGGCACCAAAGATCCGAGCCGAGAAAAGGTCGCAGCGCTCGAGCCCGATCTGATCTTCATGAACGCGGAAGAGAATCGAGAAGAAGACCACGACTGGCTTTCGGCTCGCTTCGAGGTCGACGTCTCTTTACCCCGGACGCCCTCGGATGTCCCCGCCCTGCTGCGACGCTGGGGCGATCGGCTGGAGCGAAGCGACGAGGCGGAGGTCGCCGCCCGGGCCATCGAAGCAAGACTCGACGCCCTCGCCTCCCGCCCCCGCAGCCACCCCTTCCTCTACTTCATCTGGCGCCGCCCGTGGATGGTGGCAGGCCAGGAGACCTATGTGGACGCCCTGCTCGGCTTGGGGGGCGGGCGCAACGCGGAGTCGCGCAGCGGCTACGTGGAGGTGGAGCTGGAGGACGCCCGACTCTTGGCTCTCCTGTCCGACGAGCCTTTCCCGTTCAAGGAGAGCCACCGCGCCGAGGTCCAGGCCCAGATGCCGAGCGCCGACGTTCAGCTCGTAGGCGGAGACGACCTGTGCTGGCACGGCGTTCGGACGATCCGGGGTTTGGACCGAGTCGCGGCCCTGTTCCCGCCCCCGCCGGGCGCTCGAGGCCCAGACCCCTAGTTTGGATTGGGTTCGCGGCCCGATTCGGCGAGGGTGGAGGCATGAGCAGCGCCCCCTTCGCTCCTGGAGCCGCCCACGCCATCGACGAGAACGCCGCGACCAAACTGCTGTCCGAGGCGCTCCACGAGGGCGGAGACTTCGCCGACCTCTTCTTCGAATACCGGGCCGCCGGAAGCCTTGGCCTGGAGGACGGGATCGTCAAGAGCGCCTCCCGCTCCGTTTCGGGCGGGCTCGGGGTGCGGGTCCAAAAAGGCGACGCCACCGGCTTCGCCTATACCGAGTCGTTGGAGTGGGACGACATGCTGGGCGCGGCCAGGACCGCGGCCAAGATAGCGAGCGGCGGCCGGCAGCAACCCGTCGCCTTCGCGAGCCCGAGCCGGGCGCCGCTGCTCTATCGCTCCGCTCGACCCACCGACGACGCACAGAAGGTCGCCCTCCTCAAGCGGGCCGACAAAGCGGCTCGGGCCTACGACGCTCGGATCACCAAGGTCACGGCATCCTTCGCCGAGTCGAGCCGCGAGATCCTGATCGCGACCTCGGACGGTCACTTCGTCCGGGACGTGCAGCCGATGATGCGCTTCGGCGTGAATGCTCTGGCCGAAGAGAGCGGCGCGCGTCAGGCCGGCAGCTCGGGCGGAGGTGGTCGAATGGGCCTCGAGTACTTCCTCGCCGAGGGCAAGCGCCCCGAGGACCACGGCCGGGAGGCGGCCCGGATCGCGGTCGAGATGCTTCACGCCGAGGACGCGCCGGCGGGCGAATTCCCGGTGGTCCTGGCGGCGGGGGACAGCGGCATCCTGCTGCACGAGGCGGTGGGCCACGGCCTGGAGGCCGACTTCAACCGAAAGGGAACCAGCCGTTACACCGACTCCCTCGGACAGCCGGTAGCCAGCGAGCTGGTCACGGTCGTCGATGATCCGATCTACCCGGGCGCCCGGGGGGCCATCCACTTCGACGACGAGGGCCGGCCTGGACAGGAGGTCCGCCTCATCGAAGGCGGGGTCCTGAAGGGCTACATGCACGACCAGCACAGCGCGAAGCACTTCGGCACCGTGAGCGGAAACGGCCGCCGCGAGTCCTTCCGCTGCCCGCCCATGCCTCGCATGACCAACACCATCATGCTCGGGGGCCCCCACACGGCGGAGGAGATCATCGCCGAGACCCAAAAAGGCATCTTCGCCAAGCGCTTCAGCGGCGGTCAGGTCGACATCACCAACGGCGACTTCGTCTTCTCGCTCACCGAGAGCTATCTCATCGAGGACGGCAAGATCACCGCCCCGTTGAAGGGGGTCAACCTGATCGGCAACGGCCCCGACGTCCTGGGCCGGGTCGACATGCTGGCCGCCGACGTCCAGATCTCGGACGGGATCTGGACCTGCGGCAAGGACGGCCAGTCGGTCCCGGTCGGCGTCGGCTGCCCCACCACCCGCATCGCCCAGATGACGGTGGGCGGCACCAAGATGTAGCGCTGCCAATCCAGCCATGGCCAGGTCCCTGACGAAACGGTTGAGAAGGGACGCCGCGCCACATCGCGACTTTTGCAAGCCTACTGCGGTAATCGTTGCGCGCGCCTTCTCTCCATGAACCCCTCGAGCGTGGCCGTGGACGTACTGGTGCTGTACGAGCACCCGGACTGGCAGAAGCCCCTCTTCTCCGCCCTCGCGCGACAGGGTGTGTCGTACGAGGCCATGGACTTGAGTCACGGCGTCTTCGACCCGATGGACCTGCCGCAGGCCCAGCTGGTGTTCAACCAGGCCAGCCCAAGCGCCTCTGTACGCGGCCACGACCGAGCCGTCCCCTTCGCCGCCAAGCTTCTCCGCACATACGAAGCGGCGGGCGTCCCAGTGGTGAACGGCCACCAGGCGTTTTCGCTGGAGCTTTCCAAGTCGGCGCAACTCGCCCTGATGAAGCGGCTCGGGGTCGCGGCGCCACGAACGCTGGTGTTCGACGATGTGGACACGCTGGCACAGCGGCTCGAGACCGAGCCATTCACCTTCCCCGCGCTGCTCAAACCCGACCAAGGCGGAAGCGGCGCGCGCATGGTCGAGGTCGACGACTTCGACGCCATCCGTGAGGCCGTACGGGACCCGGCGCTATGGACGCCGGACCCAGTGCTCCTTCTGCAGGAGAAGCTCGACTACGATCCAGAACACGGGATCGTTCGCCTCGAACTGCTGGGCGGGCAGCTGCTCTACGCCATGCGGGTCGTCAGCCACGGGGCGTTCAACCTCTGCCCGTCCGAGCTCTGCAACCCCAGCGATGGAGAGGGGGGAGCCTGCGCCGTCCCCCCTGGTCCGAAGGTCGAGTTCTACCCCTACCCCGAGGTGCCGCAGCGAGCGGTCCGAGACGCCCTGCGCATCGCCCACGCCGGCGGGCTCGACATCGCGGGCGTCGAATACGCCGAGGTCCGCGGCCAGCCGGTATTTTACGACGTCAACGCCAACTCCAACCTCCGCCCCGCCATCGCCGAGTCCTTCGGCTTCGATCCATTCGAGCGCGTAGTGGAGTATCTGAAGCGCCGCATCACGTTCAGAGACGGCGGGCGAGGGCGAAGGCGAGGCTGTTGACGGCGGTGGTGTTGCGACCCCAGACGGTGCGGGCGTAATTGGCGTTGAGCTCCAGAGTCTTGCCGAACCGGTAGATGAGCCCGCCGTCGACCCGGAGGGCGTCGCGCTCCAGGCGAAGGTTTCTGAAGTCCAAGTTGAAGAGGCCGCCGAACTCGGTGGCGGGTAGAGAGGGGTCGATGGCCGCCACCGAAACGCCGATGAGCTTGCCGCGACCGACCGCGTAGCGAAGCTGAGCCCCCGCGAAGAGGAGGACCCTGCGCCCGAAGAGCTTGCCCACTCGGGCTTCGCTTCGAAACTCGTCGCCGGCCTCGCCGAGGCGCCAAGCGTAGCCCGCCGCGCCCCGGGTGAACCAGCCACTCCGACTCGCCCAGCCGATGTGGGCCATGGGGACGATGTCCACCTGCCCGTCGCCGAGGGCGACGTCGTCTTCGACGTTGGATTGGTCGATGGCCTCCGCCGCCACCGCGACGAGCTCGTCTTCGGTCCTTGGCTCGGAGCCGAAGGTGCCGGCGGGGCCGCGGTAGCCGGCCGGAATCTTCACCTCCAGGGTGGTCGCAAGGGCCACGGGACTGTTCACCCACTGCTTTCGGACGAGGGCTCGGATGTCGGCCACTCCGGCCCGGGTCTGGCTGAAGTCGAGGGCGCTCTCCTGAGCGCGGTCGAGAGCCGTCTCGGGAGGGCCATCTTCGATCAGAAGAATGACCGGGTCCGACTGGAAGGAGACGATCTGCACCGGAATCGAGAGCTCGACGTCGAAGCCGCCACCCAAGCCGTAGCGGGCTCCGACCTCGAATCGAGTCGCCGAGTAGAATCCATTGAGCGGAAACTCGGAGGGAACCCGCCGGTCCAGAAACTCCTGCCCCGCCCACTGAAACTCGAGGACGCTGGTCCAGGCGAGGCGCCCTTTGGGCATTGCCCACGGCGAGGCGTAGGCAAGGGGAGGCAGGACGATCCACAGAAGCAGCGTCAGAAGGGCGCGTTTCATGAGCATCAAAAGGTCAAAATGTCCCGTGGGTCCACTTCGGGCTCCTCGTCCTTTTCGGGAGGCGGCGCTGGCGGCGCCTCCGCGGGCTCGGAGGGGCTCGGCGGCGGCTCCGCCGACGGTGGCTTCGCTTCGACGGCGGCTGCATCGGTGCCGGACGTGGACCTCGACGCCGGCGGCGTTGCAGACTCGGAAGCCGAAGCTTCGGGCCTCGCGGACTCGCCCTCGCTTCTGGGCTCTGGGGTGGGTGGGGTGGCATTCGCGCCGGTCCGCTCCGAGCCTTCGGGACCATCCGACCTCGTCGTCCGAGCCGGCCGGCGGCGAGCGGGGGCCGTTCGACGTCGGGTCACATCGCGCTCGGCTGGGGCATCGGAAGCCTCCGGCTTCCTTTCCCCGGCCTTCCTTCCCTCGGCCTTCTTTTCCTCCTCCTCCGACGAGCCGACCGGCAGAAGCGCGTCCGGCAAGGGAGCCGGCGCAGCCTCGGCGGCGCTCGGCGCCTCTGCGGTCGGAAGCGCCTCTACCCGGTCCCCAGCCGGCCACCACAGAGGGCCGGTGCCCAAACCGAGCGCGGAGAGCGCCACCGCGGCCCAGGCCCACGGGACCCAAGCTCGCCGAATCGGCGCTGGCCGGTCTGGGACGGACGCGCCCACATGCTCCGCTCTTCGAGCGGGCTGGGTCCGCGTCGCGGCATCGGTGGCGTCCTGGATGAAGGTCGGATCGAGGGGCTCGACGCTGGGCTCCGTGCCCCCGTGCCAGGCTTTGGCGTCCAGCCAGTCCCGGACCCCGGGCGCCTCCAGGGCCGCTGCGAGCTCGGACCGGACGGCGGTCGCGTCGGGTGGCCGTCGCTCGGGCTCTTTCTGCAGGCATCGGAAGATCAAGGCCTGCAGCGGCTCGGGCACGTTGGGCAGCGGAGGCGGCGGCGTGGAGACGACCCGGATCATGGTCTCGTAGGGCCCCTCACCGGTGAAGGGCAACCGGCCAGACACGATCCGGTACAGGACCACGCCCGAAGACCACACGTCGGCCGCGACGCCGACCGAACGGGCGCTGGTCGCCTGCTCGGGGGCCATGTAGCTCGGGGTCCCGAGCCCCATCTGCGTCGCGGTGGGTCCGGTCGCATCGACCTGCCGCACGAGGCCGAAATCGATGACCCGGGCCTCCGGACGCTCGCCTTCGACGACGAAGATGTTGTCGGGCTTGATGTCACGGTGGACGAGGCCCCTCTCGTGGGCGGCAGCCAGCCCCTGCAGCGCCATGTCGAACAGCTCGACCAGCTCCAGGGTCGACTCGGCCTCTCGCATCCACTCGCCCAGCGTCCGTCCCCGGAGAAGAGGCATGGCGAGGAAGAGCTGGCGGCGCTCCTCGCAAAATCCCCATGAGCTCACCGGGACCACCGCCGGATGGTCGATGGTGGCGAGCAAGCGACATTGACGTTCGAATCGAGCGACGTTGTCGTCCGACTCCGACAGGTGCGAGAAGATCACCTTCACCGCCAGCGGCTCGCCGCCGCCTGGTGGTGAGGCCTCGAAGACCTCTCCCGACGCCCCGGAGCCAATGCGCCGGTCGAGGCGATATTCGGCCAGCGTCGCCGCCATGCGCTCCATCTATGACAGCTCCGGGGGCTCGGCGCGAGCCCGCGAGGCTCTCCCGGAGGGCTTCGAACTTTCCGATCAGGCGAGGGGATTTTTCGAGGATGGCGCCGGGCTTTCCTTGACCCTCGGCTGGCTTGTCGGAGTCTGTCGCCCATGAGCGAAGCCGACCGCCTCCTGCAACGAGCCCGTGACCTTCTCGACCTGGCCGGTCCGCGGGCGGAGGTCGCGGAGGTCATCGTGGCCCAGAGCCGAGATCTGAGCGTTCGGGTGCGGAAGGGCGAAGTAGAGCAGGTCGAGGAGGCCGGGGCTCGGGGGGCGGGGCTCCGGGTCTTCGTCGAGGGTCGAGCCGGGAGTGCTTCGTCGAACGACTTGACGGATGCCGGGGTCGAACGGCTCGTCCAGGACGCGCTGGACGTGGCCAAGATGTCGGAGCCCGACCCCTTCGACGGTCCGCCCGAGCCCGAGCTCTTGGCTCGCGAGATCCCGGACCTGGATTTGTCGGACCCGCGGTTGGCCGAGTTCGAGGCCAGCGCGGCCACCCGAGCCGCCATGGCCTGTGAGGGCGCGGCTTTGTCCGCGGACGAGCGCCTGACCAACAGCGACGGCGCCGAGTGCGCGCGCACCCACGGCGCCATGGCTTTCGCCACTACCGGCGGCTTCGCAGGGGCCTTCCCGTCCTCCTTCGTCCGCCTCTCGGCCCGGCCCCTCGCCGACGACGGAGGCGGCAAGAAGCGGGGCGCCTCTTACTGGGACGCCAAGCGCTTCTTGGACGAGCTGGCGGACCCGGAGGAGATCGGTCGTCGAGCCGCTGAGAAGACCCTGGCCCGGCTCGGCGCCGAGAAGGTGCCCACCGCCGAGATGCCGGTGGTCTTCGACCCCGACGCGGGTCGGGCGCTGCTCGGGGCCCTCGCCGGCTGTACGAGCGGCGGCGCGGTGCATCGCCGTTCGACCTATCTCGCCGACCGGGAGGGGAGCGAGGTGGCGTCCCCCCTCGTCACCATCGTCGATGATCCGCTCATCCGCCGAGGCCCCGGGTCCCGCCCCTTCGACGGCGAGGGCCTGCCCTCTCGGCGCAACGTCGTGGTCGAGCAGGGCGTCCTTCGAACCTTCCTCTGTGACTGCTACGCGGGCCGGAAGCTGTCTCGACCCAGCACCGGGAGCGCCGCCCGCGGACTCGGAGGCCGCCCCGGCGTGTCGACGAGCAACTTCCGAATGCTCCCGGGCGAAGCCTCTCGAGAGGACATCATCGCCGACACGCCCAAGGGCCTGCTCGTCACTTCAATGATGGGCTTTGGCTTCAACGCCGTGACGGGGGACTTCAGCCGGGGCGCAGAGGGGTTTCTGATCGAGAACGGCCGCATCGGCCGGCCGGTGAGCGAGGTGACGATCAGCCTGAATTTCGACCAGCTCTGGCGCTCGGTCGACGCCGTAGGTCGAGACCTGGACGAGCGCTCCTCCACCGCCGTGCCGACCTTTCGAGTGGCGAAGATGACGGTCGCGGGCCGGTGAACCACGCCCGGGAGCTGCTGGAGCGCTACCAGGCCTTCTTGCTCGACGCCTACGGCGTCCTCCTGGATGGGTCGGGCGCCATCGGCGGCGCCGCCGCCTTCGTCGGGGCCCTGCGGGCGGCCGGCAAGACGATTCGGGTGGTGACCAACGACGCCTCTCGCCTCGAAAGCTCTCACGCTCGACGCTTCCAGAGCCTCGGGCTCGATCTGCGAGAGGACGAGATCCACACGAGCGGCAGTCTGCTCGCGCCCTGGGTTCGGGAGCGAGGAGGCCTACGCTGTCTGGTGCTCGGACCGCCGGAGAGCGGGGCCTACGTCAGCCGGGGAGGCGGGCGTCCGGTCATGGTCCACGAGGCGGGGGACTTCGACGCAGTGGTGGTGGGCGACGAGTCGGGCTTCGACCTCCTCGACGGCGTCGAACGAGCGGCCAACGCCCTCATCGCCCGACCCGATCTTCCGCGGGTCGTGCCCAATCCGGACGTCGTCTATCCGAAAGGGGGCGGTCGGGTTGGCCTGGCCTCGAGCGGAGTGGCCACGCTCATCGAGCGGATGGTGGCGGAGCGGGTGCCGGACGCACCGGCCTTCGAGCGCCTCGGCAAGCCCCGAACCGAGCTCTTCGCGCAGGCCCTCGGCGACATCCCGAGCGACCGAGCCGTGGTGCTGGGCGATCAGCTCGCCACCGACCTCAGAGGAGCGGCGGCGGCTGGCGTCGACGGAGCCCTCGTGTTGACCGGCGTCACGAGCGAGGCCCCTGCCGGCGAGGAGGTGCGCTGGGTGCTCCCGTCGCTGCAGCTGTGAGGCAGTGGCTCAAGCCCGTCTGCTCCAGGCCGATGATGGCCCAGGAAGGCCCTCGGGCCGGGAGCGCAGATGGACGAGATCGTCAGAGAATTCCTCGTGGAGAGCAGCGAAGGCTTGGACCAACTCGACCAAGACTTCGTGGAGCTCGAGAAGAACCCGACCGACAAGGCCCTCCTCGCCAACATCTTCCGGTGCATCCACACCATCAAGGGGACCTGTGGATTCTTGGGCTTCTCCAAGTTGGAGTCGGTGACCCACGTGGGCGAGAACCTGCTGAGCCGTCTTCGGGACGGACAGCTCGCCCTCGATCCCGAGATCACGAGCGCGCTTTTGGCCCTGGTCGATGCCGTGCGCTCGATCATGGGCCACATCGAAGAGAGCGGCGGCGAGGGGGATACGGATTACAGCGCCCTCATCGACCAGCTCTCGGCCCTCACGCAGGCTGAGCGCGAGAACTCGCCCCGGGCCGAGCCGGCGCCCGAGCCCGAGCCAGCGCCTTGGGTCCCGGCCAAGCCCGTCCAGGTCGCGGCCCCCGCCGAACCGAGGCCGGAGACTCCACTTGCTCCCGCCCCGGCGGCCGAAAAGAGCAGCGAGGGCGAAGACCGGCAAGCCAAGAGCCTCTCCGATGGCTCCATTCGCGTGGACGTCGGCCTCCTCGACAAGCTGATGAACCTGGTCGGGGAGCTCGTCCTCGCCCGGAATCAGGTGCTCCAGTACACGAACAGCGCGCCCGATAACGGCCTCAGCGCCACCACCCAGCGCCTCAACCTGATCACGACCGAACTTCAAGAGAACGTCATGAAGACGCGCATGCAGCCGATCGGAAACGTCTGGAGCAAGTTCCCTCGAGTGGTTCGAGATCTCTCGGTCTCCTTCGGCAAGAAGGTCGAGGTCGAGATGGAAGGCAAAGAGACCGAGCTCGACAAGACCATAATCGAGGCGATCAAGGATCCACTCACCCACATCGTCCGCAACGCCGTCGACCACGGCATGGAGACCGCGGAGCAGCGGGAGGCGGCGGGCAAGCCAGCCCAGGGCGCGCTTCATCTCCGCGCCTTTCACGAGGGCGGCCAGGTCAACATCGAGATCAGCGACGACGGTCGCGGCGTCGACCCCCAGAAGGTCCTGACCAAGGCGCTCCAGCGTGGCCTGGTGACCCAGGACCAGGCGTCCCGGATGACCGATCGGTCGATATTGAATTTGATCTTCTACCCCGGCTTCTCGACCGCCGAGAAGGTCACCAACGTGTCGGGCCGGGGCGTGGGCATGGACGTGGTCCGTTCCAATATCGAAAAAATCGGGGGCACGGTCGACATCCAGAGTGAGTTCGGCAAAGGGACCACTCTCCGGATCAAGATCCCCCTCACCCTCGCCATCGTCCCCGCCCTCATCGTCCGGACTTCGGGCGACCGCTTTGCACTTCCGCAGGTCAACCTCCTGGAGCTTGTCTGCCTGGAGGGAGAGGCCGCCACCAAGGGGATCGAGTTCGTGAGGGGCGCTCCCGTCTACCGACTCCGCGGCCAGCTCCTTCCCCTGGTGCACTTGAACCGTACACTGGAGCTGAGCGACCCGCCCCCGAAAGAGGAGCCAGAAATCAACATCGTGGTGCTCCAAGCCGACGAGCGCATCTTTGGTCTGGTGGTGGACGAGATTCTGGATACCGAAGAGATCGTCGTGAAGCCCCTCGGCAAGCAGCTCAAGAGCCTGGACGCCTTCGCGGGCGCCACCATCATGGGCGACGGGGCTGTGGCGCTGATCCTCGACGTCCTGGGGCTGTCCCACCGAGCTGGTCTGGCCGCTGTGTCCCGCCGGGTGGCGGAGGCCGAGGCCGCCGAGCCCGGGGGGCGGGACGAGGAGAAGCAGACCATGCTCCTCTTCCAGGCCGGTGAAAACCGCCGCGTGGCCATCCCGCTGTCCGACGTCGCCCGCCTGGAGGAGTTCGACGCGAGCATCATCGAACACGCTGGCTCGACTGAAGTCGTTCAGTACCGAGGCCACATCATGCCGCTGCTGCGTCTGAGCGAGGTCCTCGGAAGACGCTCGCTGGCCAGCGAGGACGAAACGCTCCACGTCGTCGTCTACAAGAACGACGGCTCCAGCGTGGGCCTGATCGTCGACCGGATCTTGGACATCGTGGAGGAGCACATCGAAATCCACCGTACGCGCGGTCGGAGCGGAATCATCGGCTCGGCCGTCGTTCAGGAGAAGATCACCGACCTCCTCGACGTCAAGATGGCCATCGAAAGCTCGGGCATCGACCTCTTCGAGCATCCGGCTGGACACGTGAAGGAGGCGCGAGCGTGACGGATGCAAGTCAGCAGTACTGCACCTTCTACGTCGACGGTGTTCACTTCGGAATCGAAGTCCTCCAAGTGCAGGAAGTCCTGCGCTACCAGGCCATGACCCATGTCCCTCTCGCTCCCACCGAGATCCAGGGGCTCATCAACCTGCGGGGCCAGATCGTGACCGCCTTCGACCTTCGGACACGGCTTCAGATGCCCGCTCGAGCGGACGAGAAGCGTCCCATGAACGTCGTGATCCGGGCCGAGGACGGCGCCGTATCGCTGCTGGTGGACGAGATCGGCGATGTGATCGAGACCCGAGAGGACGACTTCGAGCCCCCTCCAGCGACCCTGGACGAGGCGACCCGGTCTCTCCTGCGCGGCATCTACAAAATGGACGGACGTCTGCTCCTCATCCTCGACTGCGACAGAACGCTCGCCATCATCGAGGACGGCGCCGGGGTGAACTGAGTCATGACCGACCAGCTCTACGCCCAGTGCGGTGGCGGCGACTTCGTCGAGGCCTGGTTCGAGCGCTTTGACCGCGAAATCGGGGACGAAGAAGACCTGGCCTGGGTTCGCCGGCACCGGCAGTTCGACAAGTGGATGAACCGGGTCCGAGAGGAGGTCACCTGTGCCCTGGGGGGGCCTCGGAGCCGTAGAGGGCGCCGTCCCCGTCTAGGGGTCCAGTTCGATACCAATCAGTTCGCGGCCCTACAGGCGGCGACGCAGCGGACCCTGGAGGACCTCAGCCTACCCAGCGCGATCAAAGACGACACGGCGACGGCGATCGAGCAGGTCGTTCTCCAGTTCGCCGCCATCCGACCGAGTGAGGAAACAGAAATGAAGGACACGACGAGCATGGACTCGGGCACCCCCGCCGCGCCGGCCCCCGACCATCGGATGACGGCGATGATTACAGCCCTGGACGCCGTCTGCTCGGGCGACCTGAGCCGGAGGCTCGACGTGGCTGGCAGCGACGAGGTGGCCGAGCTCGCGCGCAAGATCAACGCGGTGATGGAGACCTACAAGGACACCGTCGTCACCGTTTCGAGCAACACGTCTCGTATCGAGTCCATGAGCACCAGCGTAGGCTCGGCCACGCAGGAGATGAGCGCGACCGTCGAGTCGACCTCCGACAAGGCTCAAGAGGCGGCCGCCGGCGCTCATCAGGTCCACAATAACGTGCAGACGGTGGCGGCAGCGGCGGAGGAGATGGCGATCGGCGTTCGCGAGATCGCGAAAAACGCATCGGAGGCTGCTCGCGTCGCCACCGGCGCAGTGCAGATGGCCCAGAACACGAACGAGACCATCAGCAAGCTCGGAGACAGCTCGACCGAGATAGGAAAAGTCATCAAGGTCATCACCTCCATCGCTCAGCAAACCAATCTGCTGGCCCTCAACGCCACCATCGAGGCAGCCCGAGCCGGTGAAGCAGGCAAGGGCTTCGCCGTGGTCGCCAACGAGGTGAAGGAGCTCGCCAAGGAGACGGCGAAGGCGACCGAGGACATCTCGCGGAAGATCGAGAAGATCCAGAACGACACCACGGGCGCCGTCGACGCCATTGGCGAGATCTCCAACATCATCAATCAGATCCACGACTACCAGAGCTCCATCGCGAGCGCGGTCGAAGAGCAGACGGCGACCACGAACGAGATCTCACGCGGCGTCACCGAGGCCGCCCGCGGCAGCGAGAGCATTGCCACCAACGTGGAGGTGGTGGCCGAAGCGACCCGCGGCTCGACCAAGGCCATCGAGTCGGTGAGCCACTCGGCTAGTGACCTGACGGGCGTGGCGGAAGAGCTTGGACGCTTGATCGCACGCTTCCGGTTCTGAGGTTCGCATGCGTGCTCTGGTCATCGACGACTCCCGGGCGATGCGGAAGATCCTGGCTCGTATCCTGAGCGCTCTCGGCTTCGAGATCGACGAGGCGGCCAACGGGTCCGAGGCCTTGCAAGCTCTGCAATCCGGTCCGACGCCCCGACTCGCCTTGGTCGATTGGAACATGCCGGTCATGAACGGCTACGAGTTCGTCAGAGCAGTACGGAAGAATCCCGACTTCTCGGAGCTGCGCCTGATGATGGTGACGACCGAGACCGGAGAACGTGAAATGACCAGGGCGCTGGAGGCTGGTGCCAACGAATACGTGATGAAGCCCTTCACCAAGGAGGTCATCGAAGAGAAGCTCCGGATCATGGGTCTCTCCTGAGGCGCCCATGGAGCCGATCCGCGTCCTGATCATCGACGACTCTTCGGTTTCGCGGCGGCTCCTCGCGCAGTCCATCATCGGCCCCGACATCGAGGTCGTCGGCACATCCTCCAACGGCCGGCTCGGCTTGGACAAGATCGAGCGCATGGGCTGCGACGTCGTCATCCTCGACGTCGAGATGCCGGAGATGGATGGCCTCGACACCCTTCGGGCCATCCGGGCTCGACATCCCGGCCTCCCCGTCATCATGTTCAGCAGTCTGACCCGGCGTGGCGCCGAGGTGACGCTGGACGCCCTGGCCTTCGGCGCCAACGACTACATGGCCAAGCCTCGGGCATCGGGGATCGAGGAGGCCAAGGGGCGCATCGAGCGCGCTCTGGTCCCGAAGATCAGAGCACTCTGCCCCCGAGGGACGGTGGACCTCGCGCCCCGGGCGACCGTGGACCTGCTGCGTCCGTCCACGCCGCTGCCCGTCGTTCGATCGATCTCCTCCCGAAGCGGAGCAGAGGGCTCACCTCTTTTGCTCATCGGGGCGAGCACCGGCGGCCCCAACGCCATCGCCAAGGTCCTGTCGGCCCTGCCCGCCAATCTCGGTGTCCCCATTTTAGTGGTTCAGCACATGCCGCCGATCTTCACACGGCTCATGGCGGAACGCCTGAATGCCAAATGCGCGTTCGAGGTCCGAGAAGCCTCCAACGGAGAGCCGATTCGGCCGAATATCGCACTGTTGGCACCCGGAGATCACCACATGGAGGTCGGCTCGACTCCGGAGGGGCCGGTGGTTCGGCTGCAGCAAGGTCCCATGGTCAATTCCTGCCGCCCCGCGGTCGACGTACTCTTCGAGTCTGCGGTCGACTGGCCCGACCGCAAGCTGTGCGTCGTCCTGACTGGGATGGGGCAAGACGGTCTGCGCGGGAGCCGACGCCTCAAGGCCAAGGGGGCAACGATCATCGTTCAGGACGAGCAGACCAGCGTGGTTTGGGGAATGCCGGGCTTGGTCGCCAAAGATGGCATGGCCGACGAGGTCCTCCCCCTCGGCGACATCGCGGACTCGATCCGACGGCACCTCCTTCGACAGCCGATCGCGAGGACCCCGTGAGCACTGCCGCGACGGTCCCGAGTCACGAGGACTTGGACTTCATTCGCGCCCTGGTCGAGCGCCGCTCGGCCATCGTCTTGGAGAACGACAAGGACTATCTCGTCACCGCCCGGCTGGGCCCGGTGGCAGAGGCCAACGGCCTGAGCTCCATCTCCGAGCTGGTCGGAAAGCTGAAGAGCGGCCGGTCCGGCCCGCTCCACGACCAGGTCGTCGAGGCAATGACCACCAACGAAACCTCGTTCTTCCGGGACGTCACACCTTTCGAGGCCTTTCGAGAGGTTGTTCTTCCCGAGGTTCTCCAACAGCGCTCGTCTTCCAGGACCCTCGAGATCTGGTGCGCCGCGTGCTCGTCCGGGCAGGAGCCGTATTCAGTGGGCATGAGTCTGCGCGAGCAGATCCCGAACGTCGACGACTGGAAGATCTCGATTTACTGCACCGATCTCAGTCGAAAGATGGTGGACCGCACCAGCGCCGGCAAGTACTCGCAGCTCGAGGTCAATCGCGGGCTTCCAGCCCCCCATCTGCTCAAATACTTTCAAAAGAAGGGAATGAAGTACGTGGCTCGGGACGAGATAAAGAAGTTCATCGACGCCCACACCATGAACCTCGCCGAGCCCTGGCCACCCTTTGGTCCTTTCGACGTCATTTTCCTTCGCAACGTCCTCATCTACTTCAACACCGACACCAAACGGATGATCTTGGAGCGGGCCCAGCGCGTCCTTCGCGCGGGGGGATTCCTGTTCCTCGGCGGCGCGGAAACGACGCTTGGCGTTTGCGACGCCTTCGAGCGCGTGCCTCGGGCGAAGGCGAGTCTGTACAGGCTCAGGAGCTGAAAATGGAATTCGACGACGAAGACTTGGCCGACATCGCCACCACCGTTTGGGAGGTGCTCGAGGCAGAGCTGCATCCGACGGGTCCCATCTCCGAGGACGGCCTCCAGTCGGGCTCGGTGAGCATCGCAGGCAGATGGACGGGCACGGTGGTGGTGGAGGCCAGCGCGGCTTCTCTGCGCGCCCTCGCCGCCCGCATGTTCGAAGAGCCCGACGTGGACGAGGCCCAGATGGACGACGCGCTGGCCGAGATCACCAACATGGTGGGCGGCAACATCAAGTGCCTGCTGGAAACGGACAGCCGCCTTTCGCTGCCGTCGGTGCCGGCCTGTCCGGAGGGCGAGCCGGTCAAGGTGCTGAACTTCCGAGACCAGCACGGCGGGGTTCGGCTGTCCGTGCTCGCCGGCTGAAGCTCAGCGCCGGATGACGCCCCGCTCGCCGGGAAGGCAGCAAGTCGCGACGTCGCCGCGGAAGCGGACGTTGCCGGCCGAAACGAAGTTGGTGGGGCAGCTGCCGGGCGGGACCTGCAGGATCCCGCCCTCGTTCTCGCAGTCCTCCGCCGTGTCGATGCTACCGCAGGCCGGCGCGAGAGCCAGCAAGAGGGTCGCCATGGGGCGCCACCGGTTCATCGCTCCGCTCGGGGGGGGCTGAAGAACGGATTCATCTGGCTGGGTAGGCAGGCCCTTGGTGGAGCATCCGAAGCTGGTCCACCAGGACGCCCGATGAATCGACGGGAAACTTCGTGACCGGGACACCAGAGCGTAGATCGCCGGTCTCCCTCGACCGGTCAACGCTGGAGTGAGGACAGTAGGCGACTGCGCTTGACTGGCCGGGGGCCGATGGATAAGGCGCCCCCGTGGAGCTGGACCTCGACATCACGTATGTCTTCGCAATTGCTCTGTTCCTCGTCCCCCTGCTCCTGCTGAACTTCATCGTGTTCCGGCCGTTCCTGGCCGTCTTCGAAGAACGGCACGACAAGCTGGAGGGCGCGATAGAGCGAGCCGACGCCATGCTGGCCGAGGCGGAGGAGAAGGCGGAGGCCTTCAATGCGCGCATAAAGGAGGCCAGCCGCCAGGGCGCCGAGCGGAGGGACCGGTCGCGCAAAGAAGCCAATGAGCGCATGAACGAGCGCCTAGATGCCGAGAGGAAGCGCCTGACGGAGAAGCTGGAGGGCGCAGTCGCGGAGCTGGAATCGGCCCGGGACGAGGCGATGAATTCGGTGAACGTCCAGGCGAAGGCGCTGGCGGAGGAGACCGCGGCTCGGATCCTCGGGAGGAAGCTCACATGAAATCGAGACTCTCGGCCCTCTGCTTTGGCGTCCTCTTCGGGCTCGCCCAAGGCGCACCGGCGCACGCGGCCGAGGACCGCGGCGCCGACACCCGCGCGAGGGTTGCGTCTGCAGGGGCGGAAGCGAGCCACGAGGCCCCCCACGACGGCGAGGCGCACCACGACGAGGGGATCGACTGGTTCGAGCTGGGCTCGATGGCGGCCAACTTCGTCCTTCTGTTCGGCTTCTTGGCGGTCGTCCTTCGCCCGACGATCCGGGACGCCCTGGTCGCCCGCCGCAAAAACGTGGGGGAGCGCCTGGAGGAAGCCCAGCGGAAGCAAGCCGACGCCGAAGCTCGGCTGCAAGAGTACAAGACCAAGATGGAGAACCTGGAGGCCGAGTTCCAGCGCGTCCTCCAGAGCTACGAGGCCCAGGCCCAGGCGGACCGTGAACGCATCGAGGCCGAGACCGAGAAGGCGCTGGAGCGGATGGGCCGAGAGAACGAGTTCAGGATCCAGCAGGAGGTCCGGAAGATCGAAATGGCGCTTCGCGCGTCAGCGGCCAAAGAGACGCTCCGGGGGGCCGAGCAGCTGGTGAAGGATCGGATCACCGACGCCGACCAGCGGCGACTCACCGACGAGTGGGTGTCCCAACTGCGGGAGCGGGCTCCAGGCCTGAACGGGTAGAACGATGACCACCACCACCAGCACCGTGGGCCGGCGCTACGCCGAGGCCCTCGCCGACCTCACCAAGCCGCTCTCCGAGGACGACCGCGTCCGAGTGCGCGGCGACCTGGAGGCGCTTCGAGACGCCGTCCGAGGCTCCAGCGACCTCGACCATGTCTTCGCCAACCCCAGCATGGGGGGGGAGCAGCGGAAGGCCGTCCTGGACGCGGTCTTGGAGGCCTTGGAGGCCCACGATCTCACCCGCCGATTCGTGAGCCTCCTCTCGGAGCGGAGCCGGCTGCCCGAGCTCGACGCCATCGTCGCCTCCTACTGCGCCATCGACGACGAGCGCATGGGCCGGCGGGAAGGTCGCGTGGTGTCTGCGGTCGAACTACCGGGCGAGGCCGTTCAGCAGATTCGCCGTGCTCTCGAGGAGCGGATCGGTGGAAGCATCGAGCTCACCGTGACCGTCGACCCATCCCTCATCGGGGGCGTCCGGGCCGAGGTTGGATCCATGGTTTTCGATGGCTCGATCCGGGCCGAGTTGGACCGGCTTCGGGAGCGGCTCTCCAAGCCTCAGGCCACCCTCTAAGCCCTCGAAATCAAACAGTTCTTTTCTGAACTGTTCAGTTGATCAAACCGAAGGCCGCTGCTAGTGCCGGCCCGATGCAGATTCGGGCGGACGAGATCTCCCAGATCATTCGGCAACAGATCGAAGACTACGAGCGCAAGGTCGACGTCGCCGAGACCGGCTCGGTCCTGACGAACGGCGACGGCATCGCCCGAGTCTACGGCCTCGAGAAGGTCCAATCTGGCGAGCTCGTCGAGTTCCCAGGCGGGCTGAAGGGCATGGTCCTCAACCTGGAGGAGAACAATGTCGGCGTCGCGCTGCTGGGCTCGGGCGAGCACGTCCGCGAGGGGGACGAGGTTCGACGAACCGGCCGCATCGCCGACGTGCCGGTCGGCGAAGCCTTGCTCGGTCGGGTCGTCGACGCGCTCGGCGAGCCCATCGATGGCAAGGGCCCCATCAAGTCGGACGAGCGACGCCAGATCGAGGTCAAGGCCCCCGGCATCATCAAGCGGAAGCCGGTGCACGAGCCGATGCAGACCGGCATCAAGGCGATCGACACCATGATCCCGATCGGCCGCGGCCAGCGCGAGCTGATCATTGGCGACCGGCAAACCGGGAAGACGGCCATCGCCATCGACACCATCCTGAACCAGAAGGGCGGCGACATGCGCTGCTTCTACGTCGCCGTCGGCCAGAAACAGTCGACGGTGGCGCAGGTTCACGCTCGGCTCGAGAGGGCCGGCGCGATGGAGTACACGACCATCATCGCCGCCAACGCCTCCGAGCCGGCGCCTCTGCAGTTCATCGCGCCCTATGCCGGCGTGACGATGGCCGAGTATTTTCGGGACAACGGGGGCCACGCGCTCGTCATCTACGACGACCTCACCAAGCAAGCGGTGGCCTACCGTCAGCTCGCCCTTCTCCTTCGCCGACCGCCGGGCCGTGAGGCCTTCCCCGGCGACGTGTTCTATCTGCACAGTCGCCTGCTGGAGCGCGCAGCCAAGATGTCGGACGTCCAAGGGGGCGGGTCTCTCACGGCGCTTCCGATCATCGAGACCCAGGCTGGAGACGTTTCGGCCTACATTCCGACCAACGTCATCTCGATCACGGACGGGCAGATCTTTCTGGAGTCGGACCTCTTCAACTCCGGTCAGCGTCCGGCCGTGAACGCCGGCATCTCGGTGTCTCGCGTCGGCGGCTCGGCCCAGGTGAAGGGCATGAAGACGGTCGCCGGTACCTTGCGCCTCAAGCTCGCGTCCTACCGTGAGCTGGCCGCCTTCGCTCAGTTCGGCTCCGACCTGGACCCCGCGACGAAGCGAGAGCTCGACATCGGGGCCCGGCTCATGGAGCTGCTCAAGCAGGCGCAGTACGAGCCGCTGCCGGTGGCCCGACAGATCCTTCAGGTCTGGGCGGCTACCTTCCCCGCCAAGCCGAAAAACAAGGAGTACAAGGACAACTCGGACTACTCCGAGGGCTGCTTCATCCTCGACATCCCCGTGGGCGACATCGAGACCTTCGCCAACGAGCTCCTGAGCCACTTCGACGGCAACTGCCCCGAGGTGCTAGAAGAGCTGACCGAGAAGGGCGATATTTCCGCCGAGCTCGAAAAGAAGATGGTCGAGCAGACCGAGGCCTTCCGCCGTCAGTTCAAACAGCGCTACGACGACTAGGGGGTGCTGAA
>CAYZFR010000008.1:0-38247 GCA_964477875.1 uncultured Myxococcales bacterium
CCTGGACTTGTTCCAAGCCCTCTCGGAGGGTCTCCACCTCGGGACCTACCGCTACGACGAGATGCGCACCCGGGACGTGAAGCCCTCGCCGCTGGCCGGCGTCCAGGTCGCCTTTGACGCCGACGATGTGCAGGGCCTGCGCGGTGCGGACCTGCGGGCCGCCCTCGATCGCGGCGCTCAGATCGCCAAGGGCGTCGCCACAGCTCGAGATCTGATCAACGCGCCGCCGAACCTCCTCACGCCGGTGGAGCTGGCGGAGCGGGCCAAGCGCATCGCCAAGGCCAGCGAGCTCGGATGCAAGATCCTGACGCCTCGGGACATGGAGCGGCAGAACATGCACCTTCACCTCGGCGTCGGGCAGGGCAGTCGCAACGAGCCGCGGCTCATCCACCTGAGCTACGAGCCCGCGGGAAAGAAGAACCGGCCCGTCCTCGTGCTGGTCGGCAAAGGCATCACCTTCGACGCGGGCGGGCTCTCCATCAAGACCAGTGAAGGCATGGTGGAGATGAAGATCGACATGGGCGGGGCGGCGGCGGTCCTCGGCGCGATGCAGGCCATCGGCGAGCTCGAGCCGGACGTCGTCGTTCACGGCGTGGTCGGGGCGGCCGAGAACATGCCCGACGGCAACGCGATCCGGCCCGGTGACGTCATCAAGGGGAAGAAGGGGATCTCGGTCGAGATCCTCAACACCGACGCCGAGGGTCGGCTCGTCCTCGCCGACGCCATGGCCTACGCCCAAGAGCTCGGGCCCGACTACATGGTCGACCTCGCGACCTTGACCGGCGCCTGCTTGGTCGCTCTGGGGCGGCAGCGCTCGGCGGCCTATTACCGGGAGGGGCCGATGGAGGACCTCTTCGAGGGGGCCCGAGCCAAGAGCGGAGAGCTTTTCTGGCGCCTTCCCTTGGCCCGAGAGCTCCAGGAGCAGCTCAAGAGCGATGTCGCCGACATCAAGAACGTCGGTGACCGCTGGGGCGGGAGCATCACCGCCGCCCTCTTTCTCCAGGAGTTCGTCGACTCGGGACTACCCTGGGCCCACCTGGACATCGCCGGACCGGTGTTCGCAGCTGCCGAAAACGGTCACATCGCCAAGGGGGGGACTGGTTTCGGCGTCCGTACGCTGGTCGCGATGTGCGACCTGTTACAAACCAAGGCCTGATTCTGCGTAAGTCACCCGGGAGAGGGGAACTTTCCCGCTCGGTAGGCTGTCTAATGGGTGCGCATGGGTCAAGCCGTCGCCATCGCTGCCGTGGTGCCTCCACCTGAAGAGGACGACGCCCTGGTGCGTCGGGTTGCCCGAGGCGATAACGAGGCCTTTCGGGTCCTGGTCGATCGCTATCAGGACCGGATCTACGGCTTTACGCTCCGCCTGCTAGGTGACGCCGCCGAGGCCGAAGACATCGCGCAAGACGTCTTCGTGACCCTGTACCGGCACGCGGAGGGCTTCCGCGGCGACGCCCAGGTGTCGACTTGGCTCTACCGGATCGCCAAGAACCACGCCCTCAATCGGATCAAGTATCTCGACCGTCGGGGAAGGAACAGCAAGACGGCCCTCCACCTCCTCCGGGACGAGCCCGAAGACGGGGGTCGCCGGCCGGACCAGCTCCATGAGGAGCGAGAGACGCTCCGGTATGTCCAGGCCGCCTTGGAGACCCTGGACGAAGACTTCCGCCTCGTCGTGATCCTTCGGGACCTGGAGGGCCTGTCCTACGAGGAGATCGCCAAGGTGACCGGCTTGCCTCGGGGCACGGTCAAGAGTCGAATTCACCGAGGTCGGACGGCCCTCGCGCAGCGCTTGGAAAGGCTCATGTCATGACGCTCATTGGATCGTTGATGGAATTGTTGGGACGAAACCGGGGGCACGCGAAGCTCCAGGAGCTCGCCGAGAAAGCCGAGCTGGCCCGGGAGGACGAGGCGTGGTTGGAGCGGCGCTTCGAGCGTCACCCCGAGGAGCGAAGCGTCTATCGAGAGAGCCGCCGCTGGCTGGAAATCGCTCAGCGCATGCGCACCCCAGCGCCTCGACCGGGTCTCGCCGACCGAGCGCTGGCCCGAGCCCGGCTGGAGGAAGAGCGGGAGGTGCAGGCGCGGGTGGTCGGGCGTCCTCGCTTGACCTGGTCCCTGGTCACCGGGGCGGTGGCGGTGGGCGTCTTCGCCTACGCCATCGGCGTGCAGCTCCCCGACCGGGGCGTCGGCGGCGCGAGCACCGCCGGTTGGAGTCGGACCGTCAGCCCCGATCTCGTCATCGTGAGCAGCGCTGCCCCGGCCGAGGCTGGCAGCCGCTTCAAGGCGGTGGTGGAGCGCTTTGGCGGCCGGCTCGATGATCGCGAAGGCGGTCCGGTGGCCGAGCTTCCGAGCGCGGCCCTTTTGGAGCTGATCGAGAGTCTTCAGAGTCTCGGCGCCCTCGAGGTCGAGAACGAGGTCGAAGTCGGCGCGCTGGAGAGCCGGCGGCGGGTCGTTGTCCGCCTGTCCTTTCGCTGAAGCTCAGGACACTAGAACATCCCGGCCATGTAGGCGGTGAGGGCGGCGCCGGCGCCCGCGCCCGCCACCACTCCGAGCCCCAAGCCCATCCAAAAAGAATCGCCTCCGGTCGCAGGATCCCCGGCCGCCTCCCCGGGAGAGGAGACCGGCGACGCCATTGCCATTGCCGGGGCTGCGGATGCGGCCGCCGTGGCGGTGGGCGGCGTCAGGGGCCGATTCTTCACCACCGAGTACTCGCCGCCCTGGGCTCGGGGCGGGGGATCGGGAAGCTCGATGGAGGGCGTGCCGGCCCCGTGCGCAAAGGTGGGCGAGGGCGCCGGGTCAGGGGCCGCCGGCCCCTTCTCGATGAGAGGCTTGGTTTCCTTGAAGGCGTCTCGGGCCCGCTCCAGAAGCTCGTTCTCGTCTTTGGCGTCCCAAACGAACTCGGGGATCGGCGTCAGGGCCATGAACGGGTCGTTGTCCGCCATGTCCGAGAGCTCGGCGTCGATCTCGTCCGGGATCTCGAAGACGTCGAAGCTGGTCGACTGGCCGGTGGGGCCTAGCAGCCGGTCGAGCTCCAGCAGCGTCTCGTCTAGATTTCGAGGCTCGAGCTTCGCCTGCTCCGGCTTCACCTCGCCGGCCACCAGCGCCGCTTCGAAGGCCGGGTCCATCTCGGGGACGTCGGGGTCGTCTCGAAAGAGGCGACGGAGCAGCAGGCCGAGGCTCGCCGGCGCTACCGGTCCGCCCCGGGCCATCAGCTCGTGGAGGACGTCGGCCGCCATCTCCTCCGCCGTTCGGTAGCGCTCCTGCGGATCCTTGGTGAGAGAGCGCGACAGGATCTCGGCCAGGCCCGCCCCGTGCTCCGGAAACTCCTCGGCGAAGTCGGGCAGCTCGTTGCGCGCCACCGCGGCCAGGGTCTCTTTGACCGAGCTGCGGGCGAACAGCGCCTGACCCTTGAGGACCTCGTACAGGATCGTGCCGACGCCGTAGATGTCGGCGCGGTTGTTGACGCGCTTGCCGGCCAACACCTCGGGCGCCACGTAGCGGGGCTTGCCTTTGAGGACACCCTTGCGCAGGCCGCCGTCCCGGCTCGTCACGTAGCTGATCCCAAAGTCGGTAATCTTCACCTCGCCGAAGAAGGACAGCATGACGTTGCTCGGCGTCATGTCCTGGTGGACCACGCCGAGGGCGCGGCCCTCGCTGTCCTTGAGTCTGTGCACGAAGGCGAGGCCTCGAAGCACCTCGGCGATCACGGTGAGCGCGTAGCCGTACGGAATCTTCTCGTTCGTCTGCTGGGCAGAGCGGACCATCTGGTCCAGGTTGCGTCCCCGGACGTACTCCATGGCCAGATAGGGAACGCCCTCGACAATGGGCTGGTCGAAGACCTTGACGATGTTGGGATGCTCGATCCGCGACATCACCTCCTGCTCGACGTCGAACATGGCGATGTGGTCTTCGCGCTCGGCGTCGGCGCGAAGCCGCTTCAAGACGACGAGCTTTTCGAAGCCCTTCGTCCCTTTGACGCGAGCCATCGCGATCTCGCCCATGCCGCCGCGGTTCACGGTCCGCAGCACTTCGTATCTACGACTGGTCTCTCGAGTGCTCAGCACGGGATCCGCCGATAGCATGGACGAGTCCCGACCTCCCGAAAAGGGCTGGTCACCGTGTGCGTCGCTGTGTGGAGACCGCGTCATGTGTCGTCCCTTCGTCGGCGAAGCTCCTTCACCGCCCACCGCACGTCTTCGGCCGGGAAGCCCCTTCTCGTGAGTCGACGCCCTGCGCGTTCGGTATCTTGTTCCGATTCGAGCAGCTCCAGCGCCTCGGTCCGAGCATCCCAGTCGGCAAAGGCCTCGCGGATGGCTCGATCCGACACACTAGACTCGAAGCCTCGGCTCCGAAGCTTCGAGCTCGCGAGCAGCGGACTGGTGCCCTTCCTCTTGCGCAGCTCCCGTGCAAAGCGCACCGCCACCGCTTCGTCTTCTTCCAGCAGGTGAAGCCGCTCCGCCTTCTCCAGGCAGCGCTCGATCTCCTCGTCCTCGTGCGCCTTGAGTCGGAGCTTGCGGCGCAGCTCCTCCCGGCCGTGAGCCCGGGCGCTCAGAATACGGAGGAGGCGGTCCCAGGCCTCGGTCATGGCGCTCAGGTGCGGGAGCGGCCGGAGGCGCCGGGACGGCCGGGCGCGCTGCCAGAGCGGCCGGACTCGCCGCTGCCACCGCCTTGATTCTGGGCCTCGAAGCCGTCCCACTTGCCGTCGGAGGCCGACTCGATGCCGCTCATCCGCAGGCGGAAGTTGCCGGGGTTGGAGGCCTGGCGCAGCGCCTCGTCGACTGTGATCTTGCCGGCGCTCAGCAGCTGCATGAGGGACTGATCGAAGGTCTGCATCCCGTAGGTGACGTTGCCGTCTGCGATCGCCTGCTCGATCTCCTTCGTCCGATCCTTGTCTTCGATCATCTCTCGAAGGCGGGCGGTGTTGCGCAGGATCTCCAGCGCCGCCACCCGTCCGCGGCCGTCCTTCGTCGGAACCAAGCGCTGGCAGAGGATGCCTTTGAGGGTGGCGCCGAGCTGGAGTCGGATCTGGCGCTGCTGGTGGGGCGGGAACACGGAGACGATGCGGGAGATGGTTTCCGTCGCGTCGAGGGTGTGGAGGGTCGACATCACCAGGTGGCCGGTCTCGGCGGCGAGGAGCGCCGTTTCGATGGTCTCCAGATCCCTCATCTCGCCGACCAGGATGACGTCAGGGTCTTGGCGCAGCGCCGACTTCAGGGCGGACGAGAAAGACATCGTGTCCACGCCCACTTCGCGCTGATTGATGACCGAGCGCTTGTCCCGGATCAGAAACTCGATCGGGTCCTCGACCGTCATCACGTGCACCGTCTTGTGGCTGTTGATGTGGTCGATCATCGCGGCCAGCGTGGTCGATTTGCCGGAGCCGGTGGTGCCGGTGACGAGGACGAGGCCGCGCTCCTCGAGCCCGATGGTCTTGAGCACTGGAGGCAGGCTGAGCTCGTCGATGGACTGAACCTTGAACGGGATGACGCGAAGGACGATGCCGACCGTCCCTCGCTGCTGGAAGACGTTGACGCGGAAGCGGCCCAGGCCGGGGACGCCGTAGGCGAGGTCCAGCTCGTTGAACTGCTTGAACCGCTCCCGCTGATAGTTGTTCATGATGGAGAGCGCCATCCGCTGCATCTCCTCGGGAGCGATTCGCTTTCCGTCCTTGAGGGGGACGAGGCTCCCGTTGATCCGGAACATCGGCGGGAGTCCGGCTTTCATGTGGATGTCCGAGGCGCCACCTTGAATGGCGACCGCCAGGATGTCGTTGAGGTCCATCGTCTTCGGGCGAGGGTAGCACGGGAGCCGGCCCGGCAACCCCCGTCCGGGTTCGATTCAACGGATGGGGACCACGGTTCCGTCGGCGGGCGCGGCGCCGGAGCCGATGCGGTCCGGGTTCTTGGGGCATTGCCGGCAGTGGAAGGAGCGCCAGCGGACATCGGCCGCGAAGGCGAGGCAGGTTTGGTAGTGTTCGCACTCCATCACCCTGCAGCGGGCGATCTCTTCGTAGTCGAGGTAGGCGACGGGGGTTGGACGCGTCCCGCTCGGAAGATGAACGAGGTCGATGACGTCCGCGTCGTCCCGGAGCTTGCGGGGGCGACGGGCGAATGCGGTCGCCCAACCTTCGCGTCCCGTGGTCACCCTTCGACGCTCCACGAAGACGGCGGCGATGGCAAGCGGTGAGCGAAAGCAGAGACGCTCAGCCGCCGCGTCGGGTCAGCAGCTCACGAATTTCCTGATTCTCTTTTGACAAGCGGGCCAACTGTGTCTCGGCTCGTCTCATGCGCTCGGTCAGCTCGGAGTGCATCACGGCCAGATTCTGAAACTCGTCCATGATCATGTGGGCGTCGACCTTGACCGCGGAAGGACCTTCCTTGGGCGCGGGCGGCGGCGTCTTGGGTACGGCCGCCGCCCGGGTGGTGGAAGCAGGCGCCGGAGGGGCGGCGGGCCGGGAGCTGGGGGCGGGGGCAGAAGACGGGGCTTCGCTCGCCTTGGCGCTGGACGCGGGGCTCGGTCGCGCGGAGTTGGGCTGGGCTTTCCCGCCGGACTTGATGTGGTTGAAGACCGACAGGGTGATGCCGCGGAGGGTCTCCAGAACGCCATTCCCAGAGGCGGCGACGGCAGGCAGCGACTTGACGCCGCGGTCGTTGAGGGTGGCGTCGAGCTCGGCCTCGCTGATCAGCTTGGGCAAGTCTCGCTTGTTCCACTGCATGACGAGCGGGATCGTCGAGTAGTCCAGCCCGTTGGCCTTCAGGTTGGCCTTGAGGTCGTGCAGGCTCTGCCGATTCTCGTCCATCATATGGTCCTGAGAATCGGCGACGAACACGATGCCGTCGGCCCCTTTCAGGACCAGGCGGCGGGTCTCGCTGTAGTAGACCTGACCAGGGACGGTGAACAGCCGCACCATGAACTTCATGCCGCTGATGGTGCCGAGGTTGAGCGGCAGCAGGTCGAAGTAGATCGTGCGGTCCGTCTCGGTGGCCACGCTCAGGAGGTCCGAGCGGGTCTCCGGGCGCATCTTGGCGTGGACCTGCTGGAGGTTGGTCGTCTTTCCGCAGCGGCCGGGGCCGTAGTAGACAACCTTCGCGATCAGCTCGCGGGATTTGTAGTTGTAGGTGGGCATGCCCCCGGCCATGAGTCTCGTCCGGGCCGGAGGCACCGTCAAGTCGAGGCCCCGAGCTCACTCGAGGGTCAACTTGCCGATCTCGGACGCGGCGTCCTCATGTCTCAGGGGATGGGTGGGCTGGAGGACGACACGCGGAGCTCGGCCAGGACGACCTGGGCGCGCGGGTCGGGGAAGCTGACGAGGGCGCGGGAGAGGGCGAGCTGCTCGCTCGGATGTCGCCGGCGGTAGGCCTCCATCAGGACGGGGAGGGTGCTCGGCTCTCGGAGCGAAGTGAGATGTTCGATGAGTTCGATGCGGAGCTCGGCCACCCCGGGGCGAAATTCTTCTTCGTCCAGGGGGTTGGCGGCGAGCATCGCGGCCAGCGAGGGACCCGGATCGGGTTCGGCGGCGAGGAGGGGGAGGACGGAGCGCTGGATGCGCGCGTCGGGATGGATGCGAAGCATGGGAACGAGACGGTCCATGGTGAGGGGGTGATGTTCGGCGAGGATGCGAAGCACCTGCCCCCGCTCGGCGGGATCCGCGTCCTCGTCCAGGCCGTGGGCGAGCAGGTGATTGGGCAGCTCGTTTTCAGCCATCAGGCGATGGGTCTGGCGCGCCACCGCCGCCACCCGGCGATCGGGGCCTTGCATGAGCTCCTTCACCAGCGGCAGCATCGACTTCGGCCCGATCTGTCCGAGCCTCCGGAGCGCGCGAATGCGCTCCGCTCGGGTCGGTCCGCGCATCGCGTCCTCTATCGCGGATAGCTCGGCTCGGAGCCGAAGTTCGGACTGCCGCGTCTTCTCGACGCGGTAGCGGCTGCCGTCCGAGGCCGCGGCGTTTCGCAGCAGGAGAGCTCCGCGCCAGCTCGGCGTGTCTTCGTGGAGGAGGAAAGAGCGTCCGAAGCTGCCGACGCCTAGGCTGGCGTCGGGCGCGGCCGTCATGCCGGGGAGCTGCAAGGCAGCAAAGGACCATGGTGTCCGGCACTGCTCGATCTGATCCAAGAGGTCCTCGGTGGCAAGGCGCCCGGCCCCGACGCTCCTCGAACAGCTCTCTGCGTGGATACGGGCCGCCTTGGCGAGGCGCTCGCGGTCCCCGTCGGGCTCGAAGGCCCGATGGCTGCGAAGCGGCGGACCTTCGTCCGTGGTGTCTGCGAAGGCGAAGCCGTGGAGCGCGAAGACGTAGCGACCCACCCCGTCGGCGTCGAGGGTGATCCGCGCCGAGGGACCGGCGTCGAACAGGCGCATCATCTCGAGCTCCCGCCCGAGCACGTCGGTGGTGATGTTGCGGGATTGAAAGTCGGGATGCACGGAGTCGAAGCCTCGATGGATCTCGAGCGACCCGTCTCGGCCTCGCACGAAGGCGCGACTCCCCGTCCACACCGGGCGGCCCTCGCGGGATACGCCGACCAAGCTGACTTCGACCGCTTGATCGGGGGCGACTCGCACGCCGACCGCGAAGAGATGGACTCCGGGAAAACTTGGTTGAAAGAGTCGCGAAAGACCTTCCAGGCTCAGCTCTCGCCCCAGGAGGCGCCGGGTCGCCGCAGCGGCTCGAGGCTCCATCGGCTGGCCTTTCGCCAAACGCTCCAGGAGCGGCGTCTCGGCACCCATCTTCTTGGACTATCGACGAGGGTGTCTCTATCGTCCACCCGTGGGTGCATTCGTCGCTCGAGTGAAGCGATTCTGGACCCGTGACGTCTGGCGTCTCGAGCAGTGGCCGGCCGGGGCTCCGCCGGGGCTAGGGCGAATCCTCCTCTTCGCGTGCCGCACGCTTTACGTGGTCATCTCCGCTTTCGGTCGCGAGCGCCTGAAGCTGAGAGCGGCTTCGCTCACCTACGTCACGCTCCTGAGCCTCGTGCCCGCCCTCGCGGTGGCCTTCTCGCTGTTCGCGGCGTTCGGCGGCCTGGCGCAGGTCGGTCGCCAGCTGGAAGAGCTCCTGATCGCGAGCCTCGTCCCCAGCCAGAAGGACATCGTCATCGAGTACCTCCAACGCTTCGTCTCCAGCGCGAACGCGGGCTCGCTGGGGGCAGTAGGGACGGTGTTTCTCTTCGTGGCAGTCCTCTTCCTGGTAGCCGACGTCGAACGGGCCTTCAACGACATCTGGGGCGTGAGCCGGGGCCGGAACTGGGCGCAGCGCTTCCAGGTCTACTGGCCGCTCATCACCCTGGGGCCGATGCTGGTGGGCTTGTCTTTTTCCATGACGGCGGCCATCGCCACCAGTGAAGTCGTGCGCAGCGTCGAGGACGCCGTGATCGGCTTTCGGTTGCTCGGCCGGATGGGAGCGCTCCTCCTGACCTGCCTGTTCTTCGGCTTCGTTTACCACATCGTGCCCAACACGACGGTTCGATGGCGGGCCTCTCTGGTGGGCGGCGTCGTTGGCGGCGGCCTGTGGCTCGTGGCTCAGGAGCTCTACGCCGCCTTCGCCGCCAACGCGATCATGTACTCCGCCATCTACGGGTCGCTGTCCTCCATCCCCCTCTTCATCGTTTGGATCTTCGTGTCTTGGACGGTTGCCCTCCTCGGGGCGGTGGTGACCTTCGCCGTCCAGAGCGCACGCACCTACGAGCCCGACCGACACGTCACCCAGTACGAGCGCGAGCTGGTGGCGGCCCAGGTCACCCTCGCCGTCGCGGTTCGTTTCTCGTCCGAGCACGGACCAGCTCCCTCCCAGGCGCTCATCGACGACGCGAACGTTCCACCTCGGGTCGCGCATCAGGTGCTGGAGGTTCTCGTGGAAAAGGGCGTGCTCTTGGAGGCCAGAATCGAGACCAGCCAAGAGCTCGGCTACGTCCCGGCTCGGCCCCTGGAGTCGATGTCTCTGTGGAACGTGATCGATGCTCTGCGGACGGGAGAGGAGCGGGCCACCGGTGGATGGGACGCCTACGGGCGGGTGGCGGTGCAGGTCATCGACGGCGCGGAGACGGAGGCGAAGCGTATCGCCGAGGCGCAGAGTCTGGAGGCCCTCGCTCACCAGATCCGGGAGGACCTCTCGGATGGCACCACCCGCTCCAGCACCCTGCTCGCCGCGGCCAGCCGCGAAGGCGTGGCCCCCGAGCAAAAGCCCGTGTACTGAGGCGCGGTGTCCATCGCCCTGTTCGCTGGGCTCGCCCTTGCCGCGACCCCCATCCCCACCCGGCTGACGGCGGACGTCTCCGACAGCCTGTCCCTGCGCACGAACCCGGCCGGTGCCGCCTTCGCGAATGGCAGCGAGGTCCGAGGTCTGTACGGATTCGAGCCCGCTTCTTCTTTGGGACCGACCCTCGGCCCCAACATTGGTCTCGTGCACTCGGGCGGCCTGTATCTGCTGGGCCAGCGGGGTATGTTCAGCCTCTCGGGCGGCTACGACTTCAGCGACGCGCGGCGCGGCGACACCGCCGAGCGGGGGCTGGTCGGCGTGGCGATGGGTGGAGCCGAGGCACGCTTCGGCGCCGGGCTCGCGGTCGAGATCCGGGACGACTTCGGCGTCGGCAAGGCGGAAGGATTCGTGCGGGCTGGGCTTCAATGGCGGCCCGGCGATTATCTCGGCTTCGGCTTCGCAGTGCAGGACCTGGGCGAGGCGCTCGACGAGCGGGCCTGGGATCTGGGCGTCGCTCTCCGGCCGTGGACGGATCGGCTTCTCTTTTCGACCCAGTGGCGCATCGCCGAGGACGTTCCGCTAAATCGGGACACGCTGGACCTCCGCTTCCTCGGACAAATCGAGCCCATCGACGGCGTGACCCTCGGCTTCGGGACCGACTGGGACTTCGAGGACTTCAACGGACAGATCGCCTTCGACATCGGCCGCTTCGGTAGTGAGTTCGCCGTCTTCGATCAGGTCGACGGAGCGGCCTTCGCGGCCCAAGTCGTTGGGCGGGAGCGACCGCGACCGAGCCTGGTGCGCACCGGGACCATTCTGGTGGCCGACTTCAGCGGCGACCTGGTGCCGGCACCCACCTTCTCGATCTTCGATGGCGGCTTTCGCTTTGGCGCCGACGGCGGCGCCCAGCTGCTTCTCGACCGGGTGGCGAGCTCGGCCTACGTCGGCGGGGCGCTGCTGCGCATCGGGCGTCTCGGCGTGGGCTGGGGCCGAGCCCACGAGATCCACCGCGCCATCCTGAAAGCTCGGACGGCGGGAAAGACCATCGCCTGCGTGCTCTCGGGCTCGGACGACCGAAGCTACTACGTCGCCTCGGCTTGCGACCAGGTGGCGATCCTGCCCATGAGCGTGCTCTCGGTGGACGGCATCGCCGCCCAGTCGCTGTACCTGGGAGCGGGGCTCGATCGACTCGGGGTCGACTTCGAGGTCGTGCGCCGGGGCGAGTACAAGAGCGCGCCCGAGACTTTCACCCGCAGTGGCTCCAGCGAGCCGGCCCGAGAGGCCCGGGACGCCCTGCTCGACGTGGGCTACGAGACCCTGGTGGCGGGCATCGCCGAGGGCCGAGCGAAGAGCCTCCGGGAGGTCCGAGCGTGGATCGACCAAGGGACGAGCACGGCAACACAGGCCCAGGACGAGGGCTGGGTCGATGCCCTGCTTCATGACGACGAGGTGGAGGGCTGGGTGCGAGAGACCTTCGAGGGGGCCGGGCTCGTCGACGCCGAGGACTATCTGGAGCCGAGCCGACCCCACTGGACGGCGCCGGCGCGCATCGCGGTGGTGCCCATCGATGCCGCCATCACCGGGGGAGAGAGCCGCAAGCTGCCCTTCGGACTCGGTGGGACCAGCGGCGCCGACACGCTGGTGCCCTTGCTGCAGCGACTGAAGGAAGACGGCCAGGTGGCAGCGGTCGTTCTCCGCGTGGACTCCCCCGGCGGCGAAGCCATCGCTTCGGAGCGGATCGCCCGCGCGGTGGAGCAGCTGGCGGCGGCCAAGCCTACCGTGGCCAGCTTCGGCGACGTGGCCGCGAGCGGTGGTTACTTCGTTGCTGCGCCGGCGCGACGGATCTTTGCCGAGCCCACCACGATCACCGGCTCGATCGGCGTGTTCTCCGTTCGGGCCTCCTTTTCGCGACTGCTGTCCGGGCTCGGGATCGAGGTCGAGCTCGAGGAGCGGGGCGATCACGCCGGCGGAGGTTCAGCTCTCTCCCCCCTCGACCCCGAAGACCGAGCACCGGTGGAACGACAAGTGGAATTTCTCTACGACCGCTTCCTCAGCGCGGTTGCCCGAGGACGCTCGATGTCCAAGGCCGAGGTGCGCGAGGTAGCCGAAGGTCGGGTATGGTCGGGCAAGGACGCCCTCGAACGCGAGCTCGTCGACGAGCTCGGCGGGCTCGGCGACGCGGTGGCGTGGGCCCGCGCGGCGGCGGGCCTGGAGCGCAGCGAAGTCGAGGTCGTGGTCGAACCCGACAGCCGGCTCCCCTACCCGGAGGGACTGCGCATCCTTCGCAGCGAGGGGGTTCGAGCCCTGCTCGCCGAGCTCCCCGACGCCGTCCGGGGCATGGCGGCGGTGGCTTGGCTGCGGGGGGCCGCGCCGACCTCGGTCGCGCTGCCAGAGGCCGCCTGGAAGCTCGACTGATCGCGACGGATTCGACGCCGCGGCGAGGCTTTGCTACCTCGGGTTCATGGAGGCTCTGGGGGCCGGCACGCGCAGCCTCGACATCCCGCGCCAAGGCGTTCTCGAGGAGCATCCTCTCCCCCTCCTGCTCGCTCGCCTCAACGTCGCCGGCGCGAGCGCGATCATCGATCTCCTGAGCGGTGACGTCCACCGGCGCGTGTACGTCCAGGGCGGCCGCCCCAGCTTCATGCAGTCCAACGCCGAAGGAGAGAACGTGGCCGGTCTGCTCTTGGAGCGAGGCCGCCTGACCGAACAGGACGGCGCTCGGGTGCAAGAGATGGTCGACCGAGGCACGAAGACGATGCAACGCGCCCTGCTCGACCTTCGACTGGTCGACGAAGCGGAGCTCGCCCGAGCCTATTTGGTGCTGGCAGGGCGGCTGCTTCCCCGGGCGTTCGGCATGGTCTCCGGACGCTGGCGCCTAAGCCTCGGGGACGGTTTTGCCGGCCGCGTTCCCAGGGGAGAGTTCGGGATGCCCGACCTCGCCCTGGACGGCGTTCGTCGCTTCCTCTCCCTCCCGGACGCATTCCGCTGGTTTCAGGGTCGGGAGGACGTTCCTCTTCGGCTCGGACCGGGTCCCGAGGCATGGTGGGAGCCTTTGCAAGCAGCCTTTCCAGAGCTTGCAGAGCTGGAAGATGGCGTCGAGTTTCGGAGCTTGATCAAGGCCAAACCCCGGCCGGGAGCCATTCTCGGCCTCTACGCCGCGAGTACCCTCGAGCTCCTCTCCTTCGTGCCCTTGACGGCCGAGGAATGCAGGCTCCGGGCTGCGGTCGAGGAGGCCTCCGAGACCACCGCCCCCAACCTCGCCCGGGCCCTCGATCAGATGAGCGAGGTTGGATTGAGTCTCGACTTGTTTCAGCTGCTCGGGGCTACGCCCGAGACCCCGCCCGAAGCCCTCGATCTTCGCTACATCGAGCGCGCCGTCCGCTGGCGACCCGAGACCTTCGGCGAGCTCGATCCGCGTCGGGCCCGGCTGAGCGAGCTGCGGCGCCGTCTCGACGTGGCCTACGAGACGCTCCGCACGCCGGAACGTCGAAGGGAGTATGAGCTCTTTCTCGACCGGCGCGCCCGGGGACTCACCACCGACGTTCGCCAGATCGCCGACGCCGAAGAGCTGCACCAGCGAGCGCTACGGATGATCGACGGTGACCAGTGGGCAGAGGCGGCGCCGCTGTTGCTGCGCGCCTTGGAGATCGATCCGGAGCCGCCGGTCCGGGCCAGCCTCGCCTGGGTCGAGGCTCGGGCCGGCGCCGTCCCCAAGAAGGAAGCGCTGGAGGTCATCGAGAAGGCCTTGGCCGAAGAGCCGCTCATGGCCGAAGGCTGGGTGTGGGCGGCGCGGCTCCACCAGGACCTAGGCAGCAAAGAGCGAGCTCAGAGCTGCTGGCGTCGCGTCCTCCAGCTCCGTCCGCGCGACGGGGAGGCCCGGGCCGCCCTCGCCCGAAGCGACTGACCAGGTCGGTACGATGTCCGAAGCCGGCGGTGGCGAGAGCGAAGGGAGGCGCCATGAGCAACCAGCGTCGGTCCCGAACTCCCTACAGCACCCATACGTCGAGACGGCAGGAGGTCTCAGAGCCGCAGGCGGGTGCCGTCGGCGATGGCGCGACGGGCGAGGGCGAGGATGAGGAGGGCGATGGCGAGGAGGATGCTCGAGCTGATGGCGGGGCTGACGTCGCTGATGCCGAGCATGCCATAGCGAAGGCCGTCGACCATGTAGAAGACAGGGTTGAAGCGGCTCACCATCGACCAGGGATGGGGGAGCATGTCGACGGAGTAGAAGACGCCGCCCAAAAAGGTGAGGGGCGTGAGGACGAAGTTCGGCACCACGGCCAGGTGGTCGAACTTCTGGGCCCAGGTGGCGACGGTGACGCCGAAGGCGCCGAAGATCACCGTCACCACGATGCTAAAGCACAGGGTCCAGAGCAGGTGCTCGATGTGGGGGCCCACGAAGAGCGCAGCCACCGACCACACCATCAGGCCGACCACGTGGCCCCGCAGCACCGAAGCGGTGACGTAGGCGAACAGGATTTCCGACGGCCCGAGCGGAGCCACCATCACGTCGATGCTGGTGCCGTTGACCTTGCTCTGAAAGAGGCTGCTGGATGAGTTCAGGAAGGCGTTGCTGATCATGGCCAGCATCACCAGTCCCGGGATGACATACTCGATGTAGCGGACGCCATGGATCTGGTCGAGGCGCGCGCCGAGGGCGACGCCAAACACCAAGAAGTAGAGGCTGGTGGTCACCAGCGGGCTGAGCACGGTCTGCAGCCATACCTTCGAGAAGCGATGCACCTCCTTCCGGAGGAGGGTCTGGGTGCCGATGCGATTCATCGGTCGGACACCAAGCTCATGAAGACGTCCTCGAGAGAGGTCTGCTCGAACTGCATGTCGACGATCTCGGCCGACTTCTTCACCGCGTCGAGGATGCGTTGAAGACTGTCCGTCCCTGCGAAAGGCGCGGTCAGCGTCCGGCCCCTAACGGCGGCGCCCTCCAAGCCCGACGGCACCGCCTCCAGCTCCCGGTCCAGCTGGAGCGTGACCCGGTGGGAGCGGTGGCGCTGCATGAGGGCGTCTCGATCTTCGACCATGATCAGCTCGCCCTCGCGCAGGACCCCGATCCGATCGCTCAGCTCCTCGGCTTCCTCCAGATAGTGGGTGGTCAAGATGATGGTCGTGCCCTGCTCTCGAAGCCGTACGACCTCTGTCCAAAGGTCCTGCCGGAGCTCGACGTCCACCCCCGCCGTTGGCTCGTCGAGGAAGAGGAGTCGGGGACCATGAACGAGGGCCTTCGCTACTAGCAGGCGCCGTTTCATGCCACCCGAGAGGGTCCGGGTGTAGGCGTCTCGATGGTCGAAGAGGGCGAAGGTTCGGAGGAGCTCGTCGACCCGCTGGGCGTCGGGCGCCACGCCCATCAAGCCCATCTGGATCATCAGGCTCTCCCTCGGAGTGAAGAAGGGGTCGAAGTTGACCTCCTGGGGCACGAGACCCACGTCTCGGCGGGTTTGGCGGAAGTCTTCCACCACGTCGTGGCCGAAGACGCGGAGGCTCCCTTCGTCCGCCCGGGTGAGGCCGGTGACGCAGGAGATCAGGGTCGTCTTGCCGGCGCCGTTGGGGCCGAGGAGGGCGAAGATCTCGCCCTCCTCCACCCGCAGGGTGACGTCGGAGACGGCGACGAAGTCACCGAAGCGCTTCACGACGCCCCGGAGCTCGAGGGGCGGGGCGGGGTCGGACGGCACGGTCCCCGAGACTCAGTCCTTGATGCCGAAGTCGTTGGTAGGACGGAGGGGCTTGATGGGACGGTTCCCGTCCTTGTCCTGCTTCGGCTTCCGGTCGGCGGTCCGTTGGGCAAGGTCCGGGCTGCCGTCGACCTCGTTGACGACCTCGGTCGGCCGAATCTGGGCCTCGATGGTCTTCACCTCGGTCTGGGTGCCATCGAAGTCTTCGATGGCTTCCTCGACGCCGAGCACGACTCGCAGGACGTCCGAGGCTGCGGTCAGGAGGTCGAGGTCGAACTGGGTGACCTCCAGCTTCGACACCTTCCCGCTCCCGACGTCGAGGACGAAGGTGTGGACGTTGAAGTGGTCGACGTCCTTCGCCAAGCCGCCGAGCACGACGTAGCCGGCCTTGGCCTCTCGGCCCGCCTGCCGCGCCGCCTCGAGGGCCGGCGCCGGGAGCGCGTTCTCGGCGATGGCATCGGCGACCCGGCCGATGGCGGACCCGCCGACCGTCTTGCCGAAGCCGATCGTCACCTCGGCTTGGTCCTCGACCTCGACCACCATTCGAGACCGATCCACGCCTTCGGCTCGAGCGCCGATGATGTGCTTGCCGGGCAGGACCTTCACCAGGCGCACCGGCGCGGTATCGGCGGCGCGGCCGTCGATCGTGATCTCGGCGCCCGGGATGACCGAACGGACCAGCAGCTCGGCCCGGGGCGAAGCGCGCAGCTCGTCTCTCAGGCCGGCAAAGCGCGCCCGATACAGGCGCGAGTACTCCCGAGGGGGCAGCTCGAGGTTGGGCGCCATGCCGGCCGCGACCCGGAGCACCTTCTCGGCCTCGTCGTCTCGGGCCGCCCAGAAGAGCGCCCGTGCGAGCTCGTGGTGGGCGAAGATGAAGTCTTCGGCCGAGTCGAGGGCCGAGGCGTTGGCGGCCATGGCTTCGATGGCGGCCCGGCGGTGGCCGATGGCCTCTTCGATACGGTGAGCCTGCTCGGCGCTGTTCGCGGCCTCCAGGGCCTGGTCGACGGCCTGGAGGCTGGGCTTGCTGTGACCCTCGACGGCGACGCCGGCCCGCAGGACCTCGACGGTCTCCTTGGTGTCGAGCTCGCGGTTCAGGTACTCGGTCGCGGTGTTGGCTTTGGACTGCCGGGCGCTCCGGTAGATGGGCTGGTAGGGGACGACGAGGACGGTGGTCGTGTCTTCGCTCGGAGCAGGAGGCTTCGCCTCCGCTGCCTTGTCCTGGGCGGCCGCGGACGTCGTGAGGAGCGCGGCCAGCGAACACAGAGTACGCATGCGGGGGAACAGGCCCCTTAATCACCGATGCGTCAACGCGTTACCCGCCTCTGCTCTCGATTTCGCCACCACAGCCCGAGAAGAGCGGCTCCTGCCGCCCCATGCACCAAGAGCCGAGGCCACAGCGCCGGCTCCCACACCCCCGTGTGAAGCGCGACCCAGCTCGGGTAATGGAGCGCCGGCGCCAATGCACACAGCAGCGCGGCGCACGCCGGCCAGGCGCCAGCGGCTGCGAAGGGCAAGATGCCGAGCAGGTACCAAGGATGGAGGGTCGGTGAGAGCAGCAGGGCCGCGATCAGCAGCTGGCCGGTCCAGACGGGCACCTCGGCCGGCGACGGGCGGCGTCGCAGTCGCAGGCTCATCGCCAAGCCGAAGACCGTCGCCACCGCGGCCCGGGCCAGCTGCTGCGCGGTCACGGTGAGACCGCCCAGCCGGGCCCAGTCGCCGCCGAGCAGGGCTCGAGCGCCGAGCTCGAACAAGCCGTAGACGCCCTCGCCGCCCTGCCAGCGGCCCGCATAGGCGAGGCCGCCTCGGGCTCCCTCCAGGCCCAGCACGAAGACCGGCCACGCCATCAGGAGCGCGACCGCCAGGCCGAGTCCCAGTCCCCGCGGATCTCGACGCCCGCCGACCACCAGGCCTAGGCCTCCCGCGACCTTGCAGAGAGCCGAGAGCGCGAAGCCGGCGTGGCCACGGAGCGGTCGGTCGCATCGCCAGGCCGAGGCGGCCCAGGCTCCGAACAGCAGGGTCAGGCCGTCGACGTGGACCTCGCGGACGCCCTCGATGACGACGAGCGGGCACAGCCAGACCCACACCCAGCCGTGCCAGCCTCGTCGCTCCAGCAGGACGGCCGCGCCCAGAGCGGCGCCCGCGTTGAGACTCTTGAGCGTAAAGAGAGGCCCGATCGGGCTCATCGCCGCCAGCGCGAAGGCGAGCTGGGCTCCCGGCGGGTACAGGGTCGGCAGCTCGGGGTGGTTGATGCGCAGCCAAGCCTCGTCCAGCAGCGGGCCCGGGACACCGGCCGCGGGCGCATCGGCTGGCGAGACCGCGAAGGGGAAGGCGGGACCCATGGTCCACACCGCCCGGCCTTCGTAGATGTAGCGAAAGACGTCCTCCGAAAAGGCCGGCGCCGCGAAGATGGCCAGCCCATGGGGCAGAAGACCCAGCCACGGCGCCCAGCGTGGGGGCTGCCGCAGCAGAACGAGCCAAGCCACGCCGGCCAGCGCCATGCACAGCAGCTGCCCCATGAAGCGTCGCCGAGGATCGTCGAGGCAGAAGCTCGCCGTCATGGCCAACAGCCACACGCCAGCGGCGGTGATTTGGGGCGCGGATCGCAAGTTTGACAGCCTGTCCGGAAGCTGCCAGTAACCGAAGGGCAGCGAGATGCGTAAGTATCTCATAATCAGCGCACTTTTCGGGCTAACCAGCCCGGCCAGCGCGGCGACGGTAGCAGGGAGCGTGGATGTTTCCCCTCGACCTTGGGTGGAGGCCGACACGCCGAAGCCGCCGGGCTATGTGCGTCTGCCCGTCACCGCGCCAGCGCCTGCCTTCGAGCGCCGAGGTCCGGCGTCGGCGCTGTTCCTGCAGGTGGTGGAGTCGCTTCCCATCCAACCGCCCGCAGACCCGGTCCAGCTGCGGCTCAGCGGAGCTCGGATCACCCCCGAGATCGTGTCCTGCGCGGTGGACGAGCGGCTCAGCTTCCTCAACCAGGAAGACGAGACGGTGGAGATCGAGGTTGGCGACCAGCGACTGGGTCCAGTCGAGAGCGGCCAGTCGGTCGAATGGACCTGCGCCGCGTCCAGCGCCGGCTCGACCTTGAAGGCGATCCGGGTGGTACAAGAGCCGTGGGTGCGAGCCTCGGTCTTCGTGGGTGAAGTCGGCGTAGCCGCGCTTCCGACCCCAGACGGCCGCTTTTCGATGAGCGCGCCCCAGGGCAGCTACGAGCTCCTCTGGATCGGGCGCAACGGCATCATCGAGCGGCGGGCGGTGACGGTCGCAGATCGACCGGTCGAGCTGAAGCCCTTCGTGCGTCGAGAGGCGAGCCCGCCATGATGTTCTGGGTCCGCCATGCGCTCTTGATCATCCTGTGCATCATCCTGCCCTTCGGGGCGGCGCTGTACCTGGATACGGGCGCCGAGCTCTCCCGTGCCCGGGAGGTGGGCGAGCGGGCGGCGCAGCTGGCCAAGGACACCCTCTCGAGCCAGCTGAGGCTGCGGGCTCACGAATCCTTGGCCGAGGTCACTCAGGTGGCCCGGCGGGTCAGCCGTGCCTCGGACTTGGGGCAGGCCGGACGCGAGGCTCCGGGCCCCGGCGTGAAGGCCATCCTGCGGGCAGCCCTGGGGGAAGACGGCTTCGCCTGTTACGTCGACCCGGCGGGGCGGATCCTGAGCTCGGTGGGCGAGGGCGCACCAGCGGCCGAGTCGATCCGCGGCCGCCCGAGCTTTGTCGTCACCCAGCGCGGCATCTCCCTCGATACCGTCTGGAGCGACGAGGACGGCGCCCACTTCGTCGCTGCCTCTCCGGTTCCGGTCGATACGCGAGCCAACGGAGCCGTATTCATCGGCCGTCCCATCGACGCCGCCTGGCTGAAGGATCTGGCGAGCGGGACAGGCGCCGACCTGAGCTTGCTCCTCGACGGGGCCGTGAGCGAGACGACCCTCGGGCCGGAAGCCAGGTCCGAGATGGAAGCGGCTCTCGCGACCGAAGACGGCGCCGGCCACTTCGGCCGGCCCGATCTGTCCTCCCCCGCCGAGCTCCCCTTCCTGCCTCTCCTCTTCGACCACAAGGTCCACGCCTACTCCACCGCCAGCATGAACTGGCAGGGTGACCCGAGGGTCGGCCTTCAGGTCTCGGTCCACTCAGGGGACCGCCTCCGCGGGCTGGCCCCTCGCCAGCTCACGGTGTTGGGCGCCATGGCGGCCAGCCTCATGCTGGCCATCTTGATCGGCCTCATCAACTCGCGCACCTTCGTTCATCCGCTGGGCGTCATCGAGAGCCACCTGAGCGAGCTCCAGATGGGTCGGGGCGGTGCCGAGCTCCCCGAGCGCAAAGTCAGTCAGCCCTTTCGCCGGCTCGTTCGGCTGATCAATATGACGGTGCAAAAGATACCCCCCCGGGGCTACGGTTCGGCGGCGAGCTCGATCGATCTTCGGGCGCCGGAGCCCTCGTCGTCGGGCAGCAGCTACGCCGAGCCGGCTCCGGTCAATCTATCCCGCGACGCGTCCGGGCCTTTGGCGCCCGAAGCCTTCTCCAGCGGGCCTGGCCTCGGCTCGGCCGACATTCAAGCACTTCCCTCCGGTGCTCCGCCGCCCGCTGCCATCCCCGAAGACCTGCCTCCCGAAGAGCCTCCGGCCCAGGCGGCCGCCTTCGAAGGCGACGAGGGCTCGGTGGCGGCGGCTCTCGACTCCCTCACCGAGCAGCCCGCCGCGCGGCGCTCCGCCAACGACATCCGAGGCGGCTCTCCCATGTCCCTCAGCACCGCCGACCTCTCGTTGGCGGACCCGCCGCCCTCCGAGCTCGGGCGAGCGGCCGGGATGCCTAGCGAGAGAGAAGACGACCGCCTGCGTGACGCGACCCAAGTCGCCCACTCGCCCCATCAGTCCACCGTCGTCGCCTCGGTACCCGAAGACCTACTGGCTCAGGCCCTCGACGCCCAGCTCGGCCCCGAGCCCGAGCCCGAGTCCGAAGACGAGGAGCGGAGCCACCATCGGGAAGTCTTTCAGAAGTTCATTCACCTCCGCCGGCGTTTCGGAGAACCTACCGCCGACCTCGTGTTCGAAAAGTTCGAGCGGAAGCTTCAAAAGAACCGGGACCAGCTGGTTCAGAAGTACGGCTGCAAGACCGTTCGCTTTCAGGTCTACGAGAAGGCGGGCAAGGCGGCCCTCAAGGCCAGCCCCGTCCGCTGAGCCTACTCGCTCTTCAGGCTCTCCAAACGAGCGCGCGTGACCTCCGCGCCCTCGGTGTCCCCGGCCGCCTTTTGCGCCTTCAGCAGATACTCGAACAGAGCCACGTCCTGTGGATTGGCTCGGCTCAAGTACTCCAAGTGCTCCACTGCCCGTTCGGGAGCCGAGACGGCCATCGCCGCCTGGGCGGCCTGAACGCGGAGGCGGCCGTCCTCCGGATCTGCGGCCACCAGCTCTTCGAACAGCTCGTGGGCGGCCTGGGCCTGACCGTCCCGGAAGAGGGCCCCCGCAAGGCCGGAGCGCGCGTCCATGTCGTCGGGCTGAAGGTCGTGGGCGTTTCGATAGGCTTCGACCGCCTCGCCGGGTCGGTCGAGGCGGGTTAGGATCTCGCCGCGGCCCATCCAGCAGAGGAAGCAGTCCCGGTCCCCTTCGACCGAGCGCGCCGACAGCTCCAGGGCTTGCTCGGGTGCGTCCGCGAACAGATAGGCGAAGGCGAGGTCTATCTGGGCCTCGGCCTCGGGGGCGATTTCGACCGCCCGCTCCAGGTCTTCCACCGCGCCCGAGACGTCGTCGCGCTGTAGTCGGAGCAAGCCTCGTTCTCTCAGCAGCTCCGCCGACCTCGGAAGGGCCTCGAGGCCGCGGTCGTAGGCCGCGCGGGCGCACGCGAGGTCTTGGAGCTGTTCGCAGCTGGACCCGATGAGGAGGTAGGCGTCTTCCCGGTTCGGATCCGCGTCTGTTGCCTGCCGAGCCAGCTCGACGGCGCGCTTCAGCTCTCCTTGGCGAGCAGAGCGGATGGCGCCCTCCATGAGGGCGTCCGGGGTCCGGGCTCGAAGGGACGGGCTCCGAGGCGGATTCACCGTGGCCGGAGTGGGCCCTGGTCGAGGCGCCCTGGACCGAGGTGTCGGCGCGCTGGCCGAGGAGCCTGCGCAGGCGGAAGCGAGCAGGAGGGGGACGATTCCGAAGCGCACGCGCGGCGCATATCAGTCATGCGGCGGGGAGTCGAACGACGAAGCGCGCTCCCCCCTCGGTCCCCGGCTCCACGTGAATGCTCCCTTCGTGCTGCAAGATGATCTTTTTGGCGATCGCCAGCCCGAGTCCCGTCCCTTGGGTCTTGGTCGTGAAGTAGGGCTCGAAGATCTTGTGGACGCTGTCCGCGTCGATGCCGGGTCCACGATCCTCGATCGTGAGCTCGATCCACGATCCTCTGAGGCGGAGCCCGAGCCGGAGGCGGGTCTCCTTCGGGCTGGCCTGAAGCCCGTTGATGACCAGATTGTGGAGCACCTGGATGATCTGGTCCCGGTCGACGAGGGCTTGGCCTCCCTCGCCCCCTTCGAACTCGACCCGATCCTCGAAGCCGTTGTACGCCCGCAAAAAATCCTGCACGAGCGCCGTCATGTCCGTCACCTCGGGCGCCCCGTCGGGGAGGCGCGCGAACTGACTGAACTCGTTCACCAACCGAGTCAGCCGCTCCGTCTCGTCTTCGATCACGTCGGACACGTCCTCGATCAAGCGTCGCTGCACTTCGTCGCTGGGCTCGGAACGCCGGCGAAGCTCCTGTACCGAAAGCCGGATCGGCGTGAGTGGATTCTTGATCTCGTGGGCGAGCCGCCGAGCGAAGTCCTGCCAGCTCGAGATCTTCTCCAGGTCGATGATCCGACGCTGGGCGTTCCGGACCGCTCTCAGCATTCGGTTGAAGCGCCGAGCGAGGCCGGTGATCTCATCGTTGCCTTCGACGGGGACCACGAAGTCGAGCTCGCCTCGGGCCGCCCGCTCGGTGCCGAGCGCGAGCTGCTGGACCCGTCGGGTGACGCCGCGTGCGATCAAGTAGCCGAGGAGGAGGGCGGCGACGGCCACGAAGCCGAGGATCGCGTAGTAGGTCCGACTCTTCTCGGAGAAGCGCTGGGAGAAGGTCTCGAGCGAAGTCTCGTACAAGAGCGCGACCTCTTCGGCTCGGCGCCGGTCCTCGAAGTACTGGCCATCGAGCCCGAAGACGATCTCCAGCCTCGGTGCGTCGCCCAATCCGAGGGGCACGACGATGGTCTTGGGCCGGGCGTCGAGGAGGGGTCGTCCCTCCAGCCGCGCCAGGGGCTCCCCCCAGGGGGCGTACACGCTCATGGCGCCGATCGCGGGGTGGCTCTCCAGCACGGCCGCCATTCGGTCGCGCAGTCGCTTCGCCTCGCCGGTTCGGGCGGCCTCGATCAGGCGCTGGTCTCGGCCGATGGATCGGGCCTCGGCGGCGAATTCGTCCTTCTTGGCCTCGAAGAACTCGCCGTAGAGGACCACGTGACGCTCCAGCTCTTGGCGGACGGTCAGGTTCGATTGCTCGGCGAAGCGAGCCTGAATGAGCTGGGGGATGAAGATGACCGAAGCCATGATGGGGCCGACGGCCGGGAGCAGGATGGCGAGGACGATCCGCGCCTCGAAGCGGGAGAGTAGCCTCATGATTCCTCCGGAAGAGAAAGGCGAGAGCTTGCGAAGAGGAAGACCTCTCCGGATGCCGAGGCCTTCGAGCGAAACAGGCGCGCGATGGCGCTGAAGATACTGCGGCCGCCTCCGGAGAGGCCCGGATTGGACATGAACTCGCGAGTTCGTTCGAGGAGCTCCTCCGACACGGGGTTGAGGGCGACCTCGACCAGGAGCCGTGGGCCGCGGCGATAGTCGGCCGGCCGCCCCAGGGGAATCACGACCCGCCCGCAGCGCCGGAACGCGGCGTCGACGAGCCGGACCATCTCGCGCTGGACCTCGGCTCCGTCTTGGATCCGCACCCGCACGATCTCGTCCCACACATCGAAGCGCATCTCGCAGGTGCGCTCCGCTTCGGCGATCTCTCGCCGCTGGTCGTCCAAGAGGAAGGCCCGTATGCGCACCCGGCCCGTGATCCCACCTAGGAAGCGGCGGCGAAACTCCTCCGTGAAGGCGTTGGTGACGTCGAAGCGGACTTGCGGCGTGGCCCCCTCCATGACTTCGACGGCCAGAGGCGCCGGCTCTTGGGCCCAGGCCGGGGTCGCCCACAGGAGCCCGGCGTACAGAAGCCAGGCCCGCCTCACAGAAAGAGCTCGGCGATGTAGGCGCTCGAGATCGTGAAGGCCCCGAGGTAGGTGTCCATCTTCAGGCCGACGTCGAAGGACATCGGAAAGAAGCCGCCGGTGCTTCGCCCGCTGGGGTCCTCTTGGATCTCGTCGAGAGAGGCGGTCACGACGGCCTCTACTCCCCCATACAGATAGATTCGGTAGATGCCGCGCCGACCGCGGTGAAGAGGGATGGCGTACTCGAGCCCGCCGCCGATCAGAAGGTCGTCGTAGTCGTTCGCCTCCGAGAAGTTCAGCTGCACCGCGCGAGGCAGAGAGTCGCGACCGAAGGCGAAGTAGGTGTGGTCGCCGATGAAGAACTGGTCGAAGAAGGGCGCCTCACCCTGGATGAGGCCTGCTTCGCCTCTGAACACCAAGCTGTGGGCGGGGAAGGGCTCGAGCGCGATCGACCCCGAGCCGGTGTACTTGCTGAATTCGTAGTCGGAGCCGAGGAGCGAGGTCCCGAGCTCGATCCCAAAGCTGAGCTGTTCGCCCGAGGTGGGGACGAATGGGTCGTCGCGGGTGTCGCGCTCGTAGCCGAAGCGGATGGTCGAGACCACGCTCTCGTCGAACTGAATGGATGGCGCCTGCCGCAGCACCGCCGGGTCGAGATTGGGGAGCCGATCGGCGTTGACCGCCTCCAGCCGGTAGATCAGCGAAACCCGCTGGGCGGGGCCGACGCCGATCCCCACGCCGAAGGTGCCACCCACTCGGCGGTAGCGAAGCTGAAAGCCGTCGTCCTGCGCTGCGTCCAGGAGCTCCGCGCCCCGCAGGAAGATGAAGGAGGCGGACAGCTGGAGGGCGGTGTCGGCCAAAGAGGGGAGAAAAGTGCGAGCCTCGACCGCCTGCCGATCTTCCCCCACCGCGAAGGTGCCGCCCACCGTGACGCCACGGCCCAGAAAGTTTCCGTCGGCGACGCCGAGGCCGCCGAAGAAGCGGCTCACCGGCGACGTACCGAGATAGAGCCGGTCGACCACGATGGTGTTCCGCTCCTCCACATCCACCACCAAGATGACCCGTCCTCGCCTAGAGCCTCGCTCCAGGCTGAAGTCGACTTCGGAGAAGAAGCCGGTGCCGAGGAGGCGAAGCCGGGAGGCTTGGACCAGCCGGTCGTCCACGAGGTCGCCCTCACCGAGGAGGATGCGCCGGCGGATGACGCCCTCGGCGGTGCGCAGGTTGCCCCGCACGTCGATGGACTCGATGATCTGATCCGGCTGGACGAGGGCCTGGTCGAAGGGGTCGACCGGGACCTGCGCCCACCCCAGGCTAGGGTAGGCCGCGGCCAGTAGCGCGATGAGGAGGCGAAGGATCATCGGGAGGTCAGATGGAAGACCTCTCGGTGATAGTCCGAACGGGCCTCGACGTGAATGCTTCGGCCCAACTCTTTTTCCAGCGCCGCCAGCTCCAGGGAGTCGCTGAGCGCCTGGGCGACGTCGGGCATGGCGCTCACCAGCAGATCGCCGGGACCCGGGCCGGCGTCGCGCAGGCGCCGCAGGATGGACAGCACCATGGTCTGGGTCGAGCGCACCGAGCCCCGCCCCTCACAATAGGGACAGCCGTCATGGAGCCGGCTGGAAAGCGAGGGGCGCACGCGCTTCCGAGTGAGCTCCACCAAGCCGAATGCGCTCATCGGCAGGACGTTGTTCTTGGTTCGGTCCCGCTCCAGCGCGGTCGAGAAGGCCTCGAAGACCCGGGCTCGAGACTCCGGGTCCTGCATGTCGATGAAGTCGACGATGATGATGCCACCCAGGTTGCGGAGGCGGATCTGCTCCGCCACCACCGGTGCCGCCTCCAGGTTGGTTCTGAGGAGCGTCTGCTCCAGGTCCTTCTTGCCGACGTAGCGTCCCGTGTTCACGTCGATGGCGGTGAGAGCCTCGGCTTCGTCGATTACGATGGAGCCGCCGCTGCGCAGAGGAACCGAGCGGGCCTGGGCGGCGGCAAGCGCGCTCTCCACGCCGCGGGATTCGAACAGCGGATCCGGACCCTCGTGCAGGCGCACCCCGTCCACGAGCTCGGGGGCGTGGTCGGCCATCAGGCTCTGCACCCGCTCGACGTCAGCGAGGTCGTCGCACAGCATCTCCGTCTCCTCGGTCAGCAGATCTCGGGCCGTCCTCGACACCAGGTCGAGGTCTGCGAGGAGGAGCGCGGGCGGCGTGTGCGCCCCGGCCCGGTTGGTCACCTTGGTCCAGAGGCTGCGGACGAAATCCATGTCGCGAGCCATGACCTCTGGGGCCAGCCCCTCGCAAACGGTCCGGGCAATGAAGCCCCCTTCCCCCTGCAGGCGATGCTCGTCGATGACGGCCTTCAGGCGCTTGCGCTCGGACTCGCTCGAGATCTTTCGCGAGATGCCGACCCGGTCCAGGGTCGGCAGGTAGACGACGTAGCGGCCGGGCAGGGTCACGTAGTTGGTGACCCGGGCGCCTTTCGTCCCCAGGGCGGCTTTTCGCACCTGGACCACGACCTCTTGGCCCGACCGGAGAAGCTCTTGGATCGGAGGCCGGTCTCGGGGCACCCCCCTTGGCTCCTCCTCGTCCTCTTCGACCTCGACGCCGGGCCGGGCGACGTCGTCCACGTACAAAAAGGCGGCCCGCTTCAGGCCAATGTCGACGAAGGCGGCCTGCATCCCGGGAAGAACCCGGGTGACCTTGCCGCGATAGATGTTGCCGACGGCGCTCCTCGCGTCGGCGCGTTCGAGGTCGAACTCGACCAGACGCCCCTCTTCGAGCACCGCGACCCGAATCTCTCCCGGGCCGCGGGACACGAGGATCTCGGTCCTCAAGGACGACCCTTCAGATCTTGTCGGTCAGTTCGGGGACGACCTTGAAGAGATCCTCCACCAGACCGTAGTCGGCGATCTGAAAGATCGGCGCCTCCGGATCCTTGTTGATGGCGACGATGGTCTTCGAGCCCTTCATGCCGGCCAAGTGCTGGATGGCTCCCGAGATGCCGACCGCGATGTAGAGGTTTGGCGCGACGACCTTGCCGGTCTGGCCGACCTGCATGTCGTTGGGGACCCAGCCCGCGTCGACCACCGCCCGGCTTGCGCCGATGGCGGCGTTGAGCTTGTCGGCCAGGGGCTCGATGAGCTTCGGAAAGTTGCCGGACTCCTTCAAACCGCGGCCTCCGGAGACGACCACGGTGGCGTCGGCGAGCTCGGGACGCTCGGACTGGACTCCTTCGAAGTCGACGAAGGTGGTCTTCGGCGTGCCGACCTCGACGCTGAGGGCCTCGACCGTCCCCGTGCTCCCGGTCTCTTCGGCCGGCTCGAACTCGGTGGGTCGCGTGGTGACGACCTTGGTGTCGGTGGTCAGCTCTACGGTGGCGATGATGTTGCCGGCCTGGATGGGGCGCTGCAGCTGCATCCCTTCCTTGCCGAAGCCGGTCACGTCCGAGGCCATGCCGGCCCCGAGGAGAGCGGCGGCTCGGGGCATGAGGTCCTTGCCGTGGGCGGTGGCGGCCATGCACACCACCTGAGCTCCGGCCGCCTTCGTCCCGGCGACGATGGCCTTGGCGAAGGTCTCGGCGAGGGGCTTCTCGAAGGCCGCGTCGTCGGCCACGTGGACCTTGGACACGTACTTGGCGAGGGCTTCTGCCTGGGCCCCGACGTCTTTGCCGATGACCAGGCCCTGGACCTCGCCTCCGGTGCGCTCGGCGGCTTGGCGGGCAAAGCCGACGCAGGTCAGGGTGGCCCGCTTCAGCTCGCCGTCAGAGATTTCTGCGATGACGAGGATGTTGCTCATGTTCGTTCTCCTTCAGAGCACCTTGGCTTCGTTTTTCAGCTTTTCGATGAGCTGATCCACGTCGGCGACGGTGACCCCGGCCTGGCGCCCGGCCGGCTCCTGGTACTCGAGGATCCGGACCTTGGGGCTCACGTCGACGCCGATCCCATCGAGGTCGAGCTCTTTCACCTCTTTCTTCTTCGCCTTCATGATCCCGGGGAGGGAGGCGAAGCGAGGGTGATTCAGCCGCAGATCGGTGGTGATGATGGCGGGGAGCTGGACCTGCAGGGTCTCCAAGCCGCCGTCCACCTCTCGGATCACGGTCGCCTTGCCGTCTTCGATGACCACCCCCGGGACCTGCTTCTTCTCCTCTTCCGAGTCGAGGCCCTCTTTCTTGGAGGCGAAGGTCGCCTGGGGCCAGTCGAGGTAGCCCGCCAAGAGCTGCCCGACCTGATTGGCGTCGTTGTCGGTGTCCTGCTTTCCCATCACGACCAGGTCAGGGGATTCGTCGGCGATGATCTTCTGGAGGATGCGGGCCACGCCGTCGGGGTCGACGTCCTCGCCCTCGACCAGGATGCCTCGGTTGGCGCCCATCGCGAGCCCCTGACGGATCTGCTGGATCGCGTCCTTGGGCCCGATGCTGACCACGACGACATCCCCCCCGTGGGCCTTGGCCAGGCGAAGCGCCTCTTCGACGGCGATCTCGTCGAAGGGGTTGGGGACGTAGTTCATGCCTTCCGTCACCAGCGCCGAGCCGTCGGGCGTGATCTTGGCCTTCCGCTCGTAGTCGGTGACGCGTTTGACGGTCACTAGGATCTTCACTGATATCTTCCTCCAACAGACGGACTCTCGGGACCAGCGAAACGCCGTATACCGCGCCGCGTCATTTCTTGCAGCGGGCACTAGCGAGGCGCGGACGGGCCTGTCAAGCCGTTGCCCGCTTCGGAGAGCGCGTGCTACCTCGCCGGTTCACGACGATGGGAAGGGTCATGGCTATCGCCAACCAGAAGGGCGGCGTCGGAAAAACGACCACTGCGGTCAATCTCGGCGCCTCCCTCGCGGCGGACGGCCGCCGGATCCTGATCGTGGACATCGATCCTCAGGGCAACGCCTCGAGCGGCCTGGGGGTCCCGATCCACGAGCTCGATGAGGGCATCTATCAGGTCTTGGTCGACGAGCAACCGATCGACTCGATCATCCAGAACACCGCGCTGGAGCGCCTTCAGGTCGCGCCCGCCCACCGTGACCTAGCGGGGGCCGCGCTGGAGCTCGCCCAGTTCGAGAACGGCCAGCAGCGTCTGCGCCAGATCCTGGAGCCCCTGCGCAGCCGATACGACTACATCGTCATCGACTGCCCGCCCTCCTTGGACATGCTCACCATCAACGGGCTGACCGCCGCCCAATCGGTCCTCGTGCCGGTTCAGACCGAGTACTACGCGATGGAGGGTCTCTCGAAGCTGATGGAGACGATCCGTCTCGTTCAGGAGAGCCTCAACACCGACCTGGCGATCGAGGGCATCCTCTTCACCATGTACGATCCGCGGAACAACCTGTCGCGCCAGGTCGTGTCCGAGGTTCGGGGCTACTTCGCGGAGAAAGTCTTCGAGACCATGATCCCCCGAAACATCCGCCTCTCCGAGGCGCCCTCCTTCGGCCAACCCTGCTTGCTCTACGACCTCGCGTCCCGCGGCTCTCAGTCCTACATTCAGCTCGCCCGAGAGCTCGAGTCTCGGACGGCGGCTTAGACCGATGTCGATTCATCCCGGCGCCGGCCGCCCCGCCCCCGACGAGGTGCTGGTCGACCTCCCTCGCCTGGTCAGCGACTACTATACGCTTCAGCCCGACCCGGCCGAGGTCGACCACCGAGTCCATTTCGGCACCTCGGGTCACCGGGGATCGGCCCTCGACCATCGCTTCAACCAAGCCCACTTGCGAGCCATCGTGCAGGCGGTCTGCGACGTCCGGGCCAAGCACTCGATCTCGGGCCCCATGTTCGTGGGCAAGGACACCCACGCCCTGTCCGAGCCAGCCTGGCGGACGGCGATCGAAGTTCTGGTCGGCAACGACGTCCCGGTCCTCTCCACCGAGGCCTATGTCCCCACGCCCCTCGTCTCCCGGGCGCTCCTCGAGCACAACGGGCGGCACGCCGCGCCGGCCGACGGCCTGATCATCACGCCCTCCCACAACCCGCCCTCCGACGGCGGCATCAAGTACAACCCGCCACACGGTGGCCCCTCCGAGTCCAGCTTCAGCGCCGCCATCGAGGCCCGGGCCAACGAGCTCCTCGGGGCCCCCCCGAGCGGCGTCCCCTTCGGCCGGGCCTGGCGAGCGGTCCAGCGCTTCGACTTCGTCGGTCCCTACGTCGAGGCCCTGACCCGGGTGGTGAAGATGGACGCCATCCGGAGGGCGGGACTGAAGCTCGGGGCCGACCCTTTGGGCGGAAGCGCGGTGGCGGTCTGGGACCGCGTCGCCGAGGCCCACCGCCTCGATCTCAGGGTCGTCAATCCTCGCGTCGACGGCACCTTCCGCTTCATGACCCTCGACGGCGACGGGAAGATCCGCATGGACTGCAGCTCCCCCTACGCCATGGCGAACCTGGTCCAGGCCAAAGATCAATTCGCCGTCAGCTTCGGCAACGACACCGATGCCGACCGCCACGGGATCGTGACTCCGGGTCGAGGACTGTTCAATCCCAACCACTTCCTCGCCATTCTGGTCGATCACCTCTTCGAATCCAGAGATGCATGGCCCGCCTCGATGGGCGCTGGTCAAACGGTGGTGACGAGCGCTCTCGTCCGTCGAGCGGCCGAAGCGAGGGGCCGGAGCGTCATCGAGGTACCGGTTGGCTTCAAGTGGTTCGTCCCCCTGCTCGTCGAGGGCAAGGCAGGCTTCGCCGGCGAGGAGAGCGCGGGGGCGACGGTAGCGACCCTGGACGGCCAGCCTTGGACCACCGACAAGGATGGCATCGTGGTCGCGCTCCTGGCGGCGGAGATCGCGGCGGTCAAGGGGCGCGACCTCGACGAGGTCCACCGCGCCCTCACCGATCGGCTGGGCGCCCCGGCCTACCGCCGGATCGATGCCCCGGCCAGCCGGGCTCAAAAAAAAGTGCTCCGGGAGCTCGGCCCAGAAGACGTGGTAGCCGATCAGCTGGCCGGTCATCGGATCGTCCGTATTTTGACCCGAGCCCCCGGCAACGACGAAGCGATCGGAGGTCTGAAGGTCGAGACCGAGCAAGGGTGGTTCGCGGCCCGCCCCTCGGGGACCGAGGACGTCTACAAGATCTACGGCGAGAGCTTCGAGGGCGAGGATCACCTGCAGCGCATCCTGGACGAGGCGAAGTCCATCGTGGACGACACCTTCCAGCGCGCCGGCGTATCGTAATAGTGCACCTTCTCGACGAGGATGCCCACGTCGACTGGGTCGGGCGAACCCATCCGGAGCTCGAGCTGTCCCGAGAACGGCTCGATCTGCCCTCCTTCGTGGCGCCAGTGGCGGTGGTGGAGGCGCTGGCGCCCAAGAGTCTCACCCGCCGCCTCGCGGAGGTCGCGCTCTGGGTACGACGCGAGCTGGCCGCACCGCCGGCCCTGTTCTTGGGGACGCCCTTCGAGCGCTACGACCAGACCCATTTTCTTTCGGGGCACGATCCGACGCGCGTCCGAGCCCAGGCGATGGAGGCGGCCAAGGACATGGGGCTGGAGCTGTGTGTACTCCCGAACGTCTCTCCCGACAGTCCACACCTCGAAGCCTGGCGCGAGGCGGGCTTCGTAGACTTGACCAGCTTCCCCGATACGCGGGTGGACTTGTCGCCGGAAGACTTCGAAGCCCACCTGGCCGGCCTCCCCCAGGGAGACCGGAGCGGCATTCGCCGAAACGGCCGGAAGTTTCGACGGGCCGGTCACCGCATCGAGCGGATCCGTGATTCGGCGCCGCACGCGGAAGAGCTCTACGAGGCCTACCGGACCTTCTTCGATCGAGCGAAGGTGCACTGGGTCCCCTACAACTTGGACTACTTCCGAGAGCTGACGAGCCAGGGTGAGGCCGTGCGCCTGTTCGGCGCCTTCGCGCCCGACGGCGAACTGATCGGCTTCGTCGTCAACTTCGAGGACGGTCGCATGGTGCACACCGGGCGCCTGGGCGTTTCGCCGGACTATCACCACAAGGACCGGGTCTACTTTGCGCTCCTCTACCACGCGATCGAGGACGCTTTGGGGCTGCCCGGAGCGGAGGAGCTGAGCCTGGAGCCCACGAGCTACCGAACCAAGCGGCACCTCGGCGCCTACAAGGTGCCGATGGTGAATCTGGTGCTCGGGACCGGGCCCACCTGGCGGGCGCTCCTGTCGACCCTCACCCCCCTGGGGCGCTGGCTGCTCGGCCATTTGGAAGACGAGCGCCGGCTCGAGCGCGCCTTCCGTACGCCGATGGGAGCGTGACCATCATCGACGCGGCATCGGTCGACTGACGGATGGGCGAAGCGGCGGCGGCCGCCCATGCTCGCCACACCATGAGATCCATCGGACCGAGGGCGCTGCTCCTCCTCACCACTGTCTCCGTCGCCTGCGGAGGTGAAGCCCCGGAGGGCGGCGCGACGGCGGCGCCCCCGCCGGCCCTGGCGCCGCCCCCTTGGCTTGGGCCCTGGCCTCTCGGCTATGGCCTCGACCTGCGCCCGGCCCTCCAGGTTCCGGACGCGGCGCCCGAGGCCCATCCCTTTCGCGGGCTGTGGCCCGCCGAGCTCGGCTGGCTGAGGCCGGTGGCCGAGCCCATCCTGGAGGCTTGGCTTCGGGCCGAGCTCACGGAGGGGCTGAGTGCATTCTTCGACGAGGTCGAAGCCTTGCCCCGGCGCCTCGCCGACGCCGAGCTCGAGGCGACTCTGAGGCTGCAGCCGGACGGCGGGGTGGAGGAGGTCTGGAGCGGACTTTCGATCCCCGACGCCTGCGACGGCGCCGGGCTGCAGGTGGAGTTGGACCCGATTCGGAGCATCGAGGGCCGCTGGTGGCTGGACGGCGATCGTCTTCGGATCGAGCGGCGGCTCCGATTTCGGAGCGAAGCCGCCACCGGCGCCCTCCTGGACGGGCTCGCTCGCTGCAGCGGCGGCGCCGGCGTGGACGCGCTGCTGGACCAAAGCCTCGACTGTGCGTTCGACGCCTTCGGCTCCGATGTCCGTGAGGTCGGACGCCTGCTCTGCTCCGCGCTCCGGGAGCGGTGGCGCGAAAAGTACACCCCTCGGGGCGAAGTCCACGAGTGGGTCCTCCACCAAGGCGTCGAGCCCGGTCCCCTGGACGGCGGTGGTGAGGACGTGCTGGTGACGGGCGAGGAAGAGAGCCGGCCCGCGATCCGAAGCTGGCGGCTCCGCTGATCGATCAGCGCCGCGACCACTCGCCGTGGAGCCGCTGCAGCAGCTGGTCTCGGAGCCGTTCCAGGTCGCCGGGGCGCTTCACCGGGAAGAAGCGCCCGTGTTCGTCGTCTCGTGAGACCCGGCATAGCTCGAGGCGAAGGCTCGGCGAGCCGTCGGTCTCTCGCAGGTGGCTCGCCTCGCAGGCGATGGACTCGAGCTGGACTGCCGTCCGGCCGTCGACTTCCTTGGTGACGACGTGACGGGGCAATCGGATCTCCTCATCCAGCGCCGACAGCTCGAAGTGAAAGGTGTTGGTCGAGAAGTCGGGCAGCTGCTCCTGACGAAAGTCGGGCGGGAAGCGAAAGCCCTCCACGATGATCGGCCGACCGTCGACCACCGCGGGGGCACCGCCCTTGTCCCACTGGCCGGCCACCTTGCGCTTCTCGGTGACCTCGACCGTCATCTGAGCCCCCGAGGTCAGGTGGTGGCCGATGACTCGAGGATCCAGCGTCGCGCCCAGGTTGTCGACGTTGGAGAAGAGGACGTGACGCGCCCCCAACGCCTGCAGCTGCTTCAGCACCCCAGAGCTTCGGATGCAGGAGAAGAAGTCGCCGTGGCCGGGTGCGTGGTAGGAGGGCTTGCCGTCATCGCCGATGAACAGCTCGCCGTCGGGCTGCAGCCGCGCACTGATGGTTTGCTCGAAGGAGAAGACGCGGTCCTGGTCGAGGCCGAAGTAGTCGTTTTCCGTCAGGTGCTCGGCGGTCGATTCGGCGGTGGCGAAGCTGTTCATCAAAACGAAGACCGGGGCCTTCCCGAAGCGCTCTCCCGCGCGCCGGATGTCCTCGGCCTTGAGACCGATGAAGCTCTTGCCATCGCCGACCTCGACCACCCCTTTGACGACCCCACCGAAGCGGGTCGCCATCCCGCCGTTGAGGACCACGACCGCGATCTCGTCGCCCGCGAGGGCGGCCTCGCCCCGCTCCCGGGTCTCCGTGGAAGGGTCCAGCTCGTGGGTCGGAGCCGGTTCCATCGCCTTTCGGATGATGGCCCCATCGGCGGTCAGCTCGCCGGCCTTCATCGCCGCGACGTCTTCGTCGAACCGCGCGGCGTCGAAGCCGTGGGCGGCGAGGAAGTCGTGGTCGAGCCGAGGGTCTTGGGAGGGCCGCATACGATCGGCCTGCCTCCAGGCCAAAGAAGCGTCAAGCCTCCTTCGCGATGGCCCGGGCGATGGAGGCAGAAACGCGCTCGGTGGCGCTGGAGACCTCTCGCATCAGGTGGTCGATTCGCTCTCGGATCGAACCACGGATCCCGGCTCGGCGCAGAGGGGCGAGGTCCTTGGCGACCTCTTCGAGCTTGGCCGGGTCGAGGTGGTCGTCGAAGGCGACGGACAGGCGGTACAGCTCCCTGAAGCGGCGCAGCTCGTGATGGGCCGACACCAAGAACTCCAGGTCTTCTCGGCTGCCGGGCAGCAGCGGCTCCACGTGGTCGATGGATGCCGCCTTGAAAGGACCGTCGGTCCGAGCGAAGACGCGGATGGCCAGGAAGAGCAGGTGAAGCTCGCGCAATCCGCCCCGGCCCTCCTTCAGGTTCAGGGCCTCGGGCACCCAGGGGCGCCGGTCTCGGATCTCGTTCAGCACGTCCCGAATGAAGGGGCCCCGATGGGGACCGAGGATGAGGCCCTTGATCTCCTCTTTGAAGGCCTGCGCGAGGGCAGCGTCGCCCAGGCAGAAGCGCGCCTCCACGACCTCGGCCTCGTCGATGAAGCTCTCGGGACCCCGCTCCTTCATGTGGGCGGCGAGCTCGGGGACGCTGACCGCCCAGCTATTGAAGAGGTCGGTGTGGCGGTTGTGGGGATGGAGGCCACGCCGGGTCATCTCCATGCTCATGCGCTGAAGCACCTTTCCGAAGAACTTCCGAAGCCCTCGGTCTTCGGCCTCGACGACCGCGATGTAGTCGAAGTCGCCGCCGAAGGCTTCGCCTCGACCGTAGCCGCCGGTGGCGAAGAGGGCGACGCCGAAGCCGGGGCGGTAGAACTCGAACATCGGACTTCGCTGGCGGACCTCCCGAAAGCAGGCTTTGAAGAGCTCTCGCACGTATCGATCGACGGCCTCCGTGAACTCGTGGTCCCGGGCCGAGGGTGCGCCCTCCAGGATGCCGACCAGGCTCGCCCGCAGGACCGCGACGTCGAAGCTGTCGCCGAGGATCTCGATTTGGTTTCTCGGGTCGGGCTCTCGGGCCGCCGACTCCAAGATGTCGTTGGACAAAGCCTTGAGGCGACGGGTGTCGCCGAGGCGGCGTAGGAACTCGGGCGTGCGGGCGAGCACCCGATTGGTGATGCGGCCGATGGCGTTGGAGCGGTGGTGGACGAGGTAGACCACCGAGCGAAGGGTCCGAACGGCGCGGGCCGAGCGCATGGTCGGATCCTGCTGTTCGATGAAGTCGGCGAAGTTCGAGATCCGCTGGGGTGGGTAGGCGGTGGCGAGGCGGAAGAGGGCCTCGCTCTTCGCGTCCACGTCGAGTCGCTCCAGGAAGGCATCGGTCGCGCCAGGGCCGCTCAAACGCTCGCGCAGCGCCTGCCAAAAGACCTCTGGGGTCTGGCTGCCGTCGCCGCCTCGAGTGGCGAGGAACACCAGGAATTCGATGAGGGGGGCGGCGTCATCGACCATCAGCGTGACGTAGCGCCGGGCCACATCTCGCTTTTCGTCCTCGCTCAGGGTCTCGACCTCCTCCAAAAAGCGGGTGCGTCGCTCGGGAGAGCCGGTGATGAGGTCCACGACGTCGTCCCAGAAGACGCTGCCTCGGTGGCGCTCCAGCGCGTCGAGGAGGTGATGCACGATGTTGGGGGGGGCTTTGCCGTCGTTTCGTTCGAGGTCGACCACCCGACGGAAGGTGCTGATCCGCTCCAGGTGCCGCTCGAAGCCTCGGGACAGGATCTTCACCGCTGCCGAGGCTCGGCTTCGCAGGTCGACGTAGGTGCCGAGGAGTCGATCCTCTGGGGTGCGGCGGGCCGATTCGCCGAGACCGAAGAGGAGCGCGACTCGGCGGACCGCGACTCTGCCCACGTCGTCGGAGAGCACGATCTCGTCGCCCGAGAACACGTACAAGAACATCAGAGCCCGGAGGACCTCGATCTGAACGAAGACGTCGGACAGCTCATCGTAGGTGTCGGAGAGGGCTGGGTCCAGCTGGCCGAGCTGCTCGAGCGCCAAGGGGACGAGAGGGGTGTCGACGTTCGCGATGACCCGAGCGCCGGTGCAGGCGAGCTTGCTGGGCACGTAGATCTCACGCTTGGGGGCGAGGACGCCAGGGACCGGCGCCTGTCGCAGATGGACCTTGAGCTCGGCCATCAAGGCCCGCAGGTAGCCCTCGTGCACGATGGGGTTTCCAGTGCCGGCGAAGTATTTGGAGGTGACCTCTTCACGTAGCTGCTCGAAGAGCTCTTCGTTGCCGCACAGGACCTGGGCTCCGAGGAGCTGAGTGGCCGAGACCACGTTGCGGGCCGGATCCTCGAGCAGCTGACCGTACTCCGAGAGCAGGCCGCCAGCGGTCGGCTGAGCAAAGCCCTCGGTGAGGAACATCTGAATCTTGGAGGCGAAGCGAACGAAGGTCTTGGCCACCCCGGCAAAGCCCCGGGCCAGGGCCTCTTGCGCGTCCGGATCCGCGACCACGACCGCCAGATCGACGTCCTCGTGGTCGGTCAAGGCGCCGACGTTGAGGGCCACGTAGCGGTTGGGGGCGAGGTCGGGAGCCAGGGCCCGGAGGGACTTCTCGAGCAGGGCCCCGACCCATGCGCGTCGGATGGCGCCGGACTCGATGTAGACCTCCCGGCAGACCTGGAGACGGAGCTTGGGGTCGGCCTGAAAGCTGGCCCGGAGCAGGCGGCGCGACGACATGGCCTGCTGTCGCAAATAGTGGTGGGCGAAGTAGGCCCCGGCCAGGTTGGCCCGGTTCTCCCGGCGCTTGCGGGCGAAGTTGTCGATGGCGTCGAAGGCGGCGCGGACGTCGACCGGAGCCTCGGAGAGGGGGGCCACGCCGTCACTCCACTCGCAGGCGTCCTGGAGCTGATCCCGAAAGTTCTGGCTCGCCCGAACGAAGCGCTGGGTGTGGTTCGCGAAGCGGGCGATCTCCCGACCCAGCCGCCCGAAGTTCGGGTCATGGGTGAGGATGGTCTGGGTCAGGGCTCCGGCCACGAGATCACCGCCAGATGATGGCCGCAGGGGCCGTCCCGTCGATAGGAAAAGAAGCGCTCGGGCTCGCCATGGGTGCAGTGGGTCGGATCTTCGATCTGCGCGGGCGGCACGCCTTCTTCCTCCAGGTGTCGACGAACCAGCTTGGGCAGATCGAGGAACGCGCGGTCACCCCGACCCGCTCGCATCGGCGGCAGGGCCCCGTCCAGGCTCTCTCGGGCGGCCTCGATCACCTCGGGGCCGACCTCGAAGGCCTGGGCCGAGATGCTGGGCCCCATGGCGCAAAAAAGCCGGCTAGCTGGCCCCAGGCGCCGGACCGTCTTGCGGGCCAGACCGGCCACGGTGCTCCGCCACCCGCAGTGGACCGCCGCCACCGCGGTCACATCACCCTTGGCGTCCAGGCGCGCGACGAGGAGCGGAACGCAGTCGGCGGTCTTCACGGCCAGGGTCGCCGGGCCCTCGCTGACCAGGGCGTCGCCAGCGGCGTCCTGCCCAGCCCCGAGCTGAGTGGCCTCGACGAGCTGGTCGCCGTGTACCTGCCGAAGCTCGAAGGGGTCGGGGACTCCGAGAGCGGACAGGAAGCGGCGACGGTTTTCTCCAACGGCCTCCGGGTCGTCGTCGTTGAAGGCCAAGTTGAGCGAGGCGTAGGGCCCTGTGGAGACGCCGCCTCGACGGGTCGAAAAGCCGTGCCGGAGGCCGGTCAGCTCGAGGAGGACCCGGCTCCTGATCAGCTCGGCCACGCGCCCTCCCAGCGTTCGGCGAGCTGCATCAGGTCGTCGGGGACCGGCGCCTCGAAGACGAGCCGGCGGCCGTCGCTCGGATGGTGCAGCTGAAGGCGCCGGGCATGGAGGGCGGGGCGGGAAAAGGCGAGGCGATGGTACTCTGGCCGGTACTGCCCGT
>CAYZFR010000009.1:0-36354 GCA_964477875.1 uncultured Myxococcales bacterium
CCCCCCCCGGGTTCCCCCCGCCCCTCGCCGGGGCCGGCGGAACCCGGGGGGCGAGGGGTAAAGCCGGGCCGCACCCACAGTCCGACCACGCGCGGACCTCGATCCGTATCCGCCAGCACCTCCACGACGTCGGCGGCGGCGAGCCGCACCCGCAGGTGGCTCCCCTCGGGGCGCCATGGGGTCTCCCCCGCCCGGTCGCAGAGGAGCGTGCTCGAGCATCCTCGCAGCCAGGCCAGTCGGCCGGCCTGGTTCGGGCCCAGCGGGGTCCCAGCGACGGAGAAGCCGTCTTTCCAGCGGGCTGGGCCCCAGTCGACCCACCGTCGACTGAAGAAGAGCACCGCCGCCCAGCGGCCCCCTCTTTCGGCCCAGGCGCCCCCGGCGTGGGTCGGGCCGGGCTCGGCGTCCGGGCAACGGTCCCCGGCTGCCTCCAGGAGTTTCCGGCGGGATGGACCCGCGCCGACGACCGGCCACACCACGGGGTCCCCCAGCCCGACCGCCCACAGAGCCATGGACGGCGCCGGATCCTCGCCTCGCAGGACCGCCGCCCCGTGGCGAGCCGCCGCGGCGGAGAGCCTAGGGTCTACCTGCAGCTCGAGCCCACAGCGGGCGGCCACACTCCGGGCAAGGCCGTTTCCGGTCGAGGGCAGCGCATCGCTTTCGGCGCCGGAGACGAAAGCGAGAAAGAGCGGCCAAACGGTCACCGGGGAGATGAAACTCCGGCGCCACGGAAGCGTCCATAGAGCGAGGCCATGACGTGTGAAACGAGAGGGACAGCGAGGCACGGCGCAGAGTCAAATTGACCCGGTAGAGACGGTGTCTACCCTCGTCAAAAGCGCCATTCAGTCTCGTGATAGTTGGTACGGAAATCGCAGCGTGTTTGGAGCAGAGGCCGAGAAGCGACGGAAAGAAGGGTATCGAGTATGTTTGGATTCAAAAAGTCGAAGGCGGGCAGGCGAGACGAGTTCGAAGCGTTAGCGCTCGAACACATGGATGCCCTGTACGGGGCGGCCCTTAGACTGACCCGGAGCCCGAAAGATGCGGAAGACCTGGTGCAGGACGCCTACCTGAAGGCCTTCCGCTTCTTCGACAGCTTCGAGCGCGGCACCAACATCAAGGCCTGGCTCTTCAAGATCCAAACCAACACCTTCATCAACAAGTACCGTCGCAAAGTGAAGGAGCGGGAGGTGGCGGAAGCGCCGGCCGAAGAGCTGCTCCTCGACCGCTTCGTTTCCACCGAGGCCTACATGGCCATGAAGGAACCGGAGGCCGACTTTTTCGGCAAGCTCTTGTCGGATGAGGTCATCGAGGCCCTGGAGCAGGTGCCGGTCGACTTCCGCATGGTGGTCATCCTCGCGGATATACAGGGTTTCTCCTATAAAGAGATCGCGGAGATTGTCGACTGTCCGGTGGGGACGGTGATGAGCCGGCTCTTTCGAGGCCGGCGGGTGCTGCAGAAGGCTCTCTACGACTACGCCGTGCGCGAGGGCATCCTGAAGGTCGCCCACGACGAGAGCGGCGCGCCCATCAGCCTCGACGCCTACCGGGCCCAGAAAAAGTCCGCCAAGGCATCGGGTTGACCAGGGGGCCGCCTCGGGAAGAGGCAGCTCTGACTTGCGAGCGACCTGCGACCGAGGCCTGATCCGAGCCATCGCCTGGAAGACTCTCCCCGAGTCGCGGGTTGATGGCACCGGAACATGGATGGTCGAGAGCTGGAACGTCTCGTCGAGCTCAGCATCGACGGCGAATTGGATCCCGCCGATGAAGCCACCTTGTCCAGAGAGCTGGAGGCGCCCGAGGTCCGGGCCAGGGTCGATAGAGAGCGACGCTTTCACGACCAGCTGAAAGAGAAGCTCCAGGTCGACAGCTGTCCGACCCCGGTCGACCTGCGCGCCCGGGTGGTGCACCGCCTCCGGTGCGAAGACCTGGTGCAGGAGGCTCGCCCTTGGGGACGGATCACGGCCGCGACCCTGGCCGTCGCCACCCTCGGCGTCGCGAGCTTCGCCTCCTCCCGAAGCCAGCTCGACCCCGAAGAAGTCGTCTCCAAGCACTCGCTTCAGCTGCGTCCAGAGGTCCGAGCCCACGGCGACTCGGAAGAAATTCGACGGGTCTTCAACGAGCGGCTCGGCTTCCCGATCCGTTTGCCCAAGGTCTCCCGTAGGAACCCAAATGTTCGCTTCGTCGGCGTCCGGGTCGACGAGATCAAGAACCAGCAGGCCGCCTACCTCATGTACGACTTCCGAGGCTCTCGGGTGTCGGTGTTCGTGTACGGGGGGGAAGGAGATCTGACCCTCCCTAGCGCCGGTGTGAACACCGAAGTGGACGGCATGGAGGTCGAGGGCGGCAAGCACCGCAACTACAATTTCGTCGAGTTCCGGTCTCCGAGCGGGCTTCAGGTCGTCATGGTCGGCGAGGTCGACATGGAGGTGCTCCTCGACATGGTAGCGGCCTTCACCAAGAGCTGAGCGGCGCGCTTCTTTGACACCCCACCAGGCCAGCCGTAGCTTTGGGCCGGTGGCCAAAGACGTTCTGATCATCGATGCCGACGGCGGAGCGCCCATCGTCGAAGCGCTGCAGAGCCGAGGCCTGTCGGTGAGAGTGACCGACGACGGAAAGCGCGGCATCGAGCTCGCCCAAGAGCAGCGGCCGGACGCCATCGTGCTTTGCGCGGAGCTGCCGAGCATGAGCGGCTATTCGATCTGCGCCAAGCTGAGGAAGGACCCGCTCCTCCGCGACATCCCCCTCCTGTTCACGAGCTCCGAAGCGACCGCAGCCACCTTCGAGCATCACAAGAAGCTCAAGGTCCGGGCCGACGAATACCTCAGCAAGCCCATCGACGCCGGCCACTTCATCGACGTGCTGGGACGGCATGTCCTGGTGGACGACTTCGAGGTCGAAGAAGAGATAGCGATTTCGGAGGAATTCTCGATCGACGAGCCGGAGACCGCTCACGACGAAGGCTTCGACGTGGACGCCGCCATCGCCGACGCGGCGGCCTCCCTCGACGACGCCATGGAAGCGATGTCCGAAGCCTCGGAGGAGGTGGGGCTCCCGGAGCCCGCGGACGAGCCCTCGAAGCCGCCGCCTTCGCGACCCCAATCTTGGGCTGCCCCCAGCACGCGTCCCGAATCCCCGCCGCCGTCTCGACCCAGCTCGGCGCCGCCCGTTCGGTCCAGCCCCCAGCCGGCGCCGGCCCAGCTCGACGGCGCGTATCCTGCCGAGCTTTCGGAGACCGGCGAGACGACCGAGCTTCGGGCCACCATCCAGCGCTTGGAGGCGGAGCTCGCGGAGCTGAGGAGCCGGCGTGTCCCGAGCCAGGCGCCGGGAGGCAGTCGCGACACCCTCGCCATCAAGAAGGAGCTCAACGCCAAGGATCGCGAGCTCTTCGAGCTTCGAAATCAGCTCCACGAAAAGGACCGGATCATCCTCGAGCTACGGGACGAGGAGACCGAGCTCGAAAGTCGGGTGGTGCAGCTGGAGGAGGAGAGAGGCGACTTCGACCAGCGCCTTCAGACCACCCAGCGCCAGCTCGAGCAGACGGCCCAGCAGCGCGACGACGCTGAGTCAGAGGCCGAACGGGCCCGGCAGGCCGAAGAGGAGGCGGCCGGTCGACGGGCCGACGCCGAACGCGAGCTGGAGTCGGCGAAGAAGGTCGGCCAGCAGGCGAGCGAGCGTGCCGAGCGACTGCAGAACGAGAAGTCGGCCGCCGAGGCCGAGGCGCAGCAGCTCCGGATGCACAGCGAGGAGCTGAAGACCCAGCTGGAGCGGGCCAACGGCCGCATCGAAGACCTCGAGCACCGCCGGGACGCCCTCATCGCCGAACGCGACGACCTCCAGGGCCGGCTCAGCAACGCCCAAGAGGAGATGCACGCCGCCGACTCCAAGCGTCGTCGACTCGAAGAGAGCGCCAAGAAGGCCCGCCATGCCCTTCAAATCGCCCACAAGATGCTCGGGGAGCTCGACGGCGCGGAAGAAGACACCGCCAGCGACCACCCGGCGCGAGCGTAGCGACGAGAGAGCAAAGTGGGGTGAGCCCCCTCAACGCCGGGCTTTGGTGAGGTTGTTGGCGAGGTTGCGAATGCCGGCGGGTACGTTCTTGGACTTGGAGACCGCCTTGAGATCCTTGGGGCGTAGGGTGGGGACGAACTTCATCGCCTGTGAGAGCGGCGTCTTCGGATTGTTCACCAGGGCGACCTTCACCTGGTAGTTCTTCGTCCAGTTGTTCTTCTTGTCCCGGACGATGTGACCGACCACGTCCTGGTGCACGGCCTTGTTGTTGGCCGCCGCCACGATCTCGGGCTCGGTGATGGCGGGGCTGCTGACGGCGGCCAGGGCGACGAGGCGATTCGTGTCCCGCATCAAGAGGGTGCGCACGGTCTTGTTGCCGCGGGTTGCGAAGGCGACCTTTTCGGCCGCCGTCATGTTGCGCAGCCGCTGCTCGATGGTGATGTCTTCTTCTTCGTCCTCGGTGCCCTCTTCGTCCTCGGTGATGAAGGCGCGCTCCGACTTTTCCTCGTCGGTCATGAAGCGCTCGTCGAGGAGCTCGTTCGGGAGCGACACCTTCTGAGCCGCTGCCAGGCGATCCTCCCCGCCGAGGCGCATCAGCGCCTCCTCGAACTCCTTGAGGCCTTCGACGACGGCGCCGCTGCGGACCAGGAAGTCGACCGTCCGGTCGATGTCGGACTTGAGGGCGGCTGGGTTCTTGGTGAGGGCGCGGGCGATCTCGGGCTCGGCCAAGAGGCGCGCTTGGTTGGGGACGATGTGGTCCGAGATCATCCGCTCGGAGCAGGTCTCGGCCACCGCCACCACCGCCGAGGCGGGGAGGGCGGGGTTGAGGAGGAGCTTCTCGACGTAGGCCTCGTTGCTCGCGTGGAGCGCGGCCAGATGGGAGAGCAGGGCCGGGTGGAGCTGCGGATCGCCGAGGACCCCGTTGGCGAGGCGAGCGTCCAGTTCGGCGAGGCTCTTCTCGGCCGCCTGGGCCACGGGAGGCTCGGCGTCCCACAGCAGCACGAACTGAGAGAGGACGAGATCCCGGGGCGGAGACGGCGCCATCCCCCTCGCCGTCATCATGCGCAGGGGCGTGGGCCCCTTCTCCACGACCTTGCGGACGTTGGGCGGGAGCTCTTCAGGGGGGATGGGGCATTTTTCCAGGGGCGCGGTCATCGATTGGCCTTCGCGTTCATGGCGTGGATGAGGCGCAGCCCTTCCAGGGTCAGATCCTCGGCCACGATCTCGATGGTATCCGACTCGGCGGCGATGGGCCCAGCCAGGCCGCCGGTCGCCAGGACCCGGGCCGCGGGGTCGAGCTCGCCCCGGAGGCGGGTGACCAGGCCGTCTACCAGCGCGACGTACCCATAGAAGGCCCCCGATTGAATGGACTCGACGGTCGTACGTCCGATCACACGCTCCGGTCTCCGTACGTCGACCCGGGGGAGACGGGCTGCGGCCTGCACCAGGGCCGAGACGGCGAGGTGGACCCCGGGGGCGATGGTCCCGCCGCGGTAGCCGCCCTCCGCGTCGACGCAGTCGAAGGTGGTCGCCGTTCCAAAATCGACCACGATGCAGGATCCCTCCACCCGCGCCCGGGCCGCGACGGCGTTGACGATCCGGTCCGCGCCCACGTCCGAGGGGGGATTGTAGTGCACCGATATCCCGGTCTTGAGACCTGGACCGACCTCGAGGGCGCGGACACCGAAGAGCCGTTCCACCATGACGTGCATCACCGGGGTCAGGGCGGGCACGACCGAGGCCAAGATGACCGCCGTCACCTGGGTTTTCTCGAATCCCTCATCGGAGAGCAGACGCCGAACGATCAGGCCGTACTCGTCGGTGGTCCGGGCGGACACCGTCTGGAGCCGCCAGGAGGCCAGACTGACGGCGCCCGAGAACAGGCCCAGGGTCACGTTGGTGTTCCCGACGTCAATGGCGAGGAGCATGGGCGCTCGAAGTGTGGACGGGGTCCGCGCTTGGGCCAAGCCCTCCCGGTCGTGGCGGTTGCAAGGGCCAGAGAGGGGGTTTAGGGAACCGTCATGGGCGCCTACTGGATCGTGCTCGTCATGATGGCGGTGGCGATCGCCATCGCCGGGACATTTTTCTTCCTGACATCGACCCTGGGCCCTCGGGCCCGCAACTGGCGCAAGGACGAGCCCTACGAGTGCGGCAACATCCCCACTAGGCCCTTCCAGCAGCGGGTCTCGGTCCGCTTCTATATCGTCGCGCTGCTGTTCATTCTCTTCGACATGGAGGCGGTGTTCCTCTTTCCCTGGGCTGTGACCTTCAAGGAGCTGGGGGCGGTCGGCATGGTGAGCATGCTGAGCTTCATCAGCGTGCTGCTGGTCGGACTGGTGTACGTCTGGAAGAAAGGCGCCCTCGACTGGGAGTGAGCACCCCGAGAATTCCGGGACGGATTTCGTTCCAAGCTCGACGCGAAGCATTTCGCGCGGCTACAAGGGAGAAGAGATGAGCACGGAGAGCCTCCTCGCCGACGAGGCGACCACCACCACGGTCGAAGCCGCCGAGGGATTTTTTAGACGACTCCTGAACAAGAACGACAAGGTTCAGGACGTCGTGAACTGGGGCCGCCGCTGGTCCTTCTTCCAGTACCCCTTCGTCACCGCCTGCTGCGGCATGGAGTACATGGCGACCGCGGGCCCTCGCTACGACTACGCCCGCTTCGGCGCCGAGCTGCCCCGCTTCTCGCCCCGCCAGGCCGACCTGCTGATGGTGGTCGGGACCATCACCCACAAGCAGGCCCCGATCTTGCGCAACATCTACGAGCAGATGGCCGAGCCCAAGTGGGTGATCAGCTTCGGCGTCTGCGCCTCCAGTGGCGGCTTCTACCGCAACTACGCCACCGTCCAGGGCATCGACACCATCATCCCAGTGGACGTCTACATCCCCGGCTGCCCCCCGCGGCCGGAGGCGGTGCTGGACGGCATCATGATGCTCCAGGACAAGATCAAGACGGAGCGCCGGCCGCTCCTCCCGGTCGTCCAGCCGGAGGCCAAGTGAGCCGAGCCGCCCTCGACCGCCTGAAAGAACGCTACGAAGAAGACGTACTGGATAGCCACGACGCCCACGGCGACGATACAGCCAGCGTTCGGCCAGTCCGCCTGGTGGAGCTGATGAGCTTCTTACGGGATGATGACCGGACACGCTTCGAAATGCTCACCGACCTCACGGGGGTGGACTACTTGGGCAAGCGGGAACCTCGCTTCGAGGTCGTCTACCACCTCTACTCCCTCTCCATGAATCATCGCCTGCGCGTGAAGGTGCCGGTGGAGGAGGAGGACCCTCGCGTGCCCTCGGTCATGGACATTTGGCGATCCGCGTATTGGATGGAAAGGGAAGCCTTCGACCTGTATGGGATCAGGTTTGTCGGGCATCCGGATCTGCGCCGCGTGCTGCTCTACGAGCAGTTCGAGGGGCATCCGCTCCGCAAGGACTACGACATGGAAAAACGCCAGCCTCTGATCCCTGCCCGCGAAGGCAAGCAGCACCTCTGACGCGCCCGTCCCCCCCAGCACCATGAGCCGAGGCAAAGAGGTCCCGCAGGAGCGGATCCGAAACTTCTCCATCATCGCTCACATCGACCACGGCAAGTCGACCCTCGCCGACCGAGTCCTGGAGAAGACGGGCGCCCTGACCAAGCGCGAGTCCTCCGAGCAGTGGCTCGACAAAATGGAGCTGGAGCGTGAACGCGGCATCACGATCAAGGCCCAGGCCGTCCGGCTGATCTACACCGCCGCAGACGGGCTCTCCTACCAGCTCAACCTCATCGATACCCCTGGCCACGTCGACTTCGCCTACGAGGTGTCCCGCTCCCTGGCCGCCTGCGAGGGGGCCCTGCTGGTGGTGGACGCGGTGCAGGGCGTCGAGGCCCAGACCCTCGCCAACGTATACCTGGCGGTGGACCAGGACCTCGAGATCGTCCCGGTCATCAACAAGATCGACCTTCCTGCCGCTCGGCCCGACGAGATCCGGGAGGAGATCGAAGACGTGGTGGGACTGGACGGAAGCGCGGCCATCTTGACCTCGGCCAAGACCGGCTTCGGAATCGACGACGTTTTGGAAGCGGTCGTCCACATGATGCCGGCCCCCGAAGGAGACCGCGACGCCCCGCTTCAGGCGCTGCTGATCGATTCCTGGTTCGATCCCTATCGAGGTGTGATCTGCCTGGTCCGGATCAAGGAGGGGCGCCTTCGGAGAGGGGAGAAGATCGTGTTCGCCCAGGATGTGGACAAGTCCTTCGAGGTCGCCGAGGTCGGCGTCTTCGGCCCTCATCCAACGCCGCTCGATGGCTTGTCCGCCGGCGAGGTTGGCTTCTTCTCCGCTGCCATCAAGGAGGTTCGGGACGCCAAGGTCGGTGACACCGTTCTGCAGAAGGACCGGGCGTCGGTGGGTCGACTGCCGGGCTTTCGGGACGTGAAGCCGATGGTCTTCGCTGGCTTCTTTCCCATCCAGAGCTCGGGTTACGACGCGCTTCGCGACGCGCTGGAGAAGCTCCGCCTCAACGATGCCGCTTTCTCCTTCGAGCCGGAGTCTTCCCAGGCCCTCGGCCTGGGCTTTCGCTGCGGCTTCCTCGGTCTGCTGCACATGAACATCGTCCAGGAGCGCTTGGAGCGGGAGTTCAACGCCGAGCTGATCACGACCGCACCCACGACGGTCTACCGTGTCCACCTCGAGGACGGACAGACGAAGAACGTCGACAATCCGTCCGACCTCCCGCCCCCCGACCAGATCGAGTCGCTCGAGGAGCCGATGGTGAGCATGAGGCTCCACACGCCCAGCGAGTACGTGGGGCCGCTTCTGAAGCTGTGCGAGGAGCGTCGAGGCAAGCAGACGGGCATGGAGTACGTGGGCATCAACCGGGTCGTGGTCGCGTACGACGTGCCCTTCGCCGAGGTGGTCTACGACTTCTTCGACAAGATGAAGACGGTGACCCGAGGCTATGCCTCGATGGACTACGAGATCTCGGGTTATCAGTCTTCAAAGCTGGTGAAGCTCGACATGCTCCTCAACGGCGAGAAGGTCGATGCCCTGTCCATCATCGTCCACCGCGACAAGGCCTACGAGCGGGGCAAGGCCTTGGCCGGTCGGCTGCGCAAGATCATCCCGCGCCAGCAGTTCGACGTGGCCATTCAGGCCGCCATCGGCACCAAGATCATCGCCCGCGAGACCGTGAAGGCCTACCGCAAGGACGTGACCGCCAAGTGCTACGGCGGCGACATCAGCCGGAAGCGCAAGCTCCTCGAGAAGCAGAAGGAGGGGAAGAAGCGCATGAAGCAGGTGGGGGCGGTCGAAGTTCCGCAGGAGGCCTTCCTGACCGTCCTGCGGGTGGACGACGAGTGAGCGCCGCGGCCAGGACGACCCGCAAGCGAGCCAAGGAGCTCGAGCGCTTCGTCCGGGGCGCGCTGAAGAAGCACCGCGCCAAGCTCAAGGAGGCCGACGCGCAGGGCCTGGAGAAGGGCCTTCAAGACCTTCGCGAGGCCAAGGATCCGGAGCGGCTCCAAACGGCCGTCGAGTCCTTGGAGCAGCGGGCCGACAAGAGCCTCGGCTTCGCCAAGAAATCGCAGCTTCGCGAGTACACCGAGTCCCTCGTCGTCGCCGGGCTCATCGCCCTGGCGCTGCGAGCCTTCGTGGTCGAGCCCTTCAAGATCCCGAGCGGCTCGATGTTCCCGACCCTCAAGGTCGGCGACCACCTCTTCGTCAGCAAGTTCCTCTATGGCCTGCGCGTGCCCGACCTCCCGGGTTCGGAGTACAATCTCTGGTTCTGGCGCTGGGGGGCCCCCGAGCGAGGAGACGTGATCGTCTTCCGCAACCCGACCAATCTGTCGGAGGACTACATCAAGCGGGTGGTCGCGGTCGAAGGGGACGAGGTGGAAGTCGACGGGACCGACGTGTTCGTCAACGGCCGCCCTCTCCCGCGGGAGGAAGCGCCCGAGCTCTCGCTGGACGGCGACGGAGACCCCGCCCGCCTCGGCCGGGCCTACCACACCTTCTTCGAGCGCCCACTGGGCGGCGATGACCGCTACAGGGTCATCTACGAGGCCGGCAAGCCTGTAGGGGGCTTCGAGCATCTGCAGCTGGACGGCTTCGACTGCGGCCTGAGCGGAAACGGGCGCCGGCGCTGCCGCATCAAGCCAGATCATGTGTTGGTGATGGGCGACCACCGGACGAACAGCCGTGACAGCCGGGTGTGGGGCGGGGTCCCCATTGAAAACATCAAGGGGAAAGCGCTATTCATCTGGTGGTCCTATGGCTCGCGGCAAGGCATTCGGTGGGGGCGCATCGGCAAGGGCGTTCCGTGAGTCCCAGACTTTCCTTTTGACACCCTCCCGAGGGGGAGCCTAGACGAAGCGTCGGACGACCGAGGAGCGCACAGACACGATGCCTGACCGAAAAGAAGTCCGCCTCGCTGGTGCCGGGACCCACGGGATGATCGAAGCGGGCCTGGTCCTCCAGGTCGCAGCCGCCATCTACGACGACCTCAACGCCCACCACGTCCAGTCCTACGGGCCCGAGGCCCGCGGGAACGCGTCCCGCTCCGAGGTCATCATCTCGGACGGTGACATCGACTACCCGAAGGCCACCCAGGTCGACGCCCTGGTCGCTACGACCCAGGAGGCGCTGGAGCAATACAGCGCCGACCTCCGCGAGGACGCCCTCGTTCTGGTCGAGACCGACGTCGCCGTGCCTGAGCTGCCGGGCCGGCGGGTGGTTGCGATCCCCTTCGCGCGGGCGGCGGAAGAGACCCTGGGCAAGCCCCAGCTGCTGTACGTCGTCGTGCTCGGAGCTCTGATCGAGCTCACCAAGGTCGTCTCGAAGCCGGCCCTGGAGGCCGCGATGCGGGACCACGTTCCGCGGGGCGGCGAGGAGCTGTTCATGCAGGCCTTGGAAGAAGGCTACCGACTGGGGCGCGAAGCTTCCTGAGGGATCCGCGCTCCGCCCAGGAGACAACACGAAAATGGCGATCGAACGCACCTTCAGCATCATCAAGCCCGACGCGGTCGAAAAGAACGCGATCGGGGGCTGCTTCAGCCTGCTCGAGAAGGCAGGCCTGAAGATCATCGGGACCCGGATGATCCAGATGACCGAGGACCAGGCGAAGAGGTTCTACGAGGTCCACTCCGAGCGACCGTTCTACGGAGACCTCGTGAAGTTCATGACCAGCGGCCCCTGCGTCGTCTCGGTTTTGGAGGGTGAAGACGCCATCGCGAAGAACCGCGAGACGATGGGCGCCACCGATCCGAGCAAGGCGGCCGAGGGCACCATTCGCAAGGCCTTCGGCACGAACATCGAGCGCAACGCCGTCCACGGCTCCGACGCGCCCGAGACCGCCAAGGCCGAGATCGCCTTCTTCTTCCCCGAACTGGCCCGCTGAGGCCGCCATGACGAGCGTCGACCTGAAGGCGGTGTCCGAGCCGCAGCTCGGGGCGCTCCTCGAGACCTGGCGCGAGCCCGGCTACCGGGCCAAGCAGATCCTGACCTGGGTCCACAAGAAGGGGGTGCGCTCGGTCGACGACATGACCGACCTGCCCAAGGCGCTTCGGCAGCGCCTCAGGGAAGAGGCTCGCCTGGACACGCTCCGCATCGAAAAATGCGAAGTGGCTCGGGACGGGACGCGCAAGTACGCCTTTCTGACCGGCAAAGGCGACGTGATCGAGTCCGTCTTCATTCCCGACGCCTCCGCGCCGGGGCGGAACAGCCTCTGCGTATCCTCTCAGGTTGGCTGCGCCATCGACTGTCAGTTTTGCCTCACCGCTTCCCTCGGCCTGATCCGCAACCTCAGCATGGGCGAGATCGTCGAACAGATGTTCCGAGTGGACGAGGACCTGGCGGCGGCCGGCCGGCCGGACCGTGTAAACAACATCGTCATGATGGGGATGGGTGAGCCCTTGGCCAACTACGGGGCGCTCATTCCGGCGCTCCGGCTGCTGAGCTCGGATCTGGGTCCTGGGATCTCGACCCGCCGGATCACCGTCTCGACCTCGGGTCTGGCCCCCAAGATCCCCCGGCTCGGGCAAGACGTGCCGGTCCAGCTCGCGGTGTCCCTCAACGCCACCACGGACGAGGTCCGAGACCGGGTCATGCCCATCAACAAGACCTACCCGATCGAGACGCTGCTCGAGGCCTGTCGCGCCTTCCCGCTCCCGCCTCGCCGTCGCATCACCTTCGAGTACGTCCTGATGGACGGGATCAACGACTCGGACGAGGACGCCAAACGCCTTCCGGGGCTTCTTCGGGGCCTTCGATGCAAGGTCAACCTGATCCCCTTCAACGAACACCCCTACGTCCCATTTCGCCGCCCTCCGGTCTCGAGGGTTCGGCGTTTCCAGAAGAAGCTGATGGCGGCGGGTCTGAGTGTCTTTGTGCGAACCCCACGCGGAGACGACATCAGCGCCGCTTGCGGCCAGCTCGGCGTGGAAGTGGACGCACCCAAGCGGGTCCTCAGGGTCGTCGGTTGACCTTTCTCTTGCGCCGGGGCAACGGCGCCCAATGAGCGAAGACAGCGCGGTCGGCGTCATCGGAGGCAGCGGCCTGTACGAGATGGACGGGCTCGAAGACATCCAACGGATCGACGTCGAGACGCCCTTCGGCGAGCCCTCCGACGCCATCGTCCAGGGCCGGCTGGCCGGGCAGCGCATGCTGTTCCTCCCCCGCCACGGCCAGGGGCACCGCTTTCTTCCCCACGAAATCAACTTCCGGGCCAACATCTGGGCCCTCAAGAAGCTGGGCGCTGAACGTGTGATCTCGGTCTCGGCGGTAGGCTCGATGAAGGAGGAGATCGAACCTGGCCACCTGGTCTTCGTGGACCAGTTCTTCGACCGTACCCGGCATCGTCCGGAGACCTTCTTCGGGGACGGGCTCATCGTCCACGTGCCCATGGCCGACCCGGTCTCGCCGCCCCTGCGCCAAGCCCTGGTCCAGGCCGCCGAGGGCTACGGGACCTTCCACGACGGGGGCACCTACGTGTGCATCGAGGGCCCCCAGTTCTCGACCCGGGCCGAGTCGACCATCTTTCGGTCCTGGGGCGTCGACGTCATCGGCATGACGAACATGCCGGAGGCCCGGCTGGCCCGAGAGGCCGAGCTGGCCTACGCGACCATCGCCCTCGCCACGGACTACGACTGCTGGCACGAAGAGGAGGCCTCGGTCAGCGTGGACGCCGTGCTCCAGATCCTCCGAGAGGAGGTCGCGCGAGCGAAGAACGTGATCGCAGCCTACGTCAAGGGTCCTCGAGAGCCCCTCTGCCCCATGAGCAGCACGGCGGCGAGAACTGGCCTCATGACCCCCATCGATCAAATTCCTGCTCATCGCCGGGAGGCCCTGGCGCCCATCCTCGACAAGTTCATATCCTGAGCCCATGCGGCTCGAAGCCTGGGCGCTCTCGGACGTCGGTCGCGTCCGCTCCAAAAACGAAGACGGCTACCTCATTGACGTCGAGCTTGGCCTCCTCGCGGTAGCCGACGGCATGGGAGGGCACGCGGGTGGAGAGCTCGCGAGCGCCAAGGCGCTCCAGACCCTGCACGCGCACCTGGCCAGCAAGCGATCCATGGTGGAGGCCTGCGCCGGAGCGCCCGAGCAGATAGAGGCCCTGGAGCGGGAGATCGAGCACGGGATCCAGCTGGCCTCCTCGGCGGTGTTCGACATCGGCATCGAAGACCCGTCGAAGCGCGGTCTCGGGACGACGCTGTCGGTCCTGGTCGCCGTCGGCTCGAAGGCCATCATGGCCCACGTCGGCGACTCTCGGGTCTACCTCGCCCGCTCCAACGATCTGCATCAGCTCAGCGAAGACCATACCTACGCCTGGGAGCGCATGAAGGCCGGCCTGCTCTCGGCCGAGGCGGCCCCGAAGGCGAAGTTCTCCAACGTCATCACCCGGGCCGTCGGCGTGACCAAGACGGTCGAGGTCGACACCCTGGTCTTCGACGTCGTCCCTGGCGACGTGCTCCTTTTGTGCTCCGACGGTCTGCACGGCATGGTTCCGAAGGAGGAGGATCTGCTTCGCCTCCTGCTGGACGACGAGCCCCACGGGGCCCCCGAGCGCCTGGTCGGCCTCGCCAACGAGCGAGGGGGACGAGACAACGTGACCTGCATCGTGGCCCGGGTCCCAGGCGGCGCCGATGACCCCTCGACCCGGGACATTCTGGAGCGTGTCGACGTGCTCCAGAGCATCCCGCTGTTTCGCCACCTCGCCTATCCCGAGCTCGTCACCGTCCTGCACTCCACCCAGATCCGTACGGTTCGGGAGCGGGAGTTCGTGATCCGGGAGGGCACCGAGGCCGAGGAGTTCTTCGTCATTCTGGAGGGACGGGTCGAGGTCCGAAAGAACGACCGTGCGCTGACGCGGCTCGGACCACGCGTCCACTTCGGCGAGATGGCCCTGGTCGACCGCAGCCCCCGTTCGGCGTCGGTCCTGGCGCTGGAGCCGACCCGACTCCTGGCGCTGAGTCGGAAGTCCCTGTACCGGCTGGTTCGCACCGAGCCCGTTCTCTCCTCCAAGATGCTGTGGTCCTTCGTCCAGGTCCTGAGCCACCGCCTCCGCCTCGCCAACGAGCAGCTCAGCCGGGGTGGCGCACCCGACGAACCCCCCGGGCCCACCGAAGATATCGGGGCGCCGCCGACGCCGGTGGTGCCGGCCGACGAAGAGCCGAGCTGAGGGGCTTCCACCCGGACCTGCTCCGGGTCAAGCTGCTCGCCGTGGGGCAGGAGGAAGAAGACACCCGGGTCGCCCGGACGTCCCAGATCGGGGACCGGGACCTCCTGTCCGAGTCCTGCCTGGTCATCATCTACGGAGACCAGCTCGGGCGCCGCCACCCCCTGGTGCAGTCGGAGACCACGATCGGCCGCGGGCCCGAAAACGACATCGTCCTCGACATGGACAACGTGTCTCGGCGCCACGTCCGGGTCGTGGCGTTGGAGGATGGCTTCGAAGTGATGGATCTCCGGTCCACCAACGGGACCTTCGTCAACGACGCCGAAGTCGACCGCCACGTCCTGGTGCACGGCGATCTGCTGAAGATCGGGGGGGCAATCCTGAAGTTTCTGCAGGGCGGCAACATCGAGGCGCTCTTCCACGAGGAGATCTACCAGATGACGATCCGGGACGGCCTCACGGGGGTGCACAACAAGCGCTACTTCCTCGAGTTCCTGGACCGGGAGCACGCCCGCTGCGCTCGCTACAGGCGTCCCCTGAGCCTGATCCTCTTCGACCTGGATCGGTTCAAGCAGGTGAACGATCTCCACGGCCATCTGGCCGGGGATCACGTGCTGAAGCAGGTCGCGGACCTGGTGGGAAAGCGGGTCCGGAAGGAGGAGGCCTTCGCCCGGGTCGGGGGCGAAGAGTTCGCGGTTCTCCTGCCGGAAACCCCAGAGGAGAAGGCCCTAGTGTTCGCAGAGCGGATCCGAAAAATGGTGCAGCGGAGCGAATTCGTCTTCGAGAACCGTCGGATCGACGTGAGCGTGAGCCTGGGGGTGGGCGAAATCGAAGGGGAAATGACGCCTCAGAAGTTCATGCAGGCGGTGGACGAGCGCCTCTACGACGCCAAGAAAGCGGGCCGCGATCGCGTTCAGGGCAGACGCTGAGAAAGACCTGGGCCGTGCCTTGACGAGACGCTTGGATTGAGGTCGAACTGAAAGCAATTTACGACGCCAACGCGCTGTGTTAGCTTCCCAAGGCTCAGTGGAGATGAATAGATCTTCTATCCATCCCCGCAGCCCAAGGTCGCGAGGGCTCCGGGCAATCGTCCCGCAGATTCCAGAAGTCGATCAGAACAGGGTCCGAGGACCCGCCCGATGAGTCGTGTTCGGCCATTGGGTTTGGAGGCATGAATGCAGAGTTTGCCCTTTAACATTGGTGACAAGGCCGTCTACCCGGCTCACGGCGTCGCGGAAGTGACCGCCATCGAGAGCCACGAGGTCGGAGGAGACACGCAGAGTTTCTACATCCTGCGAATCCTCGACAACGGGGTGAAGGTCATGATCCCGACCGGCGCCAACGGGCTCAGGGAAATCATGACGCCGGAGCAAGTCGACGAGGTGTTCGGCGTGCTCAAGGAAAAGCACATCTCCGTGGAAAGCACGACCTGGAACCGTCGCTACAGGGAGTACAAAGACAAGATCGACTCTGGAGACCCGAAGCAGATCGCCGAGGTCCTTCGAGACCTCTGCCTGCTGAAGAACGACAAAGATCTCTCTTTCGGGGAGCGCAAGATGTTGGACACGGCGAAGGCTCTCCTCGTCAAGGAGCTGTCGATCGCCCGAAAGATGGGCGAGGAAGAGATCGAAGCCGAGTTCGTTCAGATCTTTCACCAGGGCTGAGTCCCCGCGGCCCCCGGCGCCCTCGCTCTACGCGCTCACGGGTAGAGCGAGGCGCGCTGCCACGCGCCGCCGGTCCACACATACTCCAATCGGTCGTGGAGCCGGCTGGGTCTACCCTGCCAGAACTCGATCCGGACCGGCCGGAGGACGTAGCCTCCCCAGTGCTCGGGGCGGGGCACGCTTCGACCTTCGAATTCCTCCTCGACCCGCCTGAGGCGCGCCTCCAGCTCTCCCCGAGGGCGGACACGGCTCTGGGCGGAGGACCAGGCGCCGAGTTGGCTCCCTCGAGGCCGGGAGGCGAAGTAGGCGTCCGAGGCTTCGGCCGAGGCCCTCTCGACCGGACCTTCGATGCGGATCTGCCGCTCCTGCAGGTGCCAATAAAAGGCGAGGGCGGCCCGAGGGTTGGCGTCGAGCTCGGCCGCCTTTCGGCTCTCGTAATTGGTGAAGAACGTGAAGCCATCTTCGCCGGCGCTCTTGAGCAGGACGAAGCGCAGGCTGGGCTGGCCCCGAGCGCCGGCGGTGGCGAGGCTCATCGTCTCGGGCTGCTCGACGCCCGCCCGCTGTGCCTCGGCGAACCACTGCTCGAACAGGGGCAGGGGCTCCGCGGGCGCGCTCTCGAAGCTCACCTGCCGCTCGATAGCGGAGCCGCTCGACCGACGCAATGCCGGGAATTCGGTCCCAAGCCGGAAGTGAAGCGTTAGGCTCTCGGCATGGGCTTTCGGCTGTCGACGGAGCTGAGGCCGATGGGGGACCAGCCGGCGGCCATCGCCGAGCTGGTGGCTGGCATCGGAGGCGGGCAGCGTCACCAGCTGCTGCTCGGCGCCACCGGAACGGGCAAAACCTTCACCATCGCCAACGTGGTGGCTCAGATCGACAAGCCAACCCTGGTCCTGGCCCACAACAAGACCCTGGCCGCCCAGCTGTACGGAGAATTCAAGGAGCTCTTCCCCGAGAACGCGGTCGAATACTTCGTCAGCTACTACGACTACTACCAGCCCGAGGCCTACGTTCCCAACACCGACACCTACATCGAGAAGGATTCGCTCATCAACGACGAGATCGACCGCATGCGGCACTCGGCCACGCGCTCGCTCCTGGAGCGCGACGACGTGCTCGTGGTGGCGAGCGTCAGCTGCATATACGGCATCGGCGCGTCGGAGGTCTACGAGGGGATGGTGCTCGATCTCGGCCCCGGGCAGGAGGTGGAGCGCGACCACGTCTTGAGCCGGCTGGTCGAACTTCAGTACGAGCGGAACGACCTCGACTTCGCCCGAGGACACTTCCGGGTCCGGGGAGACACGGTCGAGATCTTCCCGGTCTACGAAGAAGACAAGGCCATCCGCCTGGAGTGGTTCGGAGACGAGCTGGAGTCGATCCGCGAGATCGATCCTCTGCGGGGCAAGGTGCTGCGGGAGCTCCAGAAGCTCCGGATGTTCCCGGCCAGTCACTATGTCACCACCGCCGAGCGCCGGGCGAAGGCGGTCCGGGCCATCGAGGACGAGCTTCGGGAGCGGCTTCAGCAGCTTCAAGCGGAGGAGAAGCTGCTCGAGGCCCAGCGCCTGGAGCAGCGTACGACCTACGACCTCGAGATGATGCAGACGGTGGGGGTGGTGAAGGGGATCGAGAACTACTCCCGCCACCTGTCGGGCCGGAAGCCGGGCGAGGCGCCGCCGACCCTCCTCGACTACTTTCCGGAGGACTTCTTGTTGGTCATCGACGAGTCCCATCAAACCATCCCTCAGGTGGGCGCGATGTTCCGTGGAGACCGGGCCCGCAAGCTCACTTTGGTGGACTTCGGCTTTCGCCTGCCCTCTGCCCTCGACAATCGACCGTTGAAGTTCGACGAGTTCGGCCGCTTCATGCGCACCGCCGTCTTCGTGTCGGCGACGCCGGCCGAGTACGAGCTCGACAAGACCCAGGGCGTGGTCACCGAACAGATCATCCGGCCGACCGGGCTCCTCGACCCCGAGGTGCTGGTGCGGCCCGCTGGCCATCAGGTTGACGAGCTGTTGGAGGAGATCCGGCAGCGGGTAGATGGGAGGGAACGCGTCCTGGTGACGACGCTGACCAAGCGGATGGCCGAGGACCTCACCGAGTACTACCAGGACCTAGGGATCAGGGTGCGCTATCTCCACTCCGACATCGACGCCATCGAGCGGGCCGAGATTCTGAGGGAGCTGCGGCTCGGGAGCTTCGACGTGCTGATCGGCATCAACCTGCTGCGGGAGGGGCTCGACCTCCCGGAGGTGTCCTTGGTCGCGATCCTCGACGCGGACAAAGAGGGCTTCCTTCGGGGCGAGCGCTCCTTGATCCAGACCATCGGCCGTGCCGCTCGCAACCAGAACGGCAAGGTGATCATGTTCGCGGATTCGATCACTGAATCGATGCGCCTCGCCATCGACGAGACGGAGCGACGCCGGGCCAAGCAGAGGGCCTACAACGAAGCTCACGGCATCACGCCGACGACGATCAAGAAGCAGATCCGTGACCTCCGAAGCTTGGCCGGCTTCCGCACCGAGCTTCAGGTGCACGAGGACGACCGCTATGTAGAGGTGGACGGAGAGAAGCTGCCCAAGGAAGAGATCCCGAAGATGGTCAAGGGCCTCAAGAAGGAGATGCTCGCCCACGCGAAGGAGCTGAACTTCGAGAAGGCGGCCGATGCGCGAGACCGCATCAAAATGCTGGAGGATCTCGAGCTCGGCATTCTACCCAGCGTTGCCGGAGGTGGGGGCCCGAAGAAGAAGGGCTCCCGGCGAGGACGAGGGAATCGGGCCGCTCGCCCCTGATTCGAGACCATGGTCCGACGCACCGATTGGCTGGAGAAGACGACCGAGCTGCCGACGGGGCCGGGCGTCTATCTGTTCAAGGACGCCGCTGGCGAGGTCATCTACGTCGGCAAGGCGAAGAGCCTGAGACCTCGGGTCAGGCAGTACTTCCAGGAGGGCTCCAGCGACTACCGCGCCTTCATCGGGCTGCTCGGAGGGCTGCTGGACGACATCGAGACCCTGGTCACGAAGTCGGAGAAGGAGGCCCTGCTGCTGGAGCGCGAGCTCATCCGACGCCACGAGCCACGCTTCAACATCATCTGGAGGGACGACAAGCAGTACCTGATGCTGCGCATCGACCCCAACCACGACTGGCCGTGGGTGCAGGTCGTCCGAAACGCAAAAAAGGATGGCGCGCGGTACTTCGGGCCCTTCCACAGCGCTTCCGCCGCGCGTCAGACCCTGCGGGTCGTCAATCGCCACTTCCGACTCCGCACCTGCCGAGACTCGGTGCTCTACCACCGAAAGCGTCCCTGCATCGAATGGCAGATCGGACGCTGCCCCGCCCCCTGCGTCATGGATGTGGACCGGGAAGAGTACCGGGAGTCGGTCGACCACGTGATGATGTTCTTGGAGGGAAAGGGGGAGCAGCTCGCGCATCGCCTGGAGCAGCGCATGTGGGCGGCGGCCGAGTCGGAGCTGTACGAAGTGGCGGCTCATTACCGCGACCAGGTGCAGGCGGTCCGAAAGACCCTGGAGCGACAGACGGTGGCCAGCGCACGTCTCGTCGACCAGGACGTGTACGGCGTATACGCCGAGGGCGAGCAGATCTGCATTTCGGTGCTGGAGGTCCGGGGCGGACGGGTGCGCAACGTGTCCAGCCAGCTCTTCGAGGGGGTGACGGGCACGGCCTCCGAGGCCTTGGAGTCCTTCATCCTCCAGCGCTCGGCGGATGGGGCCGGGATCCCCAAAGAGGTCATGGTGCCGCTGGAGCTGGAGAGCGGCGAGGCCCTGGCCGAGATCCTCTGCGAGCGAAAGGGGAGCAGAGTCTCGGTGTCTCGCCCGAAGCGGGGCCAGCCCGCCGCGCTGGGCCAAATGGCGCAAGAGAACGCCGAGCACGCCTTCCACGAGCAGCGGCTAAAGAGCGGCGCCATCGATCGGACCTTGGAACATTTGCGGGACGGGCTGTCCTTGTCCCGGCTGCCCGTGCGGATGGAGTGTTACGACATCTCGAACTTCGGGGCCTCGCAGATGGTGGGCTCCCAGGTGGTCTTCGAGCGGGGAGTCCCGGCAAAGAGCCGCTACCGGCGCTATCGCATCAGGGAAGGCTCGGGTCAGGACGACTTCGCGTCGATGTACGAGGTCCTGAGCCGGCGCTTTCGGCGGGGGCTGGAGGAAGGGGATCTGCCCGACCTGGTGGTCATCGACGGCGGCAAGGGCCAGCTCAAGGTCGCGAAGACGGTGTTCGAGGACCTGGGGGTCGAGGGCGTGGATCTGGTCTCCCTGGCCAAAAGTCGAGTGGTCGGCAACGACGACGAGGACGCGAGCACGCGAAGCCCCGAGCGCGTCTTCAAGCCGGAGCTCGACGAGCCCATCGTCCTTCGCCAGACCTCGCCCGAGCTGCTCCTGCTCGCCCGCCTGCGGGACGAGGCCCACCGCTTCGCGATCACCTTTCACAAGGATCTCAGAAAGCGCGCCCGCTTGCGCTCGTCGCTGGAGGATGTGCCCGGGATCGGCCCCAAGCGCCGGCGCGCCCTGCTGAAGCACCTCGGGAGCCTGAAGCGCGTCCGCGAGGCATCGCTCCAAGAGCTGATGGAGGTCCCGGGTATCGACCGTTCGTCGGCCGAGAGCCTCCACCGCGCCCTCCATCCGGGGGCGGATGCGGGTGAGGTCGAGCAAAAAAGGGGCTAGCCCGAGTGTTTTGCTTCGAAGGACTCCATTGACTCGGGTATCATGGGCGCCTAGTCAGCCGGTCGGGTCGAGCCCGACCCGATTCCGAAGGAAAGATGAAGCTCTACCGTAAAATCATCCCCAAGATCGCCAAAGAACTCATGGCTCGGCTGCGGGGAGACGGCGACATCGAGGTCGACGACCAGAAGCTCGAGGAGGCGGAGCTCGACGCGGCCGCCATCCTCGTCGAGTACTGCAACGCCGAGGATCGCCTGAATCAAGAGACCAAGGACGCCCTGACCCGCCGCGGCCTGTCCGCCGAGCGCTTCGGTCAGGTGAAGCGCAACCTGGCCGAGGCCAGAGGGCACAAGACCGGTGAGGAGGGGCTCGAGTACGTGATCAACCAGATGCTCGAAGCCTTGATGCACTCCCGAAACGTGGAAGAGGTCTTCGCCGAGGATCACGAGATGCGGAAGAAGATCTCGGAGACGATGCGCAAGTACCTCGGGATCGATGAAGAGATCGACCGCGAAGCCCGAGGCCGCCTGCGCAACATGCGCGAGGGCAGCGCCGAGTGGGACGTGGAGTACGAGCGGGTGGTCGGCCAGCTCAAACGCGCCCGCGGCATCGGCTGAGGCCGGTTAGGACTTCTTCTTCTCGGCCTTAGCCGCCTTGGCGGCGGCGCGCTCCTCTTGCTTCGCCGTGGTTTTGGCCAGCTCGATGGCGGCCTGGAGACGTCGCCGGACCAAGGCCCGGCCCATCACCGCCATCACGTCGAAGAGGGGCGGGCTCGCCTTGCGGCCCGTGAGCGCGACCCGCAGGGGCATGAACAGGTCGCCCGCCTTCCATCCCTCGGCCTCGGCGATGCTTCGGCCCAGGGCCTCCAGGCTCTCGGGCTCGTAGGGTGTGTGGCGCTCGAAGGCCTCCAGGGCGCTCTGCAGCACCCTGGCGAGCTCGGCCAAGTCGTGGCGCTTGGGGCGCAGGAGCTCGACCGCTAGCTGTACGTCGCCCCGAAAGAAATACTCCGTGCCGGGGATGAACTGCTCGCCGAGGTCGATCCGCTCCCGCATCAGGGGCACGAGGGCCGCGATCTTGTCTCGGGCAAAGACTTCGTCCCTCAGAAAGTCGGTCAGCTCGCCGGTGTCGAGCCGCTCCCGGAACCACTTGCCGTTGAGCCAGGTAAACTTGTCGAGGTCGAAGACGGGCGCGCCCAGGATGACCCGATCCCAGTCCAAGGCCTGCACGAACTCGTCGAGGTCGAAGACCTCTCGCTGGTCGGGCATGGTGAAGCCGAGCTGAGCGAGGAAGTTGACGACCGCCTTGGGGTGAAAGCCACGCTGCCGGTAGTCGAGGATGGAGACCGGGTTTTTGCGCTTCGAGATCTTCGACTTGTCCGCGTTACGGAGCAGGGGCATGTGGACGAAGATCGGCGGAGTCCAGCCGAAGGCCTCGTACAGAAGGACATGCTTGGGGCTGGAGCTGATCCACTCTTCGGCTCGGATCACGTGAGTGATGCCCATCAAGTAGTCATCGACGACGTTCGCCAGGTGGTACGTCGGGTACCCGTCGGACTTGAGCAGGATCTGGTCGTCGACCTGCCCGGCATCGAAGTCGACCGCTCCGCGGAGGCGGTCCTGCACCGTGATCGTCCCCTGGAGGGGAGCCTTCAAGCGGACGACGAAAGGCTTCCCAGCGGCCAGCTCGGCGTCGATGGTGGCCTGGGGGAGCTCGCGAGAGCGCCGGTCGTAGCCCAGCGGAAGACCGGCTGCTTTTTGCCGAGCCCGTAGCTCGTCGAGCTCCTCTTTGGTCGCAAAGCACCGATAGGCCCGACCCGAAGCCAACAGTTGGTCGACGTGCTGGCGGTAGATCTCCAGGCGCTCGCTCTGCCGGTATGGACCGTGAGGTCCGCCGACGTCGGGGCCCTCGTCCCACTGCAGCCCGAGCCAGCGCAGCCCGTCGACGATCTGTCGCTCCCACTCGGGCCGGCTCCGCTCCTGGTCGGTATCCTCGATCCGGAGGATGAATTGGCCGCCCTGCTGGCGGGCAAAGGCGAGGTTGAACAGGGCGATGTAGGCCGTGCCGACGTGGGGCTCTCCGGTCGGGCTGGGACCGATGCGGACGCGGACCGTCATGCCCGCCGGACCTAGCACGACTGAACGGGCGGCGCGGGATGAAGTTGGGGCGCCTGCGTTACTTCTTCTCTTCCTGGCGAAGTCTTCGGGTTCGACCGGGAGCGTGTTCGAGGAGGGCCGGCGTGTCGAGACGCGGAGCGACGGGGAGGTCCGGCTGGATGCTCGGCGGCGAGAGGACGTCGACGTCGAGGAAGACCTCGATCTCCGCCGACTTCTTCCACCTCTCCAGCGCTTCGCGGACGTCCCGGTTGCGTCGCTGCGCCGTCATGCGCTGTTCGATGAGCGCGCGCGCCTCGTCGAAGTCCAAGGTCCGCGCGGGCCGTTCCGCCTCTTTCCGGACGATGTGCAGGCCGTAGGGGCTCTCGATGATCCCGGACAGCTGCCCGGGCTCGAGCTGATCGAAGGCTACCTCGGCCACCGGCTTCGTGAGGCGGTGACGGGGCAAGAAACCCAGGTCACCCTCCCGGCGATCGGCAGGGTCGATGGCGGCATCGGCGTAGACCTCTTCGAAGGAGTCCCCTCCGCGGAGCCGCTTCAAGGCGGCCTCCGCCTTGCGCTGTGCGTCCGGCGTCCCGGTCGGGAACAAGAGCTGCCGCAGGCGCACCTCGGGCGGTCGGTCGAAATAGTCCGGGTGTCCGTCGTAGAACGCCCGCAGCTCCGAGACCGTCGGTGCTTTGGTGCGGACACCCTCCTCGATGACCCGGCTGCGCCGGAGGTTCTGGACGAAGGACAGACGCAGGCCCTCTTCGCTGGAGCCGCTGCGCTTCGCATAGGCCTCGAAGCCCCCCGGCCCCCCAAAGCCCTCCTTGTGGGCCGTCCAAGCCGCTTCGATCTCCTCGGGCGAGGGCTCGACCCCCATCTCGACCGCCTTTTGGCGGATGACCTCGGCTTCGACCAAGCGCCGGAGGAGGTTGGCGCGAAGACGAGCCTTCAGGTCCGGCCGAATGGCGGTGTTGGCCCGCTGGTAGCGACTCAACACCTCGTCGAAGCGGGCCTGAAACTGCGACCGGCCGATCTCGGTCTCTCCGATCCGGGCCACCGGGTCCGGAAGCGGGGGAAGGGGGGCCGGTTCCGATTCTCGGCCGGACGCCGGGGACTTCGGCTGCTGGCTCGCCGGGACCTCGGCCGGGGCCGGAGGCGCCTTCTTTTCGGTGCACGACAGGCTCGCCAGGAGGATGAGCACACACCTCGTCCGCATCTGGCTCCGGTACTCGTGGCCGAGCGGGGCCGTCAACGAAACGATTTGGGCCTCCCGACCCCGTCGATGCTGGGCACCCTGAGCTGCGGTGCGCTTCCTGTTGATCCCGGGCTGGATGGCCCTCTGCTGGTTGTGGGCCCTGCCACCGGAGGCGCCGGCGAAGGGGCCGGCCCGGCTGCGCGGTCGCGTCGAGGCGCGACGCTTCGACCAGGCGGAGCTTCGAAGCTTCGGGCATCAGGAGGGCCTGCGGGTCCTTCTGGAGGGCGCCTGCGGGGAGGCCGGAGACCGGATCGCGGTTTGGGGCCGCTGGCGAGCAGCCCGAGCTCCGAGCTTCGACGGTGACTGGGACGAGGGGCTGAGCTGGCGCCGGAGGGGTCTTTCGGGGGCGGTCGCGGTGGAGCGCTGCCGGGTGCAGCGCCGGGCCGAGGCTGGCCTGCTGTCGATCTCGAGAGACCGCGTCCGAGCCTCCATTCGGCGCTCCGCCGATGGGGAAGCGGCGGCGGTGCTGGTCGCCCTCGCCACCGGCGACAGGAGCGAGCTCTCGCCGAGCTTTCGAGACGCCATGGGCCGCTCTGGCCTGGCGCACCTGCTCGTCATCAGCGGCCTCCACATCGGGCTGGTGGTCGGCGCCTGGGTCCAGCTGTGGAGCGCGCTCTTCGCCCGGTGGCCTCGTGTCCGAGAGCGTTTCGGGAGCCGAGCCCCGGCCGCGCTGCTCGGCTTTCCAGCCTTGCTCATGTACGCCGCCTGGGTCGGGCCCAGTCCCTCGGTCCTCCGGGCCAGCTTGATGAGCGGAGCCCTCCTCGCCGGGACCCTGGCCCGACGGCGGGGCGTGCGCGCCCTGTCCCTCGCCCTGATCGGCTGCGCGGCGCTTGACCCGATGGCGATGGCAGGACCGGCGCTTCAGCTGTCGGTGGGGGCGGTGGCCGGCATCACGGCCCTGCGTGGGCGGGGCTGGAGCTGGCTCAGGGCGGGTTGGGGCGCGAGCGTCGCGACGGCGCCGCTGACCTGCTTCTGGTTCGCCTCGGTCAGCTGGACCGGTCTGCCGGCGACGGTCCTCGTGGGCCCCCTGGTCGCCTGGCTCCTGGTTCCCGGAGCGCTGGTGGCGGGGGCCCTGGAGCTGCTCTTCGGCCTCGGTGGGCCGGTCTGGCGACTGCTCGGGGGACCGGCTGCGCTCCTGTGCGAGGTCACGCGATGGACCGCCGAGCTCCCCGGCGCCGGGTGGGCCGTCCCGCCGGACCGGGCCTGGGTGCTCGGGCTCCTGGGGCTGTCGCATCTGGCCTTGCTTCGTTGGAAGCGGCCTCGGTGGGCCGCCCTCAGCTTCGCCGGCCTCTTGGCGGCGTGCCTGATGCCGGCCCCTGGGGGGCCCCCGCGGCTCGTCTTTCTCCCCGTCGGCCACGGGACGGCGATCGTCGTTCACGACGAAGCCGGGGTCGCGCTGATCGACACGGGCCGGGCCTGGGCCACCCGCCGGGTCGTGATGCCCTATCTCCGCCACCACGGGATCAACCGCCTCGAGCTCTTGGTCCTGAGCCACGAGGACGACGACCACGCCGGCGGTGCGGATCTCCTTCGTCCACGGCCTAGCCTTCGGTGGCAGGGCGCGCGCTCGGGTCGCTGGGGCCCTCTCCGGACCCTCGGACGACCGCGCCCCCGAGACAGCTCCAACGACCGCTCCCTCGTCCTCGCCTGGGGCGAGGGCGCCTGCGCCGCGCTCTTGCCGGGCGACATCGAGGCGGCTCGGGAGCGACGACTCCTCCCTCGACTCGAAAGCGGATTCCCGCTCCTGGCGGTCCCGCACCACGGCAGCGACAGCTCGTCTAGCCACGGGTTCTTGGCCGCCGTCCGGCCGCGCTGGTCGGTGGTGTCGGTCGGGCCCAATGCCTACGGTCTTCCGAACGAACAGACCCTAGAGCGCATCCGCCGCTACGGGAGCCGGGTGCTCCGCACCGATCGATCGGGGCAGACGGAAGCGCGATGCCAGTCGGACCGCCTCGAGATCAGGGCTCGGCTTGGGCCTGCTCCCGGGCCCGGAAGCTCTTCCCGAGAAAGCGGACGATCAGGATCCAGACGATGAGCAAGGGCACGGTGAGTAAGCTCAGCCAGCGCACCCCGTCGAAGCCGGCCACGATCGAAGTGATGAGCAGGTTGAGGCCCACCGCCACTGCCTTCGCCGAGCGCTGAATGAACATGTCGATGAAGGCTTTGGCCTTGTACTTCTCTTCCCTCGTGGTGACGGTGTAGAGCGCCTCTCGGGCCGACTGGTTGATCGAGTAATTGAAGGCGTTGTCGGAGGCGCTGAGCGCGCTGCCCATGATCACGATGGGCGCGATCAAGAAGCCGATCGAGCCGGACAGGGCGGCGATGGGGAGGAAGAGCAGCGCGATGCCCACGCCAAAGCGCTGCATGACGAAAGAGGTCAAAAAGAACTGGATGAACAGCGCTGTCCAGTTCGTGATCGAGTAGGTCGTTGCGAAGGCCTTCCCGGCGTCGAGGTCGCTGGTGCTCGCGTAGTGCTCGATCGTCGCCGTGAACTGAAAGTCGAGGATGGTCGAGACCATCTCGTAGATCCCGACCAGGGCGACCAGCGACAGAAGATATCGCGAGGTCAGGACCAGCTTGGCGCCCTCGATGGCGGCGTTGCCCTTGGGCTTTTCGGCCTCGGCGCTCGGTTTTGGAGCCGGGGCCGGCGCCTCGGCCTCGCGGGCGGTGACGAGCCGGCCCGCAGCCACCGCCAGCGCCACGATGATGATGCCGAGGATCAGACAGACGACCATCCATCCCGGATAGGAGATGGCGTTGATCTGGGTTCGAACGAAGGTGCTGCCCACCGCGCCCCCGACCACTCCGCCCAGTCCGATGACGCCGTACATGCGCTTGGCCTCGCCCGACCGAAGGGAGTCGTTCACGAAGGCGAAGAAGGTCGCGACCATGAGCGTGTTGTAGAGGTCGCCGAACAGATAAAAGCTCCACACCACGACGCCGGTCAGATCCCCGAGCAGGAACAGGTAGGCCACGAAACCGGCGAAGATGAAGCCCGAGAAGGCGAGGGTGAGCTGCTGCCGGCGGAGCTTGTCGGACAGCATGCTGAAGACGGTCGCCGCCACCAAGGCCACGAACATGTTGAGGACCTTGGCGAGGAGCTCGGCCTGGCTGGCCGATAGCTCGTTGCCCATCATCACGAAACCGGACTCGGCGTAGTACTCGATGAAGACGGTCTTCTTGATCGGCTTCAGGATCCAAAAGGTGGTGATGACGAGGAAGAAGTATCCGAAGAGGAGGAGGGCGAGGGGCCACTCGTCGCGGCGCAGCGCCACGATCTGCTTGAGAGGATTCGAGGCGCCGGCCATGGGCTCGCATCGGAATCACTAGCTGCTGCCCTGGTCAAACGTCGCGCGCTCCCCAGCCGCCGATAGAGCAAGCTGGAAAGAGGATCATCGGGGAGCTCAGGAAGGGGCTTCGGTCAAGCCGGCATCGGATCTGCAAGCGCACGAAGGATGAAGTCGACGAGAGAGCGGGGCATCAGCGCCGAGACCCGGGCCGAGCGCTTCCTGCGCCGTCTGGGCTACGAGTTCGTGGCCCGCAATGTAGTTTGCGCCGGGGTGGAGATAGACCGGATCGCCTGGCACGAGGGCATGCTGTGCTTCATCGAGGTGCGCTCGAAATGGCGCCATCGACACGGTTTTCCGGAGGAGACGGTGGGCATCGCGAAGCAGCGCCGCCTCCTCCGGGGGGCTCAGGCCTACCTTTCGTGGCACTTCGAGCGCTGGCCTCCGGTCCGCTTCGACGTGGTGGCGGTGGTGGGCCGGGACATCAAGGTCTTTGCAGGCGCTTTCGACGCCAGCGGCGACGGAAGCTGAAGGATTTTGCGCCCAGGCTTCCGCCCCCTACACTCTCGCGGGTGGCTCTTGTCCTCGTCGGTACCCCGATCGGGCATCTCGCCGACCTCAGTCCCCGGGGGGCCGAGGCCCTGCGGAACGCGAAGCTCGTCGCCTGCGAGGACACCCGGGTGACGAAGAAGCTGCTCCAGGCCCACGGCATCGAGACGCCGACGAGCGCCTTCCACGCCCACTCCAGCCCTGCTGTCCTGGCGCGTCTCGTTGAGCGGGTGCTGGCGGGAGAGGACGTGGCGCTGGTCTCGGACGCCGGTATGCCGACCCTGAGCGATCCGGGACGAGAGCTGGTGGCGGCGGTTCGGGCCCGAGGTGGTGCGGTGACGGTCGTCCCCGGCCCCAGCGCACCGTCGGCAGCCCTGGCCGCCGCCGGGCTGCCGACCGAACCTCACCTGTTTCTGGGCTTTCTTCCGCGCCAAGGGAAGCGGCGGCGCCAACAGATCGAGTGGCTCGCCCAGCTGCCGGTGACCGGGGTCCTGTTCGAATCGCCCCGGCGGCTTCCCAAGACCCTCGCCGAGCTGGCCGAGCGCCTCGGGCCGCGGCAAGCAGCGGTGGCCCGAGAGCTGACGAAGCGCTTCGAAGAAGTCGTCGTCGCGCCCCTGCCGGAGCTCGCCATCCACTTCGCGGAGCCGCCCAAGGGCGAAATCGTCCTCCTGGTCGGTCCGCCCGCCCCGCAGGCGGGCGCCGAGGACGACGCCGACGACGAAGCGGTCTGGATCGCGGAGGCGAGCCGAGGGCTCGCCCTGGGCCAGGCGCCCTCGAAGCTGGCGAAGGAGCTCGCGGCCCGCTCGGGGCGCCCTCGCAAGGCAGCCTACGCCTGGGTGATGGCGGCCCAGCGAGGCGAAGGGGATTGAGCGCCGGAATTCGACGGCGACCGACGAGATCCGCCGGGGCCGCAGAGCGGCTCAATCCCGGGTGAGGCGGGCCAGCTCTTCGCGGATGATCGTCTCGGCCAGCTCGGGCACGACCTCCCACGCGATCCGCTCCACGACCTCCCTCGCCATCGCCCGGACCGCCTCTTCGTCCACGGACTCCATGCCGGGCGTGGAGGCGGCGCGCCGCGCGACCTGGTCGGCAGCCGAAGCGAGTGAAGAAGGGCCGGACTCCGGTCGCGAGGAAGCTCGGGGCGGGACGGGCTCGAGCGAAGGCGGGCGTGCCGGCGGCGGCGGCGGCGAGGGCGAGGGCGAAGGAAGCTCGAAGGAGGGCGAGGACGGCGGCGGCTCGGCCGGCGGCGTCGAGGGCGGCCGAATCGGTGCCGGGTCCGGGTCGTCGAAAGACGACAGATCCAGCGACACTTCGGCGGGCTTGGACGGCGGGGCATCGAAGTCGATGCTCGGCAATCCGTCCGTCGCCGAGGCAGCGGGATCGAGATCGGGGACGTCCTCGATGTCGATCTCCTCGATCTCTTCGACGTCGTCGCTGAAGGACCACACCTCGGCGTCCTCAGGGATCTCGGGCACGGCGGCGAGCTGGGGAGCGGCCGTTGGGCCGGCGGCGACCGTCCGCTCGACGAGGTCGATCAAAGACTGGGTGTCGAAGGGCTTGGCGATGTGGCCGTCCACCGCGGCCGCGTCGCCCCGGGCTTCGTCCCAAGGATGGAAGGACGAGGTGAGAAGCAGCACCGGGACGGCGGGCGCTTGCGCCTTGATGCTTTTTGCCACCTCATAGCCGTCCTGCTCCGGGAGTCCGACATCGAGCAAGACCACCGATACGCCGCCCCGACCGATCTGCGCCATCGCGTCCGGTCCGCTATCGACCGCGAGGACCTCGAAGTCGGTGGTGGCAAAGGTATGACAGACGGCGGTCCGGATCGTGCGGCTGTCGTCGACGGCGAGGATCGTCTTGGTCATCGAGGCTCACGTCTGAAAGCTGTCGAATTTCGACGGCTTACAACGTGGCGGGGGTACCACGGAGCCAGGGTGCAATCAATGTCCGTGCTCTGGGCCCTGCTCAGCGCCTGCCGGCCGGGGGGCTGCACACCAGACGCGGCGGCGCCCGACGCGCCGAGGGAAGCGCTGGTGGTCGGGACGACATCCGAGCCGGCCAGCCTCGATCCGAGCCGGCTCGGTCGCTTCGGCGAACGCGAGGTCCTGCAGCTCCTCCGGCGAGAGCTTCTGCAGTTCGACCCGGACTGGAGCCGGGTTCCGGATCTGGCCGTCGAAGTCCCGACCGCCACCGAGACGCAGGACGGCCTGCGTGTGGACTGGACGTTGAAGGAGCGACGCTGGTCGGACGGGCGACCGGTGACGTCGGCCGACATCGAAGCCGCGTGGCGAAGAGAGCGAGACGACCCGGAAGCACCGAACCACGAGGTGGCGGCGGCGGTGCGGATCGAGGTCCTGACCCCTCGTCGTTTCGCCGCCCACTGGCCGGAGCCGAGGAGCGACGTCACCGCGCCCCGAGTGCACACCGTCTATCCGGCGGAGACGGACGACGAGGGCGGGCCCTTCGATGGCCCCTATGTCCTCGCGCAGTGGCGGCCCGGCGTGGCGATGGAGCTCGTCCCCAACCCCCACTGGACCGGCCCCGGACCCTGGATGAAGCGGATCATCGTCCGCTTCTTTCCCGGAGAGGAGGCGCTGGCGACCGCGGTCGCAACCGGGCAGGTCGACGCCGTCCTCGAAGGCACGAGCCTCAGCGCGGTGCGCTTGGCGGAGCTGGCCGAGCGTGCCGGCGACGCCGAGGTGGAGCTGGCCCCGGGCAGCGTGATGCTGCACCTCGACCTTCGCCACGACCACCCCGGTCTCGGGCGGCCCGAAGTGCGGCGCATCCTCTCCGCGGCGTTGGACCGGGCGACCCTCGTCGATCTCGCCTACGACGGCGCAGCTCAGGTCGCCGACGGGCTGTTCCCGCCCAGCCACGCCGGCTACGGCGGGCCGAGAGCGGAACGCTCCCCTGAGGCGCCGGCGGCCGAGGCGCTGGCCGAAGTTTGGGCGGGCCCCGAAGAGCTGCTGCTGCAGTTCGCGGCTGGGAGCCCGGTCGCGGAAGCGGTCGCCACCTACGTGCAGCAGCGCTTCGACGCCCTCGGCCTCGAGGTCAGCCTGGAGGCGCTGCCGCTGTCGGCGCTCTTCGCGCGCATGCGAGCCGGCCGGCAGGGCGAGTTGACGCTGTTCGCTTGGCGCATCCGCCCCGACTGGGACGGGCGCTCGATTCTTCACGGCGAGGGCCGGCAGAACTGGACCGGCTTTTCGGACCCCCGGATGGACCAAGCCCTGGAGAGACTCCGGGCCGAGCGGGACCGAGAGGCCTGGGCTCGGGCGGCGCGACGTGTCGACGCCCGGTTTCGGAGCATGATCCCGATCATTCCCCTCGTGTTCCGTCAGGTCGCCTCCCTGCGCCCGCGGGACCTGGAGGGCTGGCGGCCGACCGGCACCACGACCCCGGTGACCTGGAACGCCGAGCACTGGCGTTGGAACATGGACGCGGCCCCTGCCACCCCGTAACCTTGCAAGGGTGGCGCGAGAGGCTCTCAACCTGAACGGCGAAGCGATCCAAAGCTTCGCCGGCTTCGGGCTGACCCGCGTCGTGGCCCGGGGCGGCATGGCCGACGTCTATCGGGCCAAGGCTCTGAATCGACTCGAAGGCCCCTGGCTGGCGGTGAAGGTGATGCGCCAGTCGGTCGACCACGAGGTCCTGCGCCAGCGCCTCTTCGCCCGGGAGGTTCGCATCGCCCAGCACCTGGTGCACCCGAACGTGGTGCGGGTGTTGACCGCCGGCGAAGAACGAGCGCGGCCCTACCTCGTCATGGAATACGTCGGCGGCCGGGACGCCGAGAGCTTCCTCGGCCCCAAGCGCCACAGCTTGCCCTTCGAGCTCGTGCTCTCGCTCGGAGCCCAAGCGGCCCGGGGCCTCGGCCACGCCCATCGAGCCCATGACGGGGGGCGCCGGCTGGACATCGTTCACCGCGACGTCAGCCCCGGCAACATTCGGGTGGGCTGGAACGGCACCGTCAAGGTCTTGGACTTCGGCGTCGCCCGCCTCCGCGAGGCGAACGAGCCCGCCACCCAGACCGGCGTACTGCGGGGCAAGTTTGCGTACATGTCCCCGGAGCAGGCCAACGGCCGGGAGGTGGATGCCCGCAGCGACGTCTTCAGCCTCGGCGTGGTGCTGTACGAGATGCTGGTCGGACGCTCTGCCTTTCGAGGCGAAGGCCCGCTGGACACCCTGGACCGGGTCCGGGAGCTGAAGCTTCCACTGCCCAGCGAGTGCCGGATCGGCCTGTCTCGCGACGTGGACCGGCTCCTCGCACGCTGCTTGGCGAAGGACCCCCATTTCCGCTTCCCCGACTGCAAGGCGATGGCCGACGCCTTCGACGAGGTGCTCGCGCGACGACAGTTCGACGGTCGCCGCGGGTGGGCGGACTATCTGGCGACCGTCCACGCCAAGGCCTGCGGCCAGGAGCAGAGCCTGCTCGAGGAAGAGGAAGCCTGGTTGCGCCGGCGGCCCCTGGAGCCTCAGCCCGCGCCGGCGGCCAGTCTTCGCCTCGAAGGTGAATCGGTGCTCTCGCCGGCGGTGGCGGCCAAGGCGCGGCGCGTCCCCAAGCGGTTCCTGCTCCTGGCCTTCGCCCTCGTGGCTGGGCTCGGCTTGGCCTGGGCTTTCGCTTTCGGTGAGCGAGAAGGCGAGGTCCGCCGGGTCCCGCCGGTGCGATTGGGGACGCTTCACGACGAGACCGGGGAGGGCGGCTCCTGATCCTTCGGATCGCGTTGGCCGCGGTCTCCTGGGCGCTGCTCTCGGTCCTGGCCTTCGCCCTCATGGACGCCCTGCCGAGCCCGGCCTCGACCGAGGTCGGCGCCCCTGCGTCCGGCCAGGCCTCCTCCTTGCTGGCTCTGCTCCGTGGCGAGGTCGGGGAGTCGGTCCGCTACGGGCGACCCGTCTGGGAGGTGATGGCGCCGCGCCTCCGGGCGACCGTGGCGCTGATGGGCCCGGCGCTCGGCTTGTCCTTTGCCTTCGCCCTCGCGGCCGGCGTGGCCAGCGCGCGCTGGGCGCAGGCCAGGCTGGGCCGACTTCTCCACCAAGGCCTGCTCCTGTTCTCGAGCATGCCGATGCACTGGGTGGCCCTGGTGCTGGTGTGGCTGCTCGTGGTGCGAAGCGGTTGGATGAGCCTCGGCGCCCGGGATCCCTTCGCCACGGCCGGCCCGAGCTGGGGCCAGCGGATTCTGCCGCTGGTGACGGTGGTGGCCTTCTACGTCGCTCGCTGGGGGCGCTACGTCCGGGGCGTGGCGCTGGAGCGGCTCGACGCTCCCGACGTGCGCTTCGCTCGCTCCTTTGGCTGCGGGGAGAAGGCGGTTCTGACGCAGTTCGTGGCTCCGAGCGCCGCCGTTCCGCTGGTGGCGCTGGTCGCCCAGTCGGTCCCCGTCCTCGCCTCGGGGCTGGTCGTGGTGGAGACGGTCTTCGGCTATCCCGGTATGGGGCGGCTCATCTTCGATAGCGTGGTGCTGCGGGACGCCCCGGTGGCAGCGGCGGCCTTCTCCCTGTATGCGGCGCTGACCTTCGCGGCCACGAGCCTCGGCGACGAGATCCACCGGCGGCTGGACCCCCGCCTCGGGAGGAGGGGGTGAGGCGCGTCCTCGCCCTGGCGATGCTGGCGGCGGCCCTGCCCCTGGTGGCCGCCCTGGCCGGCCTCGATCCGTGGACCTTGGACCCGGAGGCGCGCCTCGCCACCCCGAGCTGGGCGCACCCGCTGGGCCGGGACGGCCTGGGGCGAGACGTCTTTGCGCGCCTCGTCTTGGGGTTCAGCCTCTCGGTTCTGATCGCGGGGGCCAGCGCCGGCCTCTCGACGGGTCTGGGCGCCGGTCTGGGGCTTTGGGCGGGGACCCGGGGCGGATGGGTCGACGCGACCCTGAGCCGGATCATGGAGCTGACCCAGTCGATCCCCAAGCTGCCCCTGCTCCTCTTGCTCGGGAGCGTCGACCTCCGCCGCCTCGGGCTGCCGATCGGTTTGGGGACCGTGATCTTCCGTCTGGTGCTGTTGTTCACCCTCTTGGGCTGGCTCACCGCCTTTCGGGTCGTGCGGCAGTCCAGCTTCGAAGTGGCGGCCCGTCCCTTCGTCGAGGCAGCCCGGGTCCTGGGGGTGCGGGGCCTGGCGCTGCTGACCCGGCACGTGCTTCCCCACGTCCTCGCCCCCATCCGGGTCGTGCTGGCCATCGCCTTCGGTGAATTCGTCCTCCTCGAGTCGGGCCTATCCTTTCTCGGCCTGGGGGTGCCGGCGCCCTGGCCCTCCCTGGGGAACCTCATGGCCCAGGGCGCCAGCAGCGGCGGCGCGGGCCTGGTGCTCGCTCCGGGGTTCGCCACCGCCGCCATGCTCTGGTGGGTGGGGGCCCGGATCGACCCCGAACCGCGACCTTCCCCCCTCGACCGAAGATCGCGCCAGATGGCGGTGGAAGCCATCGACCGGCCGCGTTAACGTCCCGCCGGATGAACGCGGTCGTCGTGGGCGCCCAGTGGGGCGACGAGGGCAAAGGAAAGGTCGTCGACCGTTATGCTGCCCGGGCCCAATGGGTCGTGCGCTACCAAGGCGGCAACAATGCGGGCCATACCCTGGTCGTGGACGGCGAGAAGACCGTCCTTCACCTGATTCCCAGCGGGATCCTGAACCCGGGCGTCCGTTGCGCGATCGGGAACGGCCTGGTGGTCGACCTCGAAGTGCTGGCCCGGGAGATGGACGTCTTGACCCGGAAGGGCTTCGACCTGACGGACCGACTCCTGGTCAGCTCCAGAGCCCATCTGATCCTTCCTTACCACCGAGCCTTGGACCGGGCGCGGGAGCGCCGGGACGCCATCGGGACGACCGGACGAGGCATCGGGCCGGCCTACGAGGACAAGGTCGCTCGTCGCGGGGTGCGGGTCGGAGACATCTTCAAGCCCGACCGGCTCGCGTCCCGGATCCGGAGCCGGCTTCCGGAGGTCCAAGCCCAGCTCGCCTTCCTGGGTGAGTCGGACCCGAGCCTGGACGCCGACGCCATCATCGAGAGCTGCCTCGCCCACGCCGAGCGGCTGCGACCCCAAGCGACCGACGTGGGCGAAGCCCTATGGCAGGCGCAAAAGGCCGGTGAGCGGGTCCTCTTCGAGGGCGCTCAGGGCGTCCTCCTCGACATCGATCACGGCACCTACCCCTACGTGACCTCGTCGAACACGACGAGCGGCCAGGCCTCCTGCGGCACCGGCCTAGGTCCCAACGCGATCGGGAGGGTGGTCGGCATCCTCAAGGCCTACTGCACCCGGGTCGGCAGCGGCCCATTTCCGAGCGAGCTCCGGGCCGAAGAGGCGGAACGCCTGCGTCAGGCAGGAGGCGAGTTCGGGGCCACCACCGGGCGCCCGCGCCGCTGCGGGTGGCTCGATCTGGTCGCGCTCCGCTATGCGGTCCGGGTGGCCGGCATCCAGCAGATCGTGGTCACGAAGCTGGACGTGCTGGGGGGCTTCGGCGACCTGCCGGTCTGCACCGCCTACGAGCTCGACGGCCGCCGGATCGACGTCTATCCCGAGGACCCCGACGTGCTGGACAGGGTCCAGCCGGTGCTGGAGACCCGCCCCGGCTTTCCGCACTTCGAGGGCGCGCGAAGCCTCGACGATCTGCCCCGAGAGGCGAAAGACTATGTGGACGGGATCGCGAAGGCCCTGGACGTGGAGGTCGCGCTCATCTCGGTCGGACCAGGCCGGGGCGAGGACCTGGAGCTCTTGGATCCCTTCGCCTGAATCGGGAGACGAGCATGGCCTACGACCACCGCAGCATCGAACCCCGCTGGCAGCAGTGGTGGCTCGAGAACGAGACTTTTCGGGCATCGGACGACTTCAGCAAGCCGAAGTTCTACGCCCTCTCGATGTTCCCGTACCCCTCGGCCAAAGGCCTGCATGTCGGGCACCCCGCGAGCTACATCGCGGCCGATGTGTTGGCCCGCAAGCGGCGAGCCCAGGGCTACAACGTGCTGCACCCCATGGGCTACGACGCCTTCGGACTGCCGGCCGAGCAGCGCGCCATCGACGAGGGCGTGGCACCGCAGGTGTCGACCGCGGAGGCGATCGAGAACTTCCGGCGCCAGCTGCAGATGTGCGGGTTCTCTTATGACTGGTCTCGCGAGATCAGCACCGCCGACCCCGCCTACTACAAATGGACCCAGTGGATCTTCACCAGGCTGCTAGAGAAAGGCCTGGCCTACCGCGCC
>CAYZFR010000010.1:0-34764 GCA_964477875.1 uncultured Myxococcales bacterium
CCGCGGATCGCAGCGACCCGTCACGAAGCGTCGCGTGCAGTACGATGGGGGCGCCAAAAGCAGCCGCCATCTCTTCGGTTTGCGGATCGTCGAGGTCGCAGCGGATCTGCGGGAGGTTGAAGCGTCCGGCCGAGCCAGTATGAAAGTCGATGCCCATCGAGCAGCGCGAGACGACAGTGGTGAAGAAGAGGTTGGCCAGTCGGCCCGCCAACGAACCCCGGGACGAGCCAGGGAAGGAGCGATTGAGGTCGCGCCGGTCGGGGAGGTAGCGGCTCCCGCTCGTGACGCCGAAGTGATTGACGATGGGGACGGCGAGAAGCGTTCCCGTGAGCTTCTTTGGCTCTACGCGGAGCAAGACCCGGCGAACGATCTCGATCCCATTCAGCTCGTCGCCGTGGATGGCCCCGCTGATCCAGACGCAGGGCCCCGCTTCACGGCCGTGAATCACCACCATGGGGATCCGTGCCCAGTCTCCCGGCGGGAGACGGGACACGGGAAGGTCGATCTGCTTGCTCGAGCCGGGACGAACGACGTTGTCGGCGATGGCGAAAGCCTCGGCGCGAGCCACCTCGGCACTATACGAAAGCCTGGCGATTGGTCCATGTTGCGACCGCCCGTGAGTCTCGGATCTGCCGCCGACCTCGAGCCGCCCGAGGCGCCTACGATCTGGGAGGGGATCGCCTTCGATGCATACGGACCGCAGGATGGCTTTCCCATGTTCTGGCTCCACGGCTCACCGAGCTGCCGCTGGGAGGCCGTCTTGCTGCGTGACTGGGCTCGGCGTCGAGGGGTGCGGCTCCTGGCGGTGGACCGTCCCGGCTGCGGAGCGTCGAAGTTCGAGCCCGGATGGAGCATGCGCGGCGTGGCGCTGCAGCTGGGGCGGCTGGCCACCCACCTGGGCCATGAGAGATTCGGGGTCGCGGGCGGCTCGGGAGGGGGCCCCTTCGTGCTGGCGGCGGCCCACGAGATGCCCCAGCGGCTTCTGTTCGCGGTCGCCCTGGCCTGCGCGGGCGCTTTCCGGGACGGCCCCCGGGTTCGCCCAGGTCTGGTGGACCTGGGCGCGGCCTGGGCGAGTCGACTCCCCGGCGCGCTGCGACTCGGCTTCACCGCCTTTCGGCAAGGCGTCCAGCTGCCGGCCCTGAGCTGGCTGGCCGAGCCCGCTGCCCATCTGGGCGCCGGCGAGGCCGGGCTGGGACCCCTCTTCGTCCGGGTGGCGAGGGAGGGTGCTCGAAACGGCGTCCAGGGATGGATCCGGGACACCGAGGTGCTCCACGGTCCGTGGGGCTTCGACGTGGGCGCCATCCACTGTCCGGTCGACCTCGTAGCGGGAACGAGGGACGGCTTCGTCCCGCCCCGCTACGTCGAGGCCCTCGCTCGACAGATCCCAGGCAGCCGACTCCATCTCAGCGAAGGGGCCTCCCACTTTCGGACCATCTTCGACGAGGACCGTCTCGATGCGCTGTGCCGGCCGGCCTCGACCCATTGAGCTACGGGGCGCACAGCTCGACGATGCGGTCGACGCAGCTTCGATTCGGACCGCCTTCGGGACAGGCGCAGTCCACCGCCTCTCCACCGATGAGATAGAAGCAGGCGCGGGTTTCGGGCTCGATACAGAACTGAAGGCCGCGATCCTGGCAGCTCGACTCTCCGCCCGTGGTGCAGAAGAAGCCGTCCTCCCGCTGCACGATGGGCGGGATGACGTCGATGTCGAGGACGACCGGGTTGCTGACTCGTCCCGCTTCGTCCTCGGCGCAGACGTGGAATTGGAAGTCCCCTTCCGCTACCTCACTCGGGACGAGGACGCTCAGCACCAAATCGGAGCCGGCGTCTCGCACGAAGTGGTCGCTGGCGCCCTCCACGCCGAAGAAGAGCCGGCGAGGCCCCGCGCCCGACTCACCGGGAATGAACTCGAGCTCCACCTCGAAGCGTCTTCCCAGCACCACCGCGGCGGTGGAGCTCGCGACCAGGCTCGGCGCGTCGGGTCCGACGCTGGCGCTGGGCGGAGGTCCGGAGCGGCGTCGAGCTTCATCGACGTCCAACACCCGAGACAGGGCGTTTGCATTGGAAGGATCGACCGAGCCTTCGCCACCCACGACGCTCCCGCAGCCCGCGATCAGCGACACGAGGGTCGCCGCGCCGCCCCGCCGTCCCATCAGCTCTTCAGGCCCAGCTCCGTGAGCAGAAAGCTGGTGTCATGGGTCCCGGCCCGAAAGACCGGGTGCTCGAAGATCCGAGCAAAGACGCCGAGATTGCTCCGAAGGCCTTCGATCCGAGTCTCGGCCAGCCCGTCCCTGAGTCGGTCGATGGCCTCGTCACGCGTCGCCCCCCAAGCCACCACCTTGGCCAGCAAGGAGTCGTAGTAGGGCGAGACCTCGCTCCCCGCCTCGACGCCCGCGTCGACCCTCAGATGGGGGTGATCAGGGAAGTCGACCCGAGTCAGAGTGCCGGGGCTGGGAAAGAAGCGCTTCTCGGGGTCTTCGGCGCACAGGCGAGCTTCGACGGCGTGGCCGCCGGGCGGGCTGGGCAGCTCGGGCAGGCCTTCGCCCCCGGCGATCCGGATCTGCTGCTCCACGAGGTCCAGCCCGGTCACGAGCTCGGTGACGGGGTGCTCGACCTGAAGCCGACTGTTCACCTCGAGAAAGTAGAAGGCTCCCTGGCCGTAGATCATCTCCACCGTTCCAGCGTTTCGGTAGCGCGCCGCACGCCCGAGGGCGGCGGCGGCCTCCAGCATGCGGGCCCGGGTCTCCGCGTCGAGCCGGGGAGAGGGGGCCTCCTCGACGACCTTCTGATGCCGTCGCTGAACGGTACAGTCTCGGTCTCCGAGGGCGATCACTTCTTCACCGTCGCCCAGGATCTGGACCTCGACGTGGGCAGGATTCTCGATCAGCTTCTCGAGGTATACGGTGCCGTCCCCGAAGAAGGTCTCGCCCTTGCGCTTGGCCTCGCCGAACGCGCGCTCCAGCTTCTTCGGAGCGTCGACCCGGGTCATGCCGATCCCGCCGCCGCCGGCCGACGCCTTGATCATGACCGGGTAGCCGATCCGTTCCGCCTCACGCGCTGCCTCGACGGCATCGGATAGAGGTGGCGAACCGGGAACGAGGGGAACTGCAGCTTCCTTCGCCAGCGCGCGGGCCTCCAACTTGCCGCCCACCGCTCGCATGGTGGCGGAAGAAGGGCCGATGAAGACGAGGCCGGCCCGGTCCACCGCCTCCGCGAAGTCGGCGTTCTCGGACAAGAAGCCATAGCCGGGATGAATCGCGTCGGCGCCGCGAGAACGAGCCACTTCGATGATCGCGTCGCCCTTCAAGTAGCTGTCCTTCGGGGCCGCGGTCCCGATGACGTGTGCCTCGTCCGCTCCCCGGGCGAAGGGCGCGTCCCGGTCCAGCTCCGAGGCCACGGCGATGGTGCGTAGACCCATGCGGCGCGCGGTTCGCTGAATGCGGAGGGCGATCTCGCCTCGGTTAGCGATGAGAATGGTCTCGATCTTCACTTGCCTTTGAACTCCGGGGCGCGCTTTTCAAAGAAGGCCGACACGCCCTCCGCCGCGTCCTCCAACGTCGCGTTCACGCTGATCAAGCCCTGCAGATGGGCGAAGGCGCCGTCCAGGGGCATGCCCTCTTGCTGCACCAGAGCTCGCCGCCCCAGACGCAGCACGGCGGGCGACAGCGAAGCGAGCTTCTGCGCCTGCGACTCCACCCGCTCCTCGAAACGATCGGCCGGTACGGTCTCGTTGACGAGGCCGATTTCCGCCGCTCGATCGCTCGAGAAGTTCTCGCCGCAGAGCATCATCTCGTAGGCGTCTCGTCGCGATACCGTACGCAGGACGAGGGGGGAGATCATGAACGGGAATAGACCTCGCTTGATCTCGGGCGTCCCCATCTTGAAGCCGGATTTGGCGACCGCGAGATCACACGCCAACATCAGCCCCAGACCTCCCGCCACGCAGTGACCGTTGACGGCGGCCAGCGTCGGCTTGCCCCCACGGAGCATGCGCAGAAAGAGCTTCGGGAAGGCGGCTCGGTTCTCGTAGGTCTCCAGGAAGTCGCCCCCCGACATGCCGCCCAGATCGGCGCCTGCACAGAAAGCCTCGTCGCCGGCGCCGCGGAGAACCACCACGCAGGCGTCGTGATCCTCGTCGGCTCGAGCGAAGGCCTCGTCCAGCTCGGCCAGCATCTGGGGCGTCAGCGCGTTGCGCTTCTCGGGTCGATTGAGCGTGATGCGGATGACGCGCTCGTCCTTTTCGTACAGAACCGCTTCAGCCATCGTTTCGTCGTCTTAGCCCAGCGAGCAGGCTTCGCGCCAGCGACACCTTGACGCTCGCCAAATCCTTCTCGCGGCCCCCGACGTGGCCGAGGAGGAAGCCGGTGCACACCGTCTCGATGCTCCCCATGATGACGTGGGCCGAGGTGTCGACGTCGAGACTCGGATCCAGCTCGCCGCTCTCTTGTCCCTCCCGGATCAGGACTCCGAGGAGCTCGATGGCCCGACGGAACAGTCCGACCGTATCTTCACGTACAAAGCGTCCGGAGCGCGAGACCTCCCGGATCATGACCTGCAGGATCTCGGGCACGACCTCGAGCGCGTCGAGGACCAGCTCGACGACGCTCTGAAGCCGAGCCGCGACCGGGCGCTCGTGCTGCTCCGTGAGATCCTCGAGCACCTTCAAGAAGACCATCCAGTTGTCCTCGAAAATCGACTGGAGCAGGTCGTCCTTCGAGTCGAAGTAGTGGTAGATGAGGCCGTGGGCAATCCCGGCCTGGCGCGCGATGTCGCTCACTCGAGTCCGGTGAAAGCCTCGCTCCGCAAAGACCACCGCCGCTGCTCGAAGGATCTGCTTGCGCCGCTCCTCGGGGTCGCTCTGTTTGCGCGGGACGGCGCCCATGAGAGTCGTCAAATCACTCGGGGCGCACGAAGTCGATCGCCAGGGTCGTCCCAATCTTCTTGGTCATCCAGGGAACGGAGCTTCGGAGGCGAATTTCCACCACCGTTCGCCCTCGCTCGGTGGTCGCCTTCACCCAAGTGACCGGACTCTCGAAGTAGCTGGTGTCCAGAGGACGCTCGTTGTTCGCCACGTCGACCCGGGTGTTCGGCAGGACGACCCGGAGCCGGCCTGGGCTCTGTTCGGTCCGAAAGGCGGCGTCCCGGTCGAGGCGAACGAAGACCCGAGAGATCCGACCCCGCACGCGAAAGCCGATGTAGGTCATGGTGGCGCGCTCGGGAGGGATCTGGATCGCCGGCCGCTCCGGCCGGGCCGAATCGACCTCCGACTCGGCCTCGGACTCGGACTCGGCCTCGGATGGAGCCCTTTTCTCTTCTGCCTCTTCCGCCGGTGTCGGCGCGCTCTTCGAATCATCGCTGGGCAGAGGTGGCCCCCGGCGGGAAGGCTCGACGCCCTCCGGCTTCACCTCCTCCGAGACCTCGGTGCTGGCCAAGACCTGGGGCGGCGGCGGGGACCAAGAGGCGAGGGGGGCCTGGTCAGCTGGGGCCGCCGGCTCGGTCCTGCGGGCGGCCGCCCTCGCCTTTTCGGCCTCTTTCTCTTCGGCCAGACGCGCCGCCGACTCTGCCTCTGTCGCCCTTCGCGCCTCGGCGAGGCGGGCGGCTTCTCTTCGCTCCGCCTCTTCCCGCGCCCGACGTTCAGCCCTTCGTCTCTCGGCCTCCGCCCGCTCCGCCGCCGCCGCCCGATCCAGGGCCGCCTGCACTTCGGGGCTCACGTCGATGGGGGGGAGCGCGAGCTGCACCTGCTCCTGCCCGTCCTCATCTGCGAATTCCGGGACCGTCGAAGCCTCGACCTCCCTCGAGCGCGGGACCTCGACCGTGGTCTCCCGATCGACCTCCAGCTTCAACGAGAGCTGCTCGGGGGGCTCGGTCCTGGGCGGCGGCGGGCCGGGAAACACGACCTGGATGGCGTTCTTCCGGGCTCGAAGCTGGAAGGCGCGCTCCGTTCCCAGTCCGAGGACGATGCGCACCGATCGCTCGGACTCCACCCGGCGCTCCAACAGCCGGACCGTGCGAAGCCAGGGGTGAAGCGGAGGCTCCAGACCGGGACGAAGCCGCGCTCCCGCCCAGTCGATGATCAGGCGCTGCTTCTCTTCGTCGTGCTGGGCAGAAAAGCTGGGTGGCGCCGTCCCCTGAAGAACGAAGGTCACGCTCTCGGGAGCGTGCTGGGCCTCGAAGCCGACGATCTCGGGCTGGGCCGCGATCAGCAGCGCGAGCGCCCACGACATGACGGCAGGCTACACGCTGGTCTGGACCAGCGCAAAGAGCGTTGCATCGAGGGCCGTCTTCACGTCCCCCACCAGGTAGAGACTTCCGCAAACGAGGAGGGGTCGCCCATCCGCGGCCGCCGCCTTTTGGGCTTCGGCCAACGCCCGGGCCGGGAGCTCTTCGACCCGCCCCTCCGGCATCCAGGCCAGCAGATCCCGGGGCGCTCGCGCCCGTTCAGAGGAGGGACGGGTGAAGATCCACGACGCGGCGAAGGGCGCGATGCTGCGGAGCATGGCGCGGGCATCCTTGTCGGCGAGGACCCCGAACACCACGTGAGCGCCGCGGTCGAAGGCCCGGTCTTCGGCCAAGGCGGAGGCCAGCGCCACGGCCGCATGGGGGTTCTGCGCGCCATCGAGAACGATGCGCACGCCCCCCTCCAGCCTCGACTCCATGCGGCCCGGCCACCGGGCGCTGGCCAGACCGGTGGCGATGTCGGCTTCGGTCCCTCCGAGCATCCGGGCCGTGGTCGCGGCGAGCGCCGCGTTTCGAAGCTGGTGCGGCCCAGCGAGCGCGAGCCGAATCGGTCCTACGCGCATTTCGTGCTGGAGGCGAAAGTCGGCTTGCTTCCAGGTTCCCGACACGAAGAAGTCCCGGCCCAGGCGCGACACGTCGGCCCGGGCCTCCTTCGCCATCCGGTCCACGACGGCCATCGCGGCGGCCGGACCATCGGCCATGACGAGCGGGCGACCCGGCCGGACCACCGCCCCCTCCTCGGCCGCGATCTCTTCGATCGTCTCGCCGAGGATGGCGGTATGCTCCAGAGAAAGATCGGTCAGGACCGCAACGTCGGCGTCCACCAAGCGGGTCGCATCGAGGCGCGCGCCGAGCCCCGCCTCCACGACGGCCACCTCCACGCCCCGAGCCCGCATCGCGACCAGGGCGGCCGCCGCCACCGCCTCGAAGAAGCTGACGTCCTCCAGTCCGTGGGACGCCGCCTCTACTCGGTTCACGGCATCGACGAGCTCGGCCGGCTCCACCAGCTCGTCCTGGTCACGGTGGAGAAAGCGGATCCGCTCCCGCAAGGAGACGAGGTGCGGCGAAGTGAACAGACCGACCTTCGTCCCTCCCTCGGCGAGAATGCGGGCCAGAAAGGCCGCGGTCGAACCCTTCCCATTCGAACCAGCGATGTGCACGGCGGTTCGTCCGCGCTCGGGGTGCTCGAGCCGAGCGAGCACCCGCTCGATTCGCTCCAACCCGAACTTGGTTCCGCTCCGGGCGAGGGCGTGCAGGCGTTCGATGACGGCGCGATAGGCGGGGTCTGCGCCCGGGGGCGCACGGCCCGGACCGTCGAGCTGGAGGTCGCTCACGCAGGCGCACCGAGCAGCTCGAGGATCCCACCGATTCGATCTCTGAGCTGATGTCGGTGAACGATCATGTCGACCATGCCGTGCTCGAGCAGAAACTCGGATCGCTGGAAGCCTTCCGGCAGCTTTTGGCGAATGGTCTGCTCGATGACGCGCGGTCCCGCAAAGCCGATCAGCGCCTTCGGCTCGGCGATGATGACGTCGCCGAGGAAAGCGAAGCTGGCCGCTACGCCTCCGGTCGTCGGATCAGTGAGGACGGAAACGAAAGGCTGGCCCGTATCCCGGAACCGCCCGATGGCGGCCGAGGTCTTGGCCATCTGCATCAAGGAGAGTATCCCTTCCTGCATCCTCGCCCCGCCCGATGCCGAAAAGAGCACCACCGGCCAGCGCTTCTCGATGCCGAGCTCGAAGGCCCGGGTGATCTTCTCGCCGACCACCGAACCCATCGATCCGCCTAGGAACTTGAATTCGAAGGCTCCCGCCACCGTCGGCCGTCCTTTGACGCGCCCGGTCGCCAAGGTGAAGGCCTCCTGGAGTCCGGTCGCTTGCTTGGCCTTGCGGACGCGTTCCCCGTAGCGCTTGGAGTCCCGAAAGCCCAAGGGGTCGGTCGCCTCCAAGCCCTGGGCGATCTCTTCCATCGAGCCGTCGTCGAGGAAGGCGTCGAGCCGCTTCCGACCTTCGATCCGAAAATGATGGCCGCAGCTCGGACAGACGCCGACGTTGTGGGCGACCTCATCCGCGAGGTGGGCGGCGCCGCAAGCAGGGCAGCGCTTCCAAAGCCCGGTGGGCACCGAGGTCTTGTCCTCTCCTGTGACCTTCGGCGAGGCCATGCGCTTGAACCAGGACACCTTGGCCATGGGATCCAACAAGCGGGCCCAGCTGACAACAAAGGGCTGGCTCAGGAGCGGGGGGGCAGGGAGAGGCGTCCGATGGTCCAGAGAATCTTGGTCCCGGCGCCGATGACGCCCCGGACCGTGCCCGCGACCTTGGAGCGCCCGGCGATCCGGGCGTGGTGCTGCACGTCGACCTCTGCCGTAGCCACACCCAGGCGCGCGGCTTTCAGCTGCATCTCTACCGTCCACCCGTAGTCGCGATCCTGCATGTCGAGCTCTTCCAGGGTCGTCCAGCGAAGGGCCCGAAAGGGCCCGAGGTCGGTGTATCGACTGCCGTGGAGCCGATTGAGCAGTCCCGTCGCCAGAACGTTCCCGAAGCGCTGCGGAACGGTGAGCGCGCCGGCGTCGGCGTGCCGAACCCGGGAGCCGATCACCAGCTCGGCGCTCCCGTCGCGGATCGGCGCCAGCAAGCGTGCCGTCTCGTCGACGTCGGACGAGCCGTCGCCGTCCACGAAGAGAACGACCTCCGGCGGCGCCGGGACGAGGGCCGAGATCCCGGCCAAGCAGGCCGCGCCGTAGCCTCGCTCGGGCTCGCGGACCACGTGGGCCCCGGAGGCACGCGCTCGCTCCGCCGTCCGGTCGCGGCTCCCGTTGTCCACCACCACGATCTCGAGATCGAAGTCACCTTCGACAGCCGCTTGTCGCAGCGCACGAACGACCCCGCCGATGGCCCCCTCCTCGTCGAGAGCCGGAATGATGGCCGCCACGCGCAATCCGGCCTCAGTAGGGCTTCGGGACGGCGTCGAGCTCGACCAGCGACAGAGCGTAGCGAATCAGCTGAGACCGGTTGGCCTTCGTGTGTCCACGCTTCTTGAGCTCCGCCACCATCGCGTCGAGCCCTTCGATGTCGCCGGTGTACATGCTGATCGAGATGACCTTGTAATGCTCTGGCCTAGGCGCCCGAGTCGGCCGGGACGTACGCCGGGGCGCCGGCCGGTAGAAGCTGTCTCGAAGGGGATCGGGGGTGCTGAGCGGGTCCTCGCCCAGGCCTTCATCGTCACGACGCATTTTGGACCTCCGGCTCTCGGGTGGCGTGGGGCAAACGGTCCTGCAGCCAGGTCAACACGGCCCCATAGTCCAAGGCTCCGTTGCTGTCGGGCGCATATTCGAAAATGGTCTGCTTGTGGCTCGGGGCTTCTTTGAGCTTCGAATTGACGCGGATGGGCGGCATGACCTTTTCGCCGAAGTAGCCGCGAAGGGCGTCGATGGACTGGCCGCTGATGCGGTTGCGACCATCGTGCAGGGTGGGAAGAACGCCGATCACCTCGAGGTCGTGAAGGAGCACGTCCTTGACGTGCTGGACGGTACGAAGCACCTGACGAACTCCCACCAGAGCTAGGTAGTCGCAAGAGACCGGGATCAAGACGTGGCTCGAAAAGGTGAGCGCGTTCTGATTCATCAGGCTCAACGAGGGGCCGCAGTCGAGCAGCACGAGATCGAAGTCGTCGAGCACGGGAGCCATGCGCCTTCGCAGCACCGTCGCCCGGTCCTTCGTGTTGACGAGCTCGATCTCGGCGGCGGCGACGGTCTGGTTGGACGGCAGGACCGTCAGGCCGTGGCGGGCTCGGACCCACACCGAGCGAGGGTCGGCGCCTCCGACCAGGACGTCGTAGAGAGCCTGGTTTGGCTGGAGGCCGAGGCTGACTGCCACGTTCCCCTGGGCGTCCAGGTCCACCAACAGCACCCGCCGGCCTTGGGCCGCGAGACCAGCGGCCACCGAGACGGCGGTCGTCGTCTTGCCGGTGCCTCCTTTTTGGTTCAGTACCGCCAGCACTGGCGGCGGCGTCGCCCGCGGGGGACGAGAGGCTCGGCCCGCCACCGCGTCGCGACAAGAACGAGAGCATACCAAGCTCTCCCCGGCCTCCCCTCCGATCACCTGATAGGCGAACTCCACCGCGAAGCGGGCGCCGCAGGCGCTGCACTGGCCTTCCTTCGAGGTCTCGGGCGGCGAGGAGGCCCGCTCGAGCGAAGGCGAGCGGCACGGGATCGAGCAATAGTAGGCGCCGGGACCGGTCTGATAGGAAAATCGGGGAACGAAGCGCTTGGCGCACGTCGAACATTCCACCCAAGAGACGCCCAAGGTTCCCCCAAGTGAACGCTAGCAGGTCGATCGACCCAGTCAAGCCCCGCCGGCTCAGAGCAGCTCGGGCTGTGGGTCGGAGCCACCGTATTTGGCCAGATAGCGCTTCAGCTTCACCTTCTTTCGAGTGTTGTCCGAGGTCATGTATCGCACCTTGCCGAAGATCGGTCGTTCAGGTCCCCAGGCTCGGTCGTAGCGACCCAATACCCAAAAGATTCCGGAGTAGGAGTTCGGATCTCGCCCGTCGAGACCGTACTTGTTGTTGAGCTCCAGCATCACCGCCAGCGCATCTTTGGGCGTGGCGCTCCACTCCAAGATCTTCTTTCCCCACAGCATGCGCAGGTAGTTGTGGATCCGGCCGTCCCGCAGGAGCTGTCGCTGGGCGGCGTTCCAGATCTCGTCGTGGGTATCGGCGGTCTCGAACTGGTCGAGCTCATAGACATACGGTCTGGGATCGCCGGCGTGCTCTTCGAGAGTCTGCTGCGCCCAGTCGGGGAGCGAGGCGTAGTCGGCGTAGTCGTCCCGCAGCGCCGCCATGTTGAAGCCGAGCTCGCGCCAGGTGATGAGCTCGTCGAAGAAGGACTCGGCGCCGGAGCTGAGACCCCACCAGCCCTCCCGTTTGGCCGTCGCCCGAGGCCCGGTGGACTCCGGCGTCCAGCCCTCTCGTGTCGTCACGTCCAGGAACAGCTCGTGGGTGGAGATGTGGCCCCAGTGTAGATAGGGCGACAGGCCGCTCGAAACTTCGTCGTCGGGGTCGTTGCGCCCCTCGCCGTAGCGCTGCAGACGGTGCTCGAGGAAGTCCTCCCAACGCGCCCGCGCCGCTTTCGGTCCGCCGCGAAGCGGCGCGGCTGGGACCTCGTGATCGATGGCGAAGCCGGACAGGTCTCCTTCGCCGGCCAAGAGCGCCGCCGGCACTGGCGGCCAGCGCTCGCGAAGCTGGGACGGCACCTCGAACCCCTTCTCGAGGCCTTCTCGGCTCAACGGCTCGGCGTCGCTGATGGTTGAGAAATGAGGTTTTGCAGTCTTTTGAATGTAGCGACGAAAATCGACGGCGCGAGCGTAGACCTTCCGCGTGGCGCGGATGGGCAGCAGCCCATTGCCGTCCACCGCTTCCAGCCGCACCGGCAGAGCGCTCCCGGCCGCCGCCACCATCCGGGGAAGGAAGAAGGCCGGGAAGTCGTCGGTCACCACGGCACAGGCGCGCTCCGCGAAGTCGGCGAGGAGGGTCTTGGCGTCGCCGTGCTTGGGCTCCAAGTAGGCGTGGTAGGCGACGCCGTGGCGCCGGCAGGCCTCGGTGTTGTCCGCCATGCCGTCGATCACGAATCGGTGCAGCCGGTCCGAGGCCCACTGGTAACCAGCCCGCAGCGCTTCCAGGACGAGGATCGGCCGGCCGAGCTCGATTGCCAGCTCGACCGCGCGCTGGAGGGCGAAGTTGTGCCGTGTTCGGCGGTAGGACGTCATCCAGTACAGGATGTAGTCACCGCGGGGTCGAATGGAAGCTTCGTTGACGGACCTGATCCGTCGAGACGGCACGCTCACGTCGAAGAGTGAAGAGCGTGAGCGTGCCGCTCAGCAAAGAAAAAGGGTCTCTTGAAAAGATTCAGGCGTGCACTTTGGGCTGAATCTTCATCGGCCGGCGGCGCTTGACCGGAGGACGGGGCCGATTGCTCTTGATCATCCCCACCTCTCGGAATCGTAGCTCTTGGCGACGGATCGGCTCGCCCAAGATCTCTTTGAGGCACAGCATGGGGATGTTCACCCCGCTCGCCACGACGAGAGCGGTGGCTGGCGAGCAGCGCAGTCGCACGTTGAACAAGACGGGTACGTCCTTGCCGTTGCGCCGGAACTCCAGCGTCGCGCCATAGGACAGCTCCATCGCCTCGGCGACGCGCCGGCCCGCGGCCTCCATCAAGTCGTCGTGCCAGGTCCTCGCCACCGTCCGATCCTGGGCCCCGTCCCGCACCTCGGTTCGGGGAACGGCGGCCAGGACCTCGCCCGACAGCGACACCATCACGTCGACGTAGACCGGGTCACCGAGCAGGATCTCTTCGACGACCAGATCCGGGTTGCGCGGGATGTTGGCCAGCGAAGCCTCGTTCGGCACCACCGTCCCGCCATGGACGCGCCCACCGCGTCGAGGCTTCAGCATGAGCGGGAAGGCCCACCCGCTGGCGTCGAAGTTGTCGTCGTAGACCGAAAACTTCGGGGTGGGAACGACCTGGTTTGCGCGCTCCAGCATGGCGGCGCGGTCGGCGACCAGCTCGCGGGAGGCCTGATTGGGCGCCATGAAGCGGATGCCGCGAGACTCGAGCGCTTCCTCGTGGTCCCGGAGTGCGTCCAGGTGTTCGTCGGTGGCCGGGATGATGACGGTGATCTGCTTCTTCGAGCAGAAGCCGAGAAGTGACTTGAGATAGCCCGGATCGTTTCCGGCCGGCAGGACGTGACGGGCCCGCTTCCCGAGGAGCTCCATGCCGGGGCCCTCTTTGGTCCGGTCGGCGGCGAACAGGTCGACGCTGCCATCCGCGATGGTTCGCAGCATGATGGTGCCGTCCGGCGAGTTGGCCCCACACACGAGTACTTTTGTTCTCATTCGTTCTCTCTCTCTCCTCTTCCGTCGTCGAGGCCTGTCGCCCCTTGGAATGAATCTATCCTGCGTCCAGTATTTGTTTAGGTCAATAGGCTTGCAGCTGGGAAAGTTTCCCCGTTGCTTCCCTGCATTTTCGGCTCGGAACGCAGGGTATCCACGGAACGAAACCGATTCGTACCCTGGACAAAGTTTGTCCGCGTCGCGACCGATCCCCGTTCAAGCTTGGAACCGATAGGCCCCTAGATTCATTCCAGATTTCTCCAAACGTGGGTAGCGAGTTGACGGTCGGCCACTGCGGGTTTAGGCCCCCCGCCGCACGGTGAGAGGCCCTACAGATGATTGAGGCGCGCGCCCTGACCAAATTCTACGGCCGCCAGTGCGCCCTCCGGGGCGTCGAGTTTCGCATCGAAGCGCGAGAAATCGTGGGATTTTTGGGCCTCAACGGCTCCGGCAAGAGCACCGCCCTGCACATTTTGGCCGGATTGCTGGCCCCCTCGAGTGGCTCGGTGCGCATCGGAGGCGACGACCTGCTCGGGCCCGACGGACCGGAGGTGCGTCGCCGGATCGGCTTTCTACCGGACCGCCCGCCCGTCTACGAGGAGATGAGCGTCCGCGCCTACCTCCGCTTCGCGGCCCGTCTGCGGGGAGCGAGCGGCCAGCCTCGACGCCTGGACGAGACCATGGAGCAGACCGGGCTCAGCGCCCACGCAGACCGCCCCATCGAGGAGCTCTCCCACGGCTATCGTCAGCGCGTCGGCATCGCCCAAGCCATCGTCCACGAGCCGGACTTGGTCATCCTGGACGAACCCACCAGCGGCCTGGACCCGGTGCAGATCGGCCACATGCGGGCGCTGATCCGAAGCCTGCAGGAACGGCACACGGTGCTGCTCTCCAGCCACAACCTCCCCGAGATCGCCCAGACCTGCGACCGGCTGATGATCATTCGGGAAGGCCAGCTGGTCGCCTCCGCCACCGAGGAGGAGCTGCGGGCTCGGACGGGCGCGACGGCCCAGGCCGAGCTGGAGACGACAGATGACGCCGACGCCGCCCTGGAAGCGGCCCAGGCCGCGGGCGCCGTCGAGCGCTTCGCCCGGCGTCGGCCCCGCGTCTATTCGGTGGAGCTCGGCGTTCCCATCGAAGAGCTGGTCGCCCGTCTGGTCGGCGAGGGCGTCGGCCTGCGGCGCGTTCAACCCACCGGCTCGGAGCTGGAGGGCTTGTTTCGCGCCCTCACCGAGGAGAGAGCAGCGTGAACGCCATCGGCCTGATCGTGATGCGCGAGGTCCGCAGCTACGCGAGCACCTGGAGCGGCTATCTCGTAGGGGCGGCGCTCCTGCTCCTGAGCGGCTTGCTCTACAACGTGTACGGCGTCGGTGACGTGCCCCAGTACTCCCGTGACGTGCTCCGCAACGCCTTCTATTTTCTGAGCGGGACCACCTTGGTGGCCGGGATCCTGTTCGCCATGCGGCTCGTGGCCGAAGAGCGTCAGACCGGGAGCCTGCGGCTCCTCCTCGGCGCGCCTATCTCCGACGGCCAGCTGGTGCTGGCCAAATTCTTGGCCGGCTTCGTTCCGCTGCTGGTGTACGTGGCGGCTTCCATGTACCTGCCGCTCCTCGTCTTCTTCCGGGGCCAGGTCGCCATCGGCCACGTCGCCGCCGGCGCTTTGGGCCTGGTCTTGATCGGCGCGGCCGGGGTTTCGATCGGTCTGTTCGGCTCCTGCTTGTTCAAGAGCCAGCTGGTGGCCGCGATCGTCTCGGGCGTGGTGGCGGTGGTGATGCTTCTGCTCTGGCGGACCTCCCGGATCGTGGAAGGCCCGCTCGGCGAAGCCATCTCCGCCCTCGCCCTTCACGACCGGCACTTCTTCCCGTTCATGGAGGGGACGATCTCGACCGCGAACATCGTCTACTATCTGTCGGTCACGATCTTCTTCCTCGCCCTGTCCCGCAACGTGATGGAGGCCCGAAGATGGCGAGCCTGACCCGGCTCCATGCCCTGTGGCCCCTGCTGGCCTCGGGGGCGGGGCTGTTCCTCGTGTTCCTCGGCGAGCAGGGCTTCGGCGAGGACCCGCAGCTGCGTCCATTCGTGTCCGGCGCCGGAGCGCTGGCCGTGCTGGCGGGCCTGCTCGGACGGGCACTGGAACCCGACCGAGACCCCGATGCCGGTGTTCGTCCTCGCCTGCTGCGCTTGCATGCCCTCCTGCTCGCTGGCCTGGGCTGCCACGGGCTTTCGCTCCTTCTGGAGGGACCGTGGGCCACGGTCCTGTTCGTCCTCGGGCTCGTGGTGCTGTCGGTGGCGGCCGTCCCCATGCTGCTGACGGAGCTCGCCCTGGCGCCGGTGGCCTACAACGCCAGCTACGAGCGGGCTCGATTTCGGCAGGCCTGGACCCGCGGCCTCGGCTTCGGCCTCCTCGTTCCTTGCCTGAGTCTGGGCAACCTGCTCGCCGAGACCCACGATCTCGAGTTCGCCCTCGCCCGGGGCGCCCAGACCCGCCCTTCGAAGGCGACGCTCGGCGCGGTGCGCGAACTCACCCAGCCGGTCGAGGTCCGCCTCTTCTTCCCCCGGGCCAACGAGGTCGCGGACCTGCTGTCGACCTACTTCGCCCCCCTCCAGGCCGCCAACGAGCTGCTCACCGTCGAGGTGATGGACCAAGCGATCGAGCGAGAGGCCGCCCAAGCCGCTCGGGTGAATCAGAACGGCTGGGTGGCCCTCGTCCGGGGCGAGCTGAGCGAGAAGATCCGGGTGGGTACCGAGCGTAGCCAGGCCAAGCGACGTCTACGGGACTTCGACCGCGACTTCCTGGAGGCCTTCCTGAAGATCGGCAGTCAGCGCAAGGTCGCCTACTTCACGGTCGGCCACGGTGAGCGCGCCTTCGAGCGTGCGGCGAAGGACGGTGAGCCAAGCGCAGTGCGCTTCCTGGCCGACAACCTGGAGAAGCTCCAGTATGCCCTGAAACCCCTCGGGATCGCCGAGGGCCTGGGCGACGGCGTCCCCGAAGACGCCGAGATCCTGTTCGTGATGGGACCCCAGACGCCGCTCCTCCCACAGGAACAGCAGGCCATCCTTCGCTCGCTGCGCCAGGGGGCCCGGGTGTTCTTGGCCCTCGAACCAGGGACCGAGGGCCTGGCCGATGAGCTTCTAGAGGGCGCCGGCCTCGCCTTCGACCCCGTCCCTCTCGCCAATCCTCGCATTCACGTCACCCTCACGAGGAGCCGTCGCGACCACCTCGCCCTCGCAAGCAACGCCTACCGGCCCTCTCCGGTCACCCGGACCCTCCGGCGCGACAGCCGGGTGGCCACGGTCTTCGTCGAGGCCGGCAGCCTCGAGCTCGCCGAGGCTGCCCCCGAGAAGGTAACGGCACGGGCGCTGGTGGAGGCGATGCCGGGGACCTACCGGGACGCAGACCGAGATCTGGAGCTCGACGAGGGCGAGGCCGAGCCTGGCGGCTTCCTGCTCGCGGCCACCGCCGCCTTCGCGAGCACCAGCACCACCGCCGGCGACGATGACGAGGGCCGGCTGGTGGTCATGTCCGACGTCGACGTGGCTTCGGACGAGTTCGTTCAGCTCGTCCAAGGGAACCTCCTGCTGCTTCGGGACTCGGTGTTGTGGCTGCAGCGCTCCGAAGATCCGGTGGTCACGGTGGACGACGACGAAGACGTGAAGATCGTGCACCGAAAAGACGAGGATCTCGCCGTCTTCTACGGGACGACCTTCGGCATCCCGGGACTCGTCCTGCTCTTGGGCTTCATCGTTCGGAGGAGGCGTCGGGGATGAACGAGAACCGCATCCTGGGCGTGGCCCTCGTTGTGCTGGCCGCGGTCGCGGCCTGGAGCAGCTTTCGGGGCGAGGTCAGCGTCGGCGGCCCCGAGCCCTTGACCACCCTCCAGGCGGGACGGGTGAAGAACTTCAGGTACTACTCCACCACGTCGACCGTCGTGGCAGAGCGCCGAGGCGAGCACTGGTGGATGGAGGTCGACCGCAAGGCGACCTCCGAGTCCTTCGTCGCCAACCAACAGTTCGAAAAAGCCCTCGACGCCATGACGCCGATGCGCCCGCTCCGCTCTCTGGGCGTGATGGACCTGGCGCGGCGGCGCGACTTCGAGCTGGAGCCGCCTCGCATCGTCCTCGAGTTCGAAGGGCCGTCGGGCGAGGAAAGGGTCCAGGTCGGAGACCGAACGCAGGTCGGGCAGAAGGACGGCTACGCCCGGCGCCCGGGCGGCGAGGAGGTCTTCATCGTGGACCTCGCCGAGATCGACAAGTTCAACAACGCGTTCGGCTTTCGACGCCGCCGGCTCCGAAATCAAGGCCTGGGAGAGGTCGCATCGGCGGTGGTGCAGTGGAGCGATGGAGAGGTCCGCGCTCGCCAGCGCAACCGAGACGACGCGAAGAATCGCTTCTGGGCCTCCGAGGCCCAGCCAGACGAAAAGGATGAAGCGCTCACCGAGCTGTTGGAAGTCCTGGAGCGGCTGCGGATCCGCGCCTATCCAGACCCCGAGCCCGAGCTCGACGCGGAAGAGGCCTGGCTGACGGTTCGCTGGGTCGACGCCAAAGACCAGCCTTTGGACACCCTACACGTGTGGCGGGTGGACAGTCCCGAAGGGACGGAGTGGTTCGCCCGCTCCAATGCCAGCGTGCGGACGGTGGGGGTCGCGGATTCTAAGGCGCGCAAGCTCGCCGCCGCCGTCGAGCGATTGACGCCAGACCCATGAAGAGGCCTCCGGCGGCGACCGGCCAGAGGCTCGACGGCGAGCTGGTCCGACACCCGCCGCCCGGATCTTCGAGCCCATCTCCCTCCACTCGAAGCTCGATCGGCGCGCGCGATACTCGCCCCGCCGCATCCCGAACCTCGACCGCAAAGCGATACACGTTGGGCGTGGTCGGCGTCCCAGCGAGCACGCCTGCTTCATCGAGAGCCAAGCCGGGCGGCAGCGGCTCCATACCGAAGCGCTGCCACTGCAGCGGAGGTCTTCCCCCCTCCGCCTCCAGCGTCGCGTCGTAGGCTTCCCCCGCGCGAGCCCTCGGAAGGACGTCGCTCAGGACCCGAAGACCATCATCGTCCACCACCTCGAGCTCGAAGGCCTGTGAACGGACGATGCCCAGCTGATTTCGGACGCTCAGCGTGAAACGAAAGCGCCCGACCTCGCCGGGCGTTCCGCTCAATACGCCGTCGCCGCTCAGGCTCAGACCGGCCGGCAGCCCCGCCCCCGAGAAGACGAAGGGCGGCTGGCCACCCACCGCTTCCAGGCGGGCCGAATAGGCCTGTCCGACCACCGCATCGGGCAGCGACTCGGTCGCGAAGGCGACGCCGTCCATCTCGGAGACGACCAGCAGCCGAACAACGCCCGTCGCCCGCTCTCCGAGGTCATCCTCGACCTCGACGGTGACCATGAAGTCGCCCTCGACGCTCGGGGTCCCGGCCACCAGCCCCCCGGTTGACAGGCTCAACCCGGGCGGCAAGCCGGTCGCCGACCAGGTGAAGGGGCTCAAGCCGCCCTGCGCGACCAGCTGAGCCTGGTAGCTCTGACCGGCGACCGTGGGAGGCAAGCTGTCCTGCGCCACCCCCAAAGGTAGAGTGGGGTCCGCCACCCGGAGGTCGATGCGCCGCTGAACCGAGGCTGAGCCGCTGCGAAGCTCGACGTCGAGAGGGTACAGCCCTTGTTCCATGGGCACTCCGCTCAGAATGCCCTCCTGTTCGTCGAGACCGATCCCAGGCGGAAGCTGGTCCTCGGGGATGGACCACGTCCTGGACACCGTGCCCCCGACGCCGATCAAGGCGACCTCGTAGGCCGTCCCGGTTCGGGCGACGGGCAGGGTACTGGTGACGATGGCCAAGTCGGCGGGAAACACCTCGATCGCCGGCCCGACGACGAAGTTGTCTTCCTCGATTGTCTCCGGCTCCGCGTTTTCACGGTCGATCACCAGCCCGAGGCGGTAGGTGGTCGACGTGAGGGTCAGGGGGAGGTCGAGCGTCGAATCGGCGACGTCGAGGGCCCCGCGGGCGAGGGCGGGGATCGTCTCCTGCCGGAGGAGGAAGTCATCGGCCTCGATGACGTCGTCGAGGGAGAGGACGATGAGCAGCTCGGTGGCAACGCTCCCGTCCGTGACCCCGTTGTTCTCGAGCACGCGTTGAACGGTGATGGTGCTGCCGGCCTCGGCGGTGTCGGGCGCACTGCCGATCTCCCCTCGCAGATTGGGGAGTCGGTCGACGAGGACGACCTGCCGAACCTCGAAGTCGTTGCTCGGATCGGTCTCCCGTACCGGCTCCGCGAGCCGCGTCCGCGCGATGACCTCGGCCGCCCCAGCCGCGGCGGCAGCGGGAACGACGTAGGTCCCAGACGCGGTGTCACGGGTGTTGGCCGGCAGGTCGCCGATGGAAGTGAAGGGGACCAGCGGCTCCTCTGTGCCTCCGGCCGGCTTGAGGAAGAGCCCGATCTCGACGCCCATCGCCCGGGAGGGACCCCGGTTCACGACATCGATCCGGTAGCTGCGCGTGGTCCCGAGGATGAGCGGAGGGCTCGTCTGAAGGATGAGCCGCTCCAGCTCCATATCGATGCCGGCGAGGTTGAAGCTCGCCGTCGAGCTGAGCTGATTGTTCGTTTCGTCGCTCTCGGCCACGGCGTCGGCCGGATCGAGATCGGCGATGGCGAAAAAGGTCCCCGTAGGACCCGGAGATGGCGCCCCGAGCTGAAATGACCCGGTAGAGCTCGCGACGGCCAGCTGCTCCTCCAAGACCAGTTCGTCGGCGGAATCGAGGGTCGCGTCGGACGAGGCCCAAATTCGGACCGTGGCATCGCCGCGGAAGTCGCCGGCCGAGAGAGAGAGCTCGAACTCGACCTGATCCTCGGCCAAGAAGGTCGTCGCCAAGGGGACGACCTCCATCGGCTCCAGATCGACTTGCGCGGCCAGCGCGAAGGCCACCAGCGTCACCCCCGCCCCGGTCATCCCCGCAGATCCTTGGCCCGAACCACGTCGATGAGCCGCCAGCTGGAGGGCTCGGCCAGCTCGGGCCAGTGCTTCCGGCGAGCCTCCAGCAGCGCGGCGCTGCAGGTCTTCAAGGTGGTCGCCTCGCCCGCGAAATAGGCGACGCAGTCCTCCCAGCCGGGGTTATGCCCGATCAGCATGAGGCTCTCCACGTCGGGCTCGATGTGAGCGAGGACCTTCGAAACCTCGTGGGGGCCGGCGAGATAGAGGTAGGCCTGGTATTCGACCGGGGTCTCTTCGCCTAGCCGCGGCGCCATACACGTCCAAGTTTGACGGGTGCGGGTGGCGTCGCTCGACCGTACTCGGTCCGGAATCCACCCGAGCTCACGCAGCCGGGCGCCGACGCGCCGTGCGTCCCGCTCTCCGCGAGGGCTCAGCGCGCGCCCATGGTCGGCGTCTGGCGCGCCCCAAACGCTCTTCGCGTGGCGGAGGAGGATCAGCCGTCTCATGCCAGAAAGGCCGCAAGCTAGTCGGCCGGCCCCGGCAGGTCAATGCATCACTCGGGAACGTAACCTTCGGGCCGCGCAACCTGTCCGTCGCCAAAAAAGTACTGCTCGCACTGATCCATGAGGATTTGGACCGCATTGGGGTCGGCCGCATTGATCCGGTACTCGTTGATGATCATCTTGCTGTGCTCGACCCACCCGTCCCAGGCCTTGGCGCTGATCTGTTCGAAGATACGCTCACCGAGAGGTCCGGGGTAGGGGCGTCGCTTGAGGCCCGGGAGCTCGCGCTTGAAGAGGCTGCACTGCACGCGCCGGTGAGAGCTGGCGAAGCGGTTGACGCCGTCGTCGTCGTCCTCTTCCGGTGCCTCCAGCGCCGAGGCCTCTTCGCCCGACTCCTTCGCGTTGAGACGCATCGCGATCGACTTGTAGGAGCGACCGTCGGCCTCGCCGGTCTCGACCGGGAGACCTGCGTCGGTCCAGCCCGTGTGGACGATCTCGCCTTCGTCGTTCTTTTCGGAGCCGAAGCCGCCCAGCATGTCCGACACTCGGGTATAGCCGAGGCTCTTCAGCTCCTGGGCCGCTCGAACCGAGCGTCCCCCCATCTGGCAGTGGGTGACGACGGGGGCGTTCTTGTCGGGCAGCAAGAACTCGATGACGCGCGCGAAGTCCTGGTTCGGGATCATTCCGTTCGGCGTCTTGTGCAGAAACGGAACGTTGTGGGCACCCTCCGGGTGACCTTCCGCGTATTCGGGCATGGAGCGCACGTCGAGGAGGATGGCATCCTCTTCCTCGACGCGGCGCTGCGCCTCCTTGGGGCTGATTCGCTCGAGGTCCATGCCTCTCCCTTCGAGCACCTGCGCCCGGAGGTAAAGAGGGACTTGGCGTCTCGAGCCGAAGGAGCCCCGCCCTCACGCAGGGACCGCCTCCAAGGCCCGCTTGAAGGCGACCGCGGAGCTGAAGCGGTCTGCGGCCTCCTTCGCCAGGGCCTTGAAGGCGATTCGGGTCAACTCCTCCCGAACCGCCGGGTCCGGGCTGTCCACTTCCATCGGCGGCGGCGTCTGGGTCAGGACCTTGGCCAAAAGCTGGACCGTCGAGTCGCCCTCGAAAGGCACGCGACCCGTCAGGAGCTGATAGAGGATCACCCCGACCGTGTAGATGTCGGTCCGATGGTCCACCGGCTCGCCGGCGGCCTGCTCCGGGCTCATGTAGCGGGGCGTACCGAAGACCGTACCCGCTTGAGTGATCGACGCGCTATCGCTCGAGCCACCGAGCTTGGCGATCCCGAAGTCCAGGATCTTCACCTGGGGGGCGCCGGCTGGCCCGAGCAGCATGATGTTGTCGGGCTTCAGGTCCCGGTGGACGATCTCGGACTGGTGGGCGTGCACGAGGCCCGCCAAGATCTGGGTGACGAGGTCGATCGCCTGCTTGACCGGGACCCTCTGGTGGCGGTGCACCAACCCCGACAACGAGCCGCCCTCGATCAGGTCCATCACCAGATATAGCAGCCCATCCTCGGTGCGACCGAAGTCGGTCACGCGAACGATGTGGGGGCTCTCCAGCCGGCACACCGCTCGCGCCTCCCGCTGAAAGCGCTCGACCACGTTCTGAAGCATCGACAGCTCCGGCCGCAGCAGCTTCACCGCCACTTCCTTGAGCAGGTGCATGTGCTGGGCCCGATAGACGATGGACATCCCACCTCGACCGAGCTCCTCGATGACGCGATAGCGCTCCTGGATCACGTCCCCCACCCGAAGCTCGCCGCGGTCGTCGTTCGGACCCTCGAGGTCGGCGGTGGGTGTGCTGCCCGACCGCCGTCCCGGCGCCGCCGGACCCGAGCTCGGGCCGACATCCGCGCTGCTGGACCGGATGTCGTCGGAAGCAAAGGAGGACACGCGCCTCGGCGAGGGCACACCGGCGGCGCCCGAGGGCCTCCTGGGGGGCGGAGAGGTCGGCTGGCGCTCCGGGGTCGTCATCGCCGGCCGGGGCGTTCGGGGCCGTTTCTCCGCCTGCGCGTCACGCGCCGGCGAGGGAGAGGCCGGCCGGCGAGGTCGAGAGGAGACGATGGCGTTTACGATCGAATCGACGTCGAAGGGGCCTTCGGCCGAGTCCAGCGCGTCGAGCGAGGGCGAAGCGTTCCCACCCGATGAACCAGACGGCGTCGATGGGGCGCCGGCGCGCCCCGGCGGCGGGGAAGCTTCGGGCACCGGCGCCGAGATGTCGCCGGTCTCGAGGGCGAGGGCGAGGTCTTCGATGTCGTAGGCATCGGAGCCGATCGAGGAGGCGGGCGAGGGCGTGATGCCGTCGGGCACCACCGACCCCGAAGGACCTCGTCCCCCGGTCTGCGAATAGGGCACCGAGGGCCGGCCCCGCTGGCGCTCCGGGAACAGGACCCGGACGTGCTCGGCCCACTCGGCGTCCAAAAGCGACGGCTCCCGGCCGAGCCCACTGCGAAGGCTTCGGACGATCTCGTCTGGGTCGACCGGGCGCTCGTCCGGATCCTTCGCCATCATGCGCCGGAGCAGCTGGTCGATGCCGGCCGGAATGTGACTGAGGGAGGCGGGACGGGCCTCGAGGACCGCCTTCTTGACCTCCGAAACCGAAGCCCGTTCGAAGGTCTCGGTCCCCGACAACGCGTCGTAAAGGATCACCCCGAGAGCGTAGACGTCGGAGGCGGGGCGGATGGGCTCCCGCGCGAAGAGCTCGGGCGCCCGGTAGGGCAAGCGCCCGCGGGTCGGCGGCAGGCAGACCCGAGACCGCCCCAAGCCCATCCCGGCCAGCCGCATCTCTCCCGAGGGGGCGACGTAGATGGACTGGGGCGCGAGCTGACCAGCCACCAAGCCCGCCGTCTCTCCCTCGGTCCAGGGGTGACGGCTGGCCGCCGAGAGGAGCTGCGCGACCTGGAGCCCGAGACCGATGATCGCGTCGACGGTAAAGGTTTGGCCGGCCGAACGCGCCCGGTCGCGAAGGGCGGCCCAGGTGGGCCCCGAAGCTCGCTCGGTGGCGATGTAGAGCCGCTGTTCCGACTCGCCCACCGCCTCTACGCCGAGCGCGTGGGGGTGCCGGAAGCGCAGGGTGCTCGTCGCCTCGGAGAACAGAGTAGCCGAGAAGAAGGAGTTTCGACGGAAGCGCTCGTGGATGACTTTGACGACGGTCGAGGCCTCCTCCTCCGCTTCACCGTCGCGGATCGCCAGGAAGACCCGCCCGATGCCCCCCTCCGCGACCTCCTCGAGGAGCCGATATTTGTCGATCCGCTTCACGGCGGTCCCTCCAGCCTAGCGCGGGCCGGAGGGGGACGCATCCGATTTACTCGCGAAATCTCTCGGAGCTCGACTTGGGAGCCCTTCAAGGACGACTCGCCCAGGCCGGCTCTGGGATGAGCTCAGACCGGCGTGACGGTTCGCTTCTTGTCGATGGGACGCCGATCGTCGTTCTCGGCGAAGGACAGGCGAAGCAGGATCTCGGTCCGCAGCGCCTCACCGGGGATGACGGTGTCGACCACGTTCTCGCTCGCGAGCTTCATGATGTCGATGTCCCGCTTGTAGGCGGCGCGGAGCTCCTCCACGTAAGCGTCCCTCTCCGCTTCCGGCTTCTCGGCGATCTTGTTGGCGTAGACCGCATTGACCGCCGCTTGGGGCCCCATCACCGCGATGCTCGCCGTCGGCAGAGCGATGGTCGCGTCGGGCTGAAAGCCCGGGCCGCACATCGCATAGAGACCGGCGCCGTAGGCCTTGCGCACCACGACGCAGATCTTGGGCACCGTGGCCTGGCTGATCGCGTTGATCATCTTGGCTCCATGCCGAATGATGCCCTGTCGCTCGACCTTGGACCCGATCATGAATCCCGGTACGTCGGCCAAGAAGACGAGGGGGATGTCGAAGGCGTCGCACAGCCACACGAAGCGGGCCGCCTTGTCCGAGCTGTCGACGAAGAGCACCCCTCCCCGGTGCTTGGGCTGGTTGGCCACGATACCGACCACCTTGCCGTCCATTCGGGCGAAACCCGTCACGATTTCCTTGGCGAAGCGCCTCTTGAGCTCGAAGAAGGAGCCCTCGTCGACCAGCGCATCGATGACCTCCTTGATGTCGAAAGGCTTGTTCTCTTCGGTCGGGACCACCTTCTCGATGGTGTCCGGCGGGCTGGCTGGCGCTCGTCCTTCTCGCTCCAACGGCTTACCCCGCCACCAGGAGGGCATGTAGGCCAGATAGTCCCGAGCGGCCTCCAGGACCTCTTCCTCGTCTTTTGCCAAGAGATCGCCGCAGCCCGAGACCTCGCAGTGCATCGTGGCGCCGCCCATCTCTTCCAGGCTGACGTCTTCGCCGATCACCATCTTCGCCATGCGCGGCGAGCCCAGGTACATCGAGGCGTTGTCGCGGACCATGAAAGTCTGGTCGCAGAAGGCTGGAATGTAGGCCCCTCCCGCCGCCGAGGGGCCGAAGAGGACGCACAGCTGAGGGACGTAGCCCGACAGCTCGTTCTGCATGTGAAAGATGCGGCCGGCGTGCCTCCGCCCGGGGAAGACCTCCAACTGGTCCGTGATACGCGCCCCCGCCGAGTCGACCAGGTACAGAAGCGGGATCCGGAGGTTTCGGGCTTGCTCCTGGATGCGTACGATCTTCTCGACCGTGCGGGCACCCCAGGAACCGGCCTTGACCGTGCTGTCGTTGGCCATGATGGCGGTGGGACGACCGTGAACTCGTCCGATGCCCGTGATCACGCCGTCGGCGGGGAGGTCGCCCGCCTGCACGTTGGCGAGGGCGCCGTCCTCGACCCAGTCGGGGCGCTCCTGGTCCAAGATGCGCTGGATACGGGCCCGACAATGCAGCTTGCCGGCGGCCGCGTTCTTTTCATGATACTTCGACGCTCCTCCCTCGCGGACGCGGGAGAGGACTTTCATCAGTTCGTCGGACGCGCTCATGGGCCCGGACCCTTCGGCCGTCGGACGAGCTTTGTCGAGCGATCGTGGCGGGAGGCCGCTGGAAGATGAGCGCTTCGGCTCTGGTACGAGCGGCGTTGCACGAGGGCCCGAGCGAGTCGGCCTGGCGGACGCTCACCCAAAGCCTCTCCGCCGTGCCGCCCGAGAAGCTGCCGCCCCTTCGGACGCTGGCCGAGCGCCAGGCGAGCGCGTGGCCTCCGGAGCTTCGGAGGGCGCCGCCTCGGCTGTGGGCCCAACCCTCCCCGGGCTTGGAGCTGGTCCGCAGCCTGAGGGTGGGGACGCCCGCCCTGGCCCAGCTGGCCTGGGACCACCCCCGGCTGCGTCAACTGGCCCACCTGCACGTCGAGCTGTCCAGTCTAGGTCCGGAGGCGGAGGGCTTCTTCGACTCGCCCCGTCTCGCCGGCCTGGTGGACCTCGCTCTGGGCGGCCCCGCGCCGCTCGGCTTCGAGCTCGGCCACGTCTGGCGGACGGAGTTCCCGCGCCTGCGCCGCCTGCGGATGCGCGACGTCGACCTCGGAGCGGTGGACGTCCGCCTGCCCGCCCGCGTCACCCGAGCCTTGGACGAGCTTCGACTGGAGCGCGTGTCGGGGACGGGAGCGGCCTGGGACCGGCTCGCTCGCGTCCTGCGCTCCGAACACCCCAGCGTCCTCGGTCTCGATCACCTGGTCGCGGAAGAAGAGCACATGGTTCGCCTCGCCGCATCCGAGGTCTTTGCGCGCCTCATCCACCTGTCGCTGAAGGGCGGCGCAAGCGATCGGGTCCTCCTGGCTCTCGCCTACGGCCTGGACGTCGAAGGTCTGCTCCAGCTCGACCTCTCGGCCTCGCCGTGCAGCGATCAGGGGCTCACCCGCTTCTTCACCCGGGGCCATTTCCCGGCGACGGAGAGCTTGCACCTCGCCGACCTCCCGACCCCGGTTCGACTGGTCGGCCTGCACGCCCGGACCTTCCCGGCCTTGCGCCACCTGGATCTGTTGGGCACTCGCCTCCTCGCTCGATCACCCTGGATGGACGACCCGGGCTTGGTGGCACGCTTGGAAAGTCTGGGTCTGGACGGCGAAGCGGCTGCGCCCTGGGCGTCCGAGCTCAGGGACGGGTCCATGCCCAGTCTGCGTGGGCTGACCATCCCCCGGGTCGAGGGGCCGGTCCTGGCCCGTCTTGCCGGGGCCGCGCCCCGCCTGCAGCGGCTGGAGGCCCCGGGGGGCGCCCCCTCCTTGGCCGCCTGGGCGGCTGCGCTGCACGGACCAGAGCTTCGGACGGTGGACCTGGGGGCAAGTCCGGGCGGGGACGGACTGGCCGAGTTGGTCGGTCGCAAGCGCCTCCATGGGCTCCGCTGGCAGGCGCCGACTCTGAGCCGCCATGGATGGGCGGCCCTGGCCCCCATGATGACGAGCTTGCGCAGTTTGGACCTCGGCGAGGCCAAGATGAGCGGGGTAGACGTGGAGGCTCTGGCGGCCGAACAGCCGTCCAGGCTCCATCGACTCCGCTGGACCGGCCCCGACGAAGGCGGGGCCAGCGAGGCCCTGGCGGCCAGCGGCGCCCTGGAGACGGTGGTGGAATTGGCGCTGGGGCCGGTGGAAGGGCGGGTCGCCGACCGGATCGTGGAGGCGGCGCCGTGGCTGGAGTCAGCAGCGGTGCGCCTGCTCGATCCCGCCGACGGGCCCCGCCTGGAAGCCGCCCATCCGCTCATAGAGTGGCGTTTCGATGGCGAGGGCGGCTACCACAGCCAGGACTGAATTGCAGCCCGCCATGGGCCTTGAAAGATCCCGTCAGGCTGATAGATCCCACTGCGCTCATGGGGAAATACTTGAAGATCTCGCCGCCCAAGCGCGGCTCGAAGATCACGGTCGCCAAGAACGGACAGCTTCAGGTTCCCGACGACCCGATCGTTCCCTTCATTCAGGCCGAAGGCATCAGCGAAGAGGTGTGGGGTCCGGCCAAGGAATGCCTCGAACTGGCGGTCGAGCGCTGCTACGCCAACGCAAAGCGACTGGAGTGGCTGGAGGTCTTCGCGGGCGCGAAGGGCAACGAAGTGTACGGACCAGGCAACTGGCTGCCCGAGGACACCGTGCGCGCCATCCAGGAGTACAAGGTCTGCATCAAAGGACCCCTCGCGACTCCAGTCGGCCATCCCGAACCTCTGGACGCCGTCTTGAGGTCCAAGCTCGACCTCTTCGCCGACCTGCAGCCGATCCGCGCCTTGCAGGTTGGCCTGTCGCCGCTCCGTGACCCGAGCGGCCTCGACATCCAGGTCTTCCGCGAGCACACCGAAGACGTCTACTGCGACATTGAGTGGAAGAAGGGCTCGCCGGAGGCCAAGCAGCTCATCAACTTCCTCAACCAGGACCTGGCGAAGAAGCTCGAGAAGACGGTGCGTCCCGACTCCGGGATCGGCATCAAGCCCATCAGCGCCACTGCCACCAAGCGCCTCATCCGGCTCACCCTGGACTACGCCGTCCGCCACAAGCGTCGCGCCGTCCACTTCGTTCACTCCGGCTCGACGATGAAGCACACCGAGGGCTTCTTCCGTGACTGGGGCTACGAGATCGCTCGCAAGGAGTTCGCGGACTACACGGTCACCGAGCAGCAGGTCCGAGACGAGCACGACGGCGAAGCGCCCCGAGGCCGGGTCCTGATCGGCGATCGCTCCGCCACCGATCTCTTCCAAGAGCTCCTGATTCATCCCGAGAACTTCGACCTCTTGGCGACCACCAACCTGAACGGCGCCTTCGTCCAGAGTCTCGCTCTGGGCGCGGCGGGCGAGCGCGGCATCGCGCCCCACGGGTACGTGGGCGCCAAGGCGGCGGTCTTCCAGGCCACCCAGGCCGACCGGGCCCGCGGCGTCGAGCCCGGCGAGGAGAACCCGTCCTCGGTCCTGCTCGCCGGCGTGATGTTGTTCGACCACCTCGGCTGGAAGGACTCGGCCGAGCTGCTGACCAACGCCCTCATCAAGACGATCGAGGACGGCATGGTGACGGCCGACTTCCCGCAGCAAGGCGAGGGCGTGGAGGTCCTGGGCACGGCCGAGTTCTGCGAAGCGGTGGTCGAGAATTTCGAAGAGGTCCGAAAGTCCCGCGTCCGTCAGGCCATGAAGCGAACGGCGACGGCGGGGCGCTGAGGAGAATCAATCATGGCACGTCCAAAAATCGGCCTCGTCGGTGCAGGCCAAATCGGTGGTAATCTCGCGCTCTTTGCGGCTCAAAAGGAGCTGGGTGACGTCGTCCTCTTCGATGTCCCCAAGGCCGAAGGCATGGCCAAGGGCAAGGCCCTCGACATGCAGCAGATGTCGACCATCGAGCGCTTCGACTCCATTGTGAGCGGCACCTCGAACTACGACGATCTGGAGGGGGCTGACGTCGTCATCATCACCGCCGGCCTCCCCCGCAAGCCGGGCATGAGTCGGGACGACCTCATGGCCACCAACCTGAAGATCATGACCGACGTCGCGACCAACCTGAAGCGGGTCTGTCCCGACGCCTTCATGATCAACGTCGCGAACCCCCTCGACGCGATGGTCTACGCCCTCAAGCAGGTCACCGGCAGCCACCCGAAGAAGGTGGTCGGCATGTCGGGCATCCTGGACACCGCTCGCTTCAAGTCCTTCATCGCGATGGAGCTGAACTGCTCGATGAAAGACATCACGGCCTTCGTCCTCGGCGGTCACGGGGACGACATGGTGCCGATCACTCGCCTCACCACGGTGGGGGGCGTTCCGGTCGGGGAGCTGATCCCGAAGCCGAGGCTCGACGAGATCGTGGCCCGCACCCGCAAGGGCGGCGCGGAGCTCGTGTCGCTGTATCAAACCGGCTCGGCCTACTTCGCGCCCGCCTCGGCTGCGGTCGAGATGGCGGAAGCCTTCCTGCGAGACCAGCGCCGAATCCTCCCTGTCGCCGCCTGGTGCGAAGGCCAGTTCGGCATCAAGGACATGTACTTCGGCGTCCCCTGCATGCTGGGGGCGGGCGGCATCGAGAAGATCCTGGAGTTCGAGCTGACCGACGCCGAAAAAGAGATGATCGAGACCAGCCGGGCCAGCGTGGCCAAGACCGTGGCAGAGACCAAGCTCTGAGAGCCCATTTCCATTTCCTCCCATCCGGGCTTTCATGTGGGGGTGCGGGCCTGGCCCAAACGACTGAACCTCTCCGTGCCCTCCGACGAGCTCAGGCTCGCGGGGGCCATGCTCGTCTATCAATTCCTGGTCGTCTGCACCTTCATCACGGGTCGTACCGTTCGCGACACCCTGTTCCTTCGCCGCGCCGACCCGAGCGCGCTGCCTTCGATGTACGTCCTCAGCGCGGTGGCGGTGGCGGCGGGGGGCTGGTTCTACAGCCGGTTCGCAGATCGCCATCGCCGGGACAAGACCAGCCGGGTGGTCTTGATTCTGTCCGCCCTGTCGATGGCCGGCATGTGGGCGCTGATCCAGGCGGCGCCCGAGCTCCCCGGGATCTACGCCGCCCTCTACGCCCTCGTCGAAGTGCTGGGAAGCATCTGCATCATCCAGTTCTGGACCACCGCCAACGACATCTTCACCAGTCAGCAGGCCAAGCGTCTGTTCGGCCTCATTGGCGCCGGCGGTGTCCTGGCCAATATCCTGTGCGGTGTCGGCGTCGGTGGCTTGAGCCTACTGATCGGGCCGACCCACCTGCTCCTGCTGAACGCGGGCCTGTTCGCTTGCGCGGTGGTGATCGTCTTCTTCGTGGGCCGAATGGCCAGCCACGCCCTCGACGACGCGATATACCAGCCGAGCGGCAGAAGCCGCGAGAGCCGGGGCGACAGCGTGCTCTACGACCGAGGTCACGGGCCCTTGCTTCGGGCCATCGGGGCCGCGGTCGCCCTCACCTTCGTGGTCGTCACCCTGGTCGACTTCCAGTTCAAGATCGCGGCCCGCGAGACCTTCGCCGAGGAGGCTGATCTCGCCGCCTTCTTTGGCTACTTCTATGGCATCGCGGGCGTCGTCAGCGCCTTCGTCCAGATCTTCCTCACCAGCCGCATCCTCACCCGAGTCGGCATCGTGGCCGGGCTGTCCGTCCTCCCCCTCGCCATCCTCGCCGGTTCACTGGCCTGGCTGGTGTTCCCGGCCGTGATCGTGGGCGCGTCCCTGATGCGAGGCGCCGAGAACGTCTTCCGCTACACCGTTCACGACGCCACTATCCACCTCCTCTACGTTCCCATCCCCGGTCACCGGCGCGGCCGGGCCAAGGCTTTCATCGACGGGGTACTCAAGCCCGGCGCGATCGGCTTCTGCGGCGTGGTGCTCTTTTCTTTCACCCAGATCTATCAGCCCGAGGTGCTCGCCCGCATCGCGGTGTGGGTCGACATTGGGCTCGTACTGCTGTGGCTGGGGGTGGTCGTCCAGATTCGCCGAGGCTATATCCAGTCCCTGGCCGAAGCGCTTCAGAATCGGAACCTGGAGCGAGACATCACCACCGACCTGGTGGACGACGACACCCGCTCCATCCTCGTCCGGCACCTGCAGTCCGACTCCGAGGACGAGCTGCTGCACGCGATGGAGCTCGTGCAGGAGTGGGAGATCGACGTCCGAGACGAGCTGCTGGGGCTGCTCGACCACGCAAGCCCCGAGATCCGCGCCAAGGCGCTCCAGCTGCTGGAGCCGACGGCGAGCCTCGACGCGAAGCCGGGCGCGCTCGCCCGCATCGAAGACGTGGATCCCCGAGTCCGGGCCGCCGCGGTGGGCTGCTTGTGCGCCATCGACAGGGACGGCGTCCGGATCGCCATCCGACTCCTCTCCGACCCCGAGCTCGAAGTCCGCGCCGCCGTCATCGTGGCCATCGCTCGCTACGGTGACTTTCAAGACATGCTCACCGCGGCTCGCGCCCTGGAGGAGCTGCTCGCCTCGCCGGAAGAGTCTCATCGCCTCACGGGTGCCACCATCATCTCGAAGGTGCGGTGGGCGGACTTCTTCCGGACCATCCTTCGACTGCTCGGCGACCCGTCGGTTCGGGTGCGACGTCGAGCCATCCACGCCGCCGGTCAGATCGGGGGCCCCGACGTCCTGCTCCCGCTCATCCGGCAGCTGTCGGAGGACGAAGTCGCGCCGGCCGCGGTCCAGGCCCTCGCCGGCCTCGGAAGCGAATCCCAGGGCGTCTTGCTCAAAGTCCTGGAGGAATCGAGCGAGGACCTGCGGATCCGCCGGCGCGTCCCTCGCATTCTGGCCACCTGGGGCGACCGTTCGGCCTACGACGCCCTGCTGCGCACCCTCGAGACCAAGGATCCCGAACTGCGGAGCGTGTGCGCCCGAGCGGCGGCGAGGATCCGAGAGCGGCACCCCGCCTTCCCCCTCGACAACGCCAAGTGGGCGGAGGCCGTCCACGTCGAGCTGCGCGGCATCAGCCGCGATCGACGGATGGCGGAGCGCGTGACGGAGGCTGGCGCGGAGCTCCTCTCCGAAGCGCTGGAGGAGCGGGGGCTTCGCCGGCTGGATCGGCTCGGTGACCTCTTCGTGCTTCGCTATCCCAATCAGGGACTACGCGCCGCTTTTCTCGGGCTCCGGGCGTCGACGCCACGGATTCGCAGCCAAGCCTGGGAGCTGTTGGAGAATGTGGTGGAAAAGAACGCCTTCATGCGCTTGGTGCATCTATTGGGACAGGAAGAGTTTGGCGTGGGCGCGACCAAGCCCGTCGCCGAGAGCCGAGACCTGCCCGCCCTCGACGAGCACGCACTCCACCTGGCCGCCGAACCGGTGGGCTGGGTGGCCGCCTCCGCTCTCTACTGGGTCGGAAACACCAGCACCGAGCTGGCTCTGGAGATGGTGCTGGAGCGCTGCGAGGCCCGGGATCCCCTCATCCGCGAGACCGCCCTCCACGCCGCCCGCACCCTCGCCCGCCGCTTCCCCCGCAACGCGCCCCAGGTTCACCAGGCGCTCGAGCGCGGCAAGAGCGACCGAAACGCGGTGGTTTCGAAAACCGCGACGGCGCTGCTGCGAGATTTCTCGACCGAAGCCTCCCAGCGCGCTTGACGCTCCGTCCCGGGCTTGCGCCTTTCTGCCCATGGACGCGGAGCCGATCCTGGAGGTTCTGCGCCGGCGCGAAGGCCGTTCGCTTTCGCTCGGCGAGCTCATGCGGGCGGCAAGGGTCGTCCCCGAACAGGAGAAAGAGCTCAAGCGCTGCCTCAAAGAGCTCGTTCGCCGCGGCGCGGTGACCCGAGAGCCCGGGCGGCGCTATCGGCTTCGCCAGGAGCGGATCCGAGGCAGGGTCTTCTTGGACCCCAAAGGCGGCGCTCACATCGTGCCGGTGGACGGCGGCGGACCGATGCCCCTGCTCTTCGAGGACCACAAGCCCCCCCAGCACCAAGACGTGGTCGACGCCGAGCTGCTGCTGGTGGGCCGGTCCCGGCGCCGGGTCGCCCACCTGGTGGAGCTGGTCGAACGTCCCAAAGCTCGCCACGTCGGCGTCTTGCGGGAAGAGCTGGGCGCGAGCTTCGTCGAGCTGGACGCGCCGCCCGGCGCGCCCAAGCACGCGACGACCGAGGTCCTGATCCCGCCCGGCCAGCGAAGCGGCGCCAGCACCGGTCAGCTGGTCGAGGTGGAGTTCGAGCCCCAGGACGACGGGCGGAACATGCCCCTCGGTCGGGTCAAGGCGGTGCTGGGCGAGCCCGGTGAACGGGCTACCGAGCTGCAGCGCCTCATCGTCGAGCACGGGCTCGACCGCCCCTTTCCGGCGGAAGCGGTCAGAGAAGCCGAGGCCTTCGGCGACGCCCCCGCCCCCAAGGACATCGAAGGCCGGCGAGACGTCCGCAACCTTCCCCTGGTGACGATCGACAGCGAGACGGCCAAGGACTTCGACGACGCGGTGTGTGCCATCCGCCAAGGCAACCACGACAAGCTCTACGTCGCGATCGCCGACGTCAGCCACTACGTCCGCCTCGGCAAGGCGCTGGACGAGGAAGCCTTCCGTCGCGGAACCTCCACCTATCTCACCGACCGGGCCATCCCGATGCTGCCCGAGACCCTCTCCAACGGTCTGTGCTCTCTGAACCCCAACGTCGACCGGCTCTGCATGCTGGTCGAGATGACGGTCGACGATCGGGGTCGCATCACGGAGGCGAGCTTTCATCGAGCGGTGATGCGCTCCCAGGCCCGGCTCACGTACACCCGGGTAGCCGACGCCCTGGCCGGAAATCCCGACGAGGAGTGCCAAGGCCTGATGCCGGTGCTTCTCAACCTGGCGCGGATCTCCCGCAAGCTCCTCGAGCGGCGCCTACGACGGGGCTCTGTCGACCTCGATCTCCCGGAGCCCCAAGTCATCTTCGACGAGCGAGGCCTGCCCATCGACACCGTGCGCCGGCCCCGCAACGACGCCCACCGGGTCATCGAAGACCTGATGATCGCGACCAACGAGGCGGTGGCGCGCCACTTCGAGGAGCTGGGTCGACCGTGCATGTACCGGGTCCACGACCGGCCCGACCCAGAGCGGCTGGAGAACTTCGCGCGGCTGTGCACCACCCTGGGGGTCAAGGTCGAGCTGAGCGAGGAGCCGACTCCGGCCGAAGTGTCAGGTCTGCTCCAGCAGCTGAGCGACCATGAGAACGGCCGGGCCTTGCACGGCTTGTTGCTGCGCAGTCTGGCTCAGGCGCGCTACTCGGCCGAGAACAAGGGCCACTTCGGGCTCGCTTCGAAGGCCTACTTGCACTTTACCTCGCCGATTCGACGCTACCCGGACCTGATCGTTCATCGACTGCTCAAACAGATCATCGACGACCAGGCGAGCTGGTACACCGAGGCTCGACTGGAGGAGATGGGCGGCACCTGCTCCGACAGCGAGCGAAAGGCGATGCTGGCCGAGCGCGCGAGCCTGGAGCTGGATCGAACCCTGGTCGCCCGAAAGTTCCTGGGCGAGCGTCTCCCGGCGCGTATCACGGCCATCCAGAACTTTGGCATGTTCGCCTCCGTCCTGGAGCCCTTCATCGAGGGCTTGATCCCGGTCCAGAGCCTCCCCTCGGACTACTACGAACCCGATCCCTTCAACTCTCAGCTCACCGGGGCCAAGAGCGGCACGAACTTCCGGATCGGAGATCCGATCGAGGTCGAAGTGGTGCGGGTGGACGTGTCCAAGCGCCAGGTGGAGCTCCATTGGGTGGCCTCGGCCTCACAGCCCCCTCGCGCCTCCAAGAGCCGCCCCAAGCCTCGCCCCCGGCCCCGGCGCGACGGCAGCGAGCGAAAGAGCCGCAGCCGCACCAGCGGCCGGCGCAAGAAGAAGTGATGGAGCCCGGCGGCGCGGTTCGGTAGCGTGGCGCGGGTGAGCGTCGCGACCCGGCTCCGCCCCTTCGGCA
>CAYZFR010000011.1:0-34174 GCA_964477875.1 uncultured Myxococcales bacterium
GGCGCTGCATGTTCGAGCCCATCAGCGCGCGGTTGGCGTCGTCGTTCTCGAGGAAGGGGATCAGCGCCGCCGCCACCGACACCAGCTGGTTCGGTGACACGTCCATCAGCGTGACCTCGTCTGGCTTTACCATGACGAAGTCGCCGCCCCGGCGGACCGAGACGAGGTCGTTCTCGAACTTCCAGTCGTTGTCCAGCTTCGCATTGGCCTGGGCGATGACGTGGTTCTCTTCCTCCAGCGCCGAGTGGAACTCGGGCTTGGGTTCGACCTGCCCCTCGGCGGCCGAGCGATAGGGCGTCTCGACGAAGCCATATTCGTTCACTCGCGCATAGGTCGACAGAGAAGAGATCAAGCCGATGTTCGGGCCCTCCGGCGTCTCGATGGGGCAGATGCGACCGTAGTGGGTCGGGTGAACGTCCCGCACCTCGAAGCCCGCCCGCTCCCGGGTCAGACCGCCCGGTCCGAGCGCCGACAAGCGACGCTTGTGGGTGACCTCCGACAGGGGGTTGGTCTGGTCCATGAACTGGGACAGCTGGGAAGAGCCGAAGAACTCCTTCACCACCGCCGAGACCGGCTTCGCGTTGATGAGGTCGTGAGGCATCAAGGTCTCGGTCTCTTGGACCGTCATCCGCTCCTTGATGGCCCGCTCCATGCGAACGAGGCCGATGCGGTACTGGTTCTCGAGCAGCTCGCCCACGGCTCGGACGCGCCGGTTCCCGAGGTGGTCGATGTCGTCGATCTGACCGCGGCCGTTCTTCAGATCGATCAGATATCGAACGACCTCCAGGATGTCCCGCTTGGTGAGCACGCCGCTCTCCAGCGACTCGTCGAGGCCGAACTTCACATTCAGCTTCAGGCGGCCGACACGGGAGAGGTCGTAACGCTCGGGGTTGAAGAACAGGTTGTTGAACAGGGTCCGCGCCGTGTCCTCGGTCGGGGGCTCGCCCGGCCGGAGGCGGCGATAGATCTCCATGATCGCCTCTTCGGGCGTGTCGGAGACGGCATCGCCCCAGGTCTTGCGACGCTCGGCCAGCTCGGCGTTCAGGGTGTCGCGCAGATAGGGACCGACGTTGAGGTTGTCGATGAACAGGACCTTGAAGGTCTTGATCCCTGCCGTCTTCAGCTCTTCGAGCTTTTCCGCTGTGAGGTCGTCGTTTGCCTCGGCGATGATCTCGCCGGTGCTCTCGTCGACCACGTCCTCGGCGATGACCGAGCCCACGAGCTCGTCCTGCTCGACGGGGAGCCGCTCGATGCCGAGCTTCTCGATCTTGCGGACTATGGCCTGCGTGAACTTGCGGTTCTTTCGGACGACGATCTCGCCCGTCTTCGGATCCTTCAGCTCCCGTGCCGCGCGTTGACCGAGGAGGAGATCCAGGTTCACCGACTTCGAGTAGGCGTCGCCTTTCTCGATGTGTACCTCTTCCTTGTCGTAGTAGTAGTCCAGCAACTCCTGGCTGGAGTAGCCCAGAGCGCGAAGCAGCGTGGTGGCGGGCAGCTTTCGGCGCCGGTCGATACGGACGAAGAGAATGTCCTTGGGGTCGAACTCGAAGTCCACCCAGCTCCCGCGGTAGGGGATGATGCGGGCGCTGTAGAGATACTTGCCCGAGCTATGGGTTTTCCCGCGATCGTGGTCGAAGAAGGCGCCCGGCGAACGGTGGAGCTGGGAGACGATCACCCGCTCGGTTCCGTTGATGATGAAGGTGCCATTGACCGTCATCAGCGGGATCTCGCCGAAGTAGACCTCCTGCTCCTTGATCGCCTTGATGCCCTGGGTGTTGCCCGCCTCGTCCTTGTCCCAAGCGACGAGTCGAATCATGACCTTGATCGGGGCGGCGTAGGTCATGCCGCGCTGGTGGCACTCGTCGACGTCGTACTTGGGCTTTTCGAGATGGTACGACACGAACTCCAGGGCGGCGGTCCCCTGGAAGTCCTTGATCGGGAACACGGACTTGAACACGCCCTGCAGACCGAAATCCTTTCGGTTGTCGGGCGCGACGTCGGCCTGCAGAAACTTGTCGTAGCTCTGCTTCTGAATCTCGATCAGGTTCGGGATCTCAGGGGGTTCTGAAAGACTCGCGAAGTTCTTTCGGATGCGGAAGTTCGTTTGGACGACCGAAGGCATCGGTTCTGCATACTCCCCGAGCGGGCGTCCCCGCTCGTCAACTCCACTGGCACGGCTCCGCGCTCGGTCCGAAATCGAGTTCCGGACGCGCGAGGTCGCCGACACAAGCGGGAATAGTCTTCACGTCCTCCCCTGCCCAATCCGAGTCAAGACGATTCGTTTCGGTAGCGGAGGCGATACAGGTTTACCCTTGTCATGGCCCGTAAGGCCCGACTCGAGTGTCAGTCAACAGCGAAGCCGGAGTCCGCATTCCGCAAACTCCGGCCTCGCAGAGTCTTCAGGATATACCCTGCTACTTGATCTCGACCTTGGCGCCGACCTTCTCGAGGGCTTCCTTGATCTTGTCGGCCTCGTCCTTCTCTACGCCCTCCTTGAGGGGCTTGGGCGCGCCGTCGACGAGCTCCTTGGCCTCCTTGAGACCCAGACCGGTGATGCCGCGGACCTCCTTGATGACCTTGATTTTCTCGCCGCCGACCTCGGCCAGGATAACGTCGAACTCGGTCTGCTCGGCCGCGGCCTCACCGTCGGCCGCACCCCCGGCGGGGCCGGCCATCATGACGGGGCCACCGGCGGCCGCCTTCACGTCCCACTTTTCCTCGAGCTTCTTCACGAGGTCTGCCGCCTCCACGACGGTGAGCGCCGACAAGTCCTCGATGATCTTTTCCAAATCAGCCATTTCTAAACTCCAAATCTCTTTCTTTCGGCGCCTGCGAGACGCCCGCGTTCATGAGAGCGGCGCTCAGGCCGCCTCTTCGTCTTTTTCTTTCTTGGCCTGAACCACACCGATCAGATGCGATGCAGGCGCGTTCAGCTGGGCGAGGAGCTTCGACGCCGGCGCGTTCAGCACGCCGAGCAGCTGGGCTCGGGCCTCGTCCAAGGTCGGCAAGCTGGCGAGGGTCTCGACGCCCTCGGGGCCGAAGACGTCGGCCTCGATGTAGGCGCCCTTGATCTCGAACTTCTCGAACTCCTTGCTCAGATCCTTGGTGGCCTTCCCCATCGCGCCGACTTCCTCATCGTACTTCAGGGCGATGGCCGTCGGTCCGACGAAGAGCTTGCCGAGGCTCTCGATGGGCGTGCCGCTCAGCGCACGCTTGATGAGCGTGTTCTTCACGACCTTGTACTCCACCCCGATATCCCGGTACTTGTTCCGGATCTGATTCACGGCGGACACGTCGAGGCCCGTAAAGCTGGCAATGATGCCACCCTTGGCTCGCTGCAGCTTGTCGGCCAGGTCGGAGACCGCCTCCTCCTTGGCTTTTCTGGTCATGGGCATGTTCGTTCACCTCCTCTCGTCGAAAGCTTCCCGTCCGAAGGGCATGGGACCGGAGCTCTCGACGAGAGCGGTCCCCATCTCGGTGGGCATGATTGAGAGGGCTGCGCCCTCACCCACTGTCTAGGACAGGTCCCGGGTCGAACGAACGACCCGAATCGTGGATCGCAATGCGGTCAGCCGGTGCTCCCTGGGTCCACGGCCACGCCGGGTCCCATCGTGCAGCTGATGGTCACCGACTGCATGTATACGCCCTTGGCCGAAGCGGGCTTGGCGCGGTTCAGCGCGTCGATGACGGTCACCAGGTTCTGCTCCAGCTGCTGGGGCTCGAAAGAGGCCTTGCCGATCGGGGCATGGACGATGCCCGCCTTCTCGGTCCGGTACTCGATCTTGCCGCCCTTGGAGTCCGACACGGCCTGGGAGACGTTCGGAGTGACGGTGCCCGTCTTGGGGTTGGGCATGAGGCCACGCGGGCCGAGCACGCGGCCCAGACGACCGACGAGGGCCATCATGTCGGGGGTGGCGATGACGACGTCGAAGTCCATCATGCCGCCCTGAATCTGCTCCACCAGGTCCTCGGCTCCTACGATGTCGGCGCCGGCGTTCTTGGCCTCGCTCTGCTTCTCGCCCCGAGCGAACACGGCGACGCGCTTGCTCGTGCCGGTTCCAGCGGGGAGCACGACCGCGCCGCGGATCATCTGGTCGGCGTGGCGAGGATCGACGCCCAGCTTCACGGCGACCTCGACCGTCTCGTCGAACTTCGCCGTCGCCGTCTTCTTCACGACCTGACAGGCCTCTCCCACCGGATACTTCCGGCCCACGTCCAAGTTCTCGGCCGCCGCTCTGAATTTTTTTCCGTACTTCTTCATCGGTCCTCCGCGGTCCTGACGGCTGTCCAAGCCTCCCGCTCGAGTGCTCAGCTCCGAACGACGTCGATGCCCATGGAACGGGCGGTGCCGGCCACGCTCTCGGCGGCGTTCGCGACGTCGGTGGTGTTGAGGTCTTCGATCTTTTCCTTGGCGATCTCCAGGCACTGGTCCCAGGTGATCTTCGCGACCTTGGACTTACCTGGCTCCTTGGAGCCCGAGGCGGGCTTCTTGTTCAGGTGCAGGCCGGCCGCCTTCTTGATGAGAACCGAGGCCGGCGGCGACTTCGTCACGAAGGTGAAGCTGCGGTCGGCGTAGACGGTGATGACGACCGGGATGATCAGGCCGTCGCCCGCCTTCTCTTGGGTCCTGGCATTGAACTGCTTGCAGAACTCCATGATGTTCACGCCGTGCTGGCCGAGGCTGGGCCCGACCGGCGGGGCTGGGTTCGCCTTCCCGGCGGGGACCTGCAGCTTGATGTATCCAGTGATCTTCTTGGCCATGACGAAACCAGGTCAGACGCATCCGCGTCTGAGGAGCCCGGGGCCTTACAGGATTCCGACTGATTGATCCAGCCCTTGTGACATGCCGTCACTCTGGCTGATGTATCAGGGTTTACGATAGAGCCGTCGCGTCCGGCGGACGCGCGGGCTCACTTCACCTGCTTTTCGACCTGCTCGTAGTCGAGCTCCACGGGCGTGGAGCGTCCGAAGATGGTGACCAAGACGCGGAGCTTCTGCTTGTCCTCTTTCACCTCTTCGATGGTGCCGTTGAAGGAGGCGAAGGCGCCGTCGCTCACCCGCACGGTCTCTCCTTCGACGAAGGTGATCTTCGGCTTGGCGGGCGTGGCGCCCTCGGCCACCGTCTGTGTGAGGCGGCGCACCTCCCGCTCCCGCAGGGGGACCGGATTCTTCGAGTCGCCGACGAAGCCCGCGATCTTGGGCGTGTCCTTGACCAGGTGCCAAGTGCGGTCGTTGAGCTCCATTTGGACGAACATGTAGCCGGGGAAAAACTTCTTGTTGGAGCGGCGCTTGGTGCCCCCCATGAGCTCGACCACCTCTTGCGAGGGGACGAGGATCTCGCCCAAGTACTCCTCCAGGCCCTCCAGCTTCGCCCGCTCCAGCAAGCTCTTTTGCGCCTTGAACTCGAAGTTCGACAGGGTCTGGACCGCGTACCACTTCAGGTTTTTGTTGGTGTGGGCGGCGGCGGCCTCGGCCGCAGAGGGGCCGGAGGACGCCTCTGCGCCGGCCTCGGGCGGGACCTCCGTCTCGGCGGGCGCCTCGGTCGTCGGCTCGGCGGGCGGCCCCGCGTTCTCTGACTCGGGCTGCTTGGTGCCCTCGGTATCGTTCTCGGCCACGCGGATGTCTCCTCAGCTCTCGACTACGAGTAAATCAGGCCGGTGAGCTGGGCCCAGACGTAGTCGAAAACGCCGAGCATACCCGAGATGATCAAGGTCGTCACGATGACGATGACGGTGGAGCGCTGGGTCTCGTCCCGGCTTGGCCAGGTGACGCGCCGCAGTTCGTGGACCACGTCGACGCAGAACTCGTGGGCCTTGGCGTTGTTGACCGCCACCAGGCCTGCGACGACGGCGACGGCGATGCCGACCGCGCTCGAGAGCTTGAGCTGTTGGCCGATCAGCGGGAGGTCCGTCACGCCGATGGCCGAAAAGACGAGCGAGAACAGCTTGCCGACGGCGGCCGCCACCACAATCCCCAGAACGAGGTACGCGAAATAGACGATTCGAAGAGTGCCTTGCACGTTCTAAACTCCAGGCCCGTTCGGTTCACGGTAGGAGGGACTCGAACCCCCAACCTGCGGTTTTGGAAACCGCTGCTCTGCCAATTGAGCTACTACCGTTCTGCGCGAGCCACTCCCCGAACGCACTAGAGGACGCACCGCGGGCTGCCAAGCCCAAGGACACGCCTGTCGCCATTGTCAGGGAAAGCCTACAACTGGACTCGAACCAGCGACCTCTTCCTTACCAAGGAAGTGCTCTACCGACTGAGCTATGTAGGCGCGGTAGGTATGTAGAGCGGGAGACGAGGCTCGAACTCGCGACATTCAGCTTGGAAGGCTGACGCTCTACCAACTGAGCTACTCCCGCACGGGGCGCTCGCCCCTTCGGACCCAACTTATCACGCGGCCGAGGCCGCAGCGCTCGACGACCCGAAGCCGCCGAATGGAGGGAGAAGGATTCGAACCTTCGAAGGCTAACGCCGCCAGATTTACAGTCTGGTCCCTTTGGCCGCTCGGGCATCCCTCCAAGATTCCGGAAATCGGACCGCCGCTGTTAGAGTGCGCGGCCCAGGGAGTCAAGGCAAGCTGGCGATCGGACTCGAACCAACAACCGGCTGCTTACAAAACAGCTGCTCTACCGATTGAGCTACGCCAGCGGCGAGACCTTGGCTAGGGACCGGCCCCGCGGGTGTCAAGACGCAGCGGCCCGTCGCTGACGCTGCACCTCGTACAGGAGGATGCCGGCCGCCACCGAAGCGTTCAGGCTGTCGAACTCGGCCAGCTGGGGGATGGCGACCAGGTGGTCGCAGCGGCGGGCCACCGTCGGCTTCACCCCCTCCCCCTCCGAACCGATGACCAGAGCCAGGGGCCCGTCGAGCCGGCACCGGTCGGCCGGCTCGCCCTCGGCCACCGCCGCCGCGCTCCAGACGCCCAAAGGCTGAAGCCGGTCCAGGGCTAGCTTGATGTTGGTGGTCCGGGCCACCGGCACGTGCAGCGCCGCTCCCGCCGAGGCCTTGATGACGGCGGCCGTGATCTGGGCGGATCGATTCTTGGGCAGGACGACCCCGTGGGCCCCCAGCGCGTGGGCCGAGCGCATGATGGCTCCCAAGTTGTGGGGATCTTGGATCCCGTCCAGGACCAAGATGAGCGGCGGCTCGCTCCGAGCGTCGGCGATGTCCACCAGCTCTTCCACCTCGCTGAGGGTGGCGGACCCGGGCTCGACCAGGGCGATCACGCCCTGATGGCGGTCGGACCCGTAGCGCTTGTTGAGTTCGTCCTTCGAGACCGTCTCGATCCGGACCCCCTTGGCCCGGGCCGCGTCTCGGACCCGATGGGTGGCCCCGCCCGCCGAGCGGGCCATGAGGACCCGATCCACCCCTCCTTCCCGGCTCAGGGCTTCGATGACCGGCTTGACGCCGGCCACCACACGCTCGGAGCTCAAGCCTGCTCCAGGCCCCGCTCGATCTCTTCGACGAGCGCGTCGGCCTCGCCCACCGGGTCCGGGGCGTCGCGGATGGGGCGCCCGACCACCAGGTAGGTGGCCCCGGCCTGGATGGCCTGCTGGGCGGTCGTGGTCCGGGACTGGTCGCCGGTGGCGTCGCCGGCGCGGCGAATGCCGGGGATGACGAAAACGGTGCGGGAGGGAAGCGCGGCCCGGAGGGCGCCAACCTCGTGGCCGCTGGCGACGATGCCCCCCGCCCCTGCGCCCACCGCGAGCTGGGCCAGATGAAGGACCTGGTCCTGGACGCCCCGGGAGAAGCCGAGCTCGGCTACGTCCTCGGGTGTGTGGCTGGTGAGGAGGGTGACGCCCAGACAAATGGGGGGCTCGTTTCCGGGAACCAGGGTCGTCTCCATCAATCGGCGGCCGACCTCGCGGATCATCTTCGGGCCCCCCATGGCGTGCACGGTGAACATCTTGATCCGCTGCCGCGCGATCTCTCGGGCGGCCGCCGCCACGGCAGCCGGGATGTCGTGGAACTTGAGATCGAGGAACACCTGGGACCCCATCCCGTGGATCAGGTCGAATACCAAGGAGCCCGCGTTGGTGAACAAGCGCGGCCCCACCTTGAACATTCCCACGTGCTGGGCGAGCTTCTTGACCAGGCTCTGCGCCTCTTCGAGGCGGTCCACGTCCAAAGCGAAGACGAGTCGATCACGGGCGGTCGTGGGCGCACTCACGGAGACCCCAACCTACATCATGGGAGCGGGCGTGTCCGCCCCCACAGCGAATGTTCGACCGCTCTCCGTCGTATCACGGACATGAGGAAGCTGCTCATGGCGGGGGTGCTCTTCGCGGGTGCGACGGCCTGTGGACCCTTCTACGTGGACGAGGTCGTGGTGGTGGACCGAGATCGAGACGGAGACGGCCTCACGACCGGGGAGGAGCTCGACTGGGGAACCGACCCCGCCAGCGCCGACACCGACTTCGACGGGGCCTTCGACGGCGAGGAGGTCTTCGACCTGTGGACCGACCCCCTCGACCCGGACACCGACGGAGACGGGCTCTTCGACGGCGAGGAGGCATTCCTGCTCGGCACGGATCCTTTGTTTCCGAATCGATGATCCCCGCGCTATGCCTCGGGCATGGCCACGCTGGTGGAGAACTGGACCACATACCTCATGATCGGGATCGTGGTGGTGGTCGGCGTCTCGCAGATCAATCGCCTGCTCGGCGCCTCGCTGGGCATCTTGTTCTGGATCGCGATGGCCGTCCTCGGCCACTTCGTCTACGCGGCCGGCGCCGGCATCGGCTTTCCGGGGCTCATCTTTCCCGAGTGGGTGTTCCTGCTGCTGTGCGCGGGCCTGATCTTCACCCAGGTCATGATGATCCGAAGAGAGCTCAATCACCGGGCGCGCCGAGAGCAGCTTCATCGAGAGCGCATGTCCTGAGGGCGTTTGCGGTCAGGGCTCGACGCCGACCCCGTGTTCGTAGGTGAGCTGACCGCCGGTCCAACCCACCATCACCACCAGGGCGATGAGCCCGAGCCCCAAGCCAAAGCCGAGCCAAGAGGCGAGCCGCTCTCGGTGTCGCCCCACGAAGAAGCGCACCCCCAAGACGAGGAGCAACGCCCAGACCACTTTCTCGCTCCAAACCTCGTGGGTTTGCAGGAGGGCGTGCTCATGGCCCGCCTCCACCGCCGCATCGTAGGCGGCCTCCCCCGTCGCCGAGGCAAACATCGAGGCCAGGATCCCGACCACGAGCAGGCCCATTGCCCCCAGCTGCAGGCTGCGTTGCCGGGCCAGAAGCCCCGCCAACTCGAACCAGGGGTACAAGAGCGCGACACCGATCGGCAGATGGACGGCCATGGGATGAAGTTCGGCCACGAGCTCAGACTAGACGCTGCCGCCTGGCCCTCAAGCCAGTCCGACCCTTTGCGGTTGGTCCATGATCTTGACCGGCTGAATGGCGAGCACTTTCATGAACACCCGTAACAGGGCCGGATCGAAGCGATGCTGCAGCTCCGAGGCCATGAGGGCGAGGGCGATGTGCGGACCGTAGGCCTCTCGGAAGGGCCGGCGCGACGTCAGCGCGTCGAAGCACTCGCAGATCCCGATGATGCGCCCAAAGAGGCCCAGCTTCACCTTCGGCATCACCAGCTCGACCTGCCCGTCCGAGCGCCGGCGGGGCATGGCAAAGTCGACGTGGCTTTCGTAGGCCGCCACCACGCGTCGCATCGTGGTGCGGTCGAGGCCCCGGGCCTGGAGCACGTTCTTGGCGCTCCGCAGCGGGAACAAATCGATGGCCCGGCGCTCCTCCGCGCTCAATCCACCCTTGCGCTCCAGCACCTCCTCCGGGAACTCGGTCAGGCCGACCTGGGAGAACATCGCCGCCATCCCCAGGTCGTGGAGCTGACGCTTGTCCAGCCCCAGCTCGAGCCCAAACACGATCGCGAGCAGGGCCGTGTTGACCGAGTGGTACGGAAGATACTCCTCGTCGGAGCGGCTCGTGGTGAGACCGAGGAAGTGGGTGCGTTGCTCGCTGCTCAGATCGACGAGATCCTGCACCAAGCGCCCCGCCTTGGCGATGGGCAGCGCTGGCCCCTGGCTGCGCAGGCGCTCGAAGTACTTCCGCATGAAGAAGACGGCGCGGGCGTAGACCGTCAGCAGGTACTTCTTCCGGTCGACCTGCTGGTCGAGGTCCGGCTCCTCCTGCATCTTGTCCAGGATCTCTTTTACCCTGGCGAACTTCGAGACCTTCATCGCCTCCAGCTCGTGGCCGTCGGCGCCATGCTCTTCCGCCTTGCCTTTGAACTGGCCCGTGAACAGGTAGAGGAACTGCCGGATCTCCTTCGTCGTGATCGGCCGGTCGCTCACGAAGCCCCCGATGTCCCGCTCCTGCATCTCCTTGGTCAGGTAGCGGACCGTCTCCAGCGCTCCGAAGTCGAACTTGAGTCGGACGGCGTTGAGGTAGACCGAGGTGTCGACCGCCTGGAGATTGAGCCGGCGGTCGCTCGCGATGACGGCGTTGAGTTCCCGGCCGAGGTTTTCGATCGGCTTCAGGAAGACTTCGTTGTCGGGGCTGTGGATCTTGACGTTTCGGACGAGCATGTACAGCAGCGAGACGACCTCCCGGCCGATCTTCTGCAGGCGCACCTCGCGGCGCTGGTCGATCAGGTCCTGACTCATGGCGCTGCCAAATCCTGAGAAGGGCGAGACTCCAAGATCTTCTTCACCCGAAGGGCGGCCCTCTGAGCGGCCACCATGACCTCTTTGCCGTTCCTCCGGTTCTGAACCTCGCGGGCCAAGACCTTGAAGGCGGGCACGGTACACATGGCGGCGAGCCCGGTCACCGCGAGCATGCGCTGCTCCTGAACGCGCCCTCGCTGAAAGAGCGAACCCTCGGCCTCGAAGGCGTGGCGGAAGAACTTGAGTCCGGCGTCGCTCCGGGTCTCGCCGAGGGCGGTGTAGACCGCCACCTTCTCCCGGTGATCCAAACCCGCGAATCCCTCGGAGCCGGCCAGCCCGACCAAGAAGTCGGCCGAGCGTAGCGGCGCTTTTTGCGCCAGGGCCCGGTAGGCGCCGAGCCGCACCTGAATGTCTTGGTCGCGGCAAGCCCGCTCGATGTAGCGCAGCGCCTTCTCGTCCTTGGACTGGGCCAACACCCGCAAGCCCTGAAGACGGATCATGAGGTTCTCGTTTCTCAGGGTCTTGGCCACGAGGTCGGTGAGGTTGTCGGGATGGATGCGGGCGAGCAGGTCCAGCATGTCCTTCACGACGTTGGAGGCGCCCGAGGACAGGCGCTGGGCGAACACCTCAGGCGTATCTCTCCCGAGCTCGACCAGCACTTCGATGAGCAGCCCTCGGGCGTCGGGGCGCTCCTGCCGCACGAGCAGCTCGAGCAGCACCTCGAGCTGGGCGCTGGTGCAAATGGAAAGGTAGGTGCGAACGGCCTCGACGTCGAAGCCCTTGGTCGTGGCCATGTAGCGGTTCAGAGCCTCCAGCCGCTGCGGGTCGAGCATTCGGTCCCTGATCAGACTCCCCATCTTCTCGGCCAGCTCCCGGCGCTCGTCGGGGAGAGGCTTGGCGGCCACGCTGTGAAAACGCTCCAGCAGGCGCGTCACGCCCCGGATGTCCTCGGCCACCAGCTGCGCGTCGAGGACGAGGGTGAAGGCGTCGCAGAGCAGCCCCCAGTCCTCGGTGTCCGCGTCCTGCTCCAGCAGCTGAAACAAGATGAACACGATCTTCGGGAAGAGCTGGTCGTCCTCGGCGATGAGGTCGTCCTGGGCCTGGGCTCGGTCCTGGGGGAGGGCTGTGCGCCCGCTGATGATGCCGCCCCTCACTTGCTCCACGTCGTCGAGCTGAAGCTCGAGGTCGCCGAGATCGAGGCGGGCGAAGCGCGCGATGTCGTCGGAGTTGGCGGCGAGCTGCTTTCGAAGGTGGCCGATGACTTTGTCGACCTCGATCTCGACCTGCTCCTCCGAGATGTCGCCAAAGCCGAAGCCCTCGACCACCACGTACTCGATGAACTGCAGCTCCTGCTTCCACAGTCGCGTCACCATGTCTTCCTGCATCAAGGCGGCCTCGTCGAGGCTCTCCATCGCGAGGAGGACGAAGCTGACCAGCTCCTCGACGGTGAGTCCGCGCCGAAAGATCAGGTAGCGAACGCCGTCCTTGTAGAAGCGATAGGTCAGGTTTTCTCGGTTCTCGTCCTCGTGAACGACGGCGTCCCTGAGCTTGACGGCGAAGGGCTCGATCTTGAGGGGCAGGCTGTCGTTCGCCTCGAGGTATCGCGTGAGCGCCGTGTGGGCTGGCTGCATGTACTCCGGGAAACGCATCTCGGCGTGCCGGTAGATGTGGATGTTCTTGATGCCCTTGAGCAGCAGCCGAAAGGCCTCCCGCGCCTGTTCGACCTCGGGTGCTTCGGCGTCCATCATGCGCGCTCTCAGGACTTGCCGAGCTTCTTCTTGAGATCGGCCAAGGAGTCCTCGACCTCGTCGGCGGTTGGGCCTTCGACCTCGGTCTCGACGTCGGCAGCACCGGTCGCGCCGCCATCTACCTCCTCGTACTCGGCGTCACCGGCCTCGATCTGCTTGGCCTGCACCTTCGCCCGAAGCTGAGCGAGGGCGTCCTCGGTCCGGCTGCGGCGGTCCGAGCCCGGATCCAGCAGATCGGGGCTTTGAGGATTCGAGACCTCGGCCTCGACTTCGGCCCGGATGATCTTCTCTTCCATCCGGTCGAAGGCAGCGATCGCGTTGTGGACGCTGTTCTGGGCCTTGTTGCTCGCGCCAACCCGCGCCCCCTTGGCCTGCGCGGCGGCCTGCCGCGCCAACAAGGCGGAGCGCTTGGCCGGCATCTCGGCCAGGCGACGGGCGAGCTCGTGCTCGGCCGCCTCGAGCTGCTCGATCTGCCGGTCCTGCTCGGCGATGGCGTCTTTTTCGGCCTTCAGGCGCTCCTCGGCCGTGAGCTTCAGCTCCAGAGCCCGGCGGGCCAGCTCTTCGTCCCCCTTCTCGAGGGCCTGTTCGGCCTTGCGCTCGTAGGCGGAGGCATCGGCCTCGGCCTTTTCGCGCTTGCGCTCGATGAGGCGCTTTTGGGTCCTCGCTTCGACGATGGCGGCCCGGGCTTCCCGCTGGCCCTTCTTCATGTCGTCGATGGCCTGCTCCAGCATCTTGCTGGGGTTCTCGGCCCGCTCGACCAGCGAGTTCAGGTTGGACTCCAAAACCTTGGAGATGCGGCGAAGAATTCCCATGCTGCCCCGTCCTCGACTCCAACAGAGGAACCGATGCTTGGATTTCATAACGCGAAGACCCCATGCTTTCCAATCGAGGCCGCCTGATGGCGAGGCGGAGCATGGAGAGAGCGCGGACTACCCGGGAACTACCCGGATCGGGCGGCGTCCTGTCCTCGGCCCCCGAGGACTTCGAAGTCGAGGAGGCCCTCCCCTATGCGCCGAGTGGGGAAGGGACCCACCTCTTCGTGCTGGTCGAAAAGCGCGACCTGACCACTCCCGAGGCGGCCCGCCGCCTCGGGGACCGCTTACAGGCCGATGGACCCTCCTGGGCCGGACTGAAGGACCGGGCCGCCGTCGCCCGCCAGTGGCTCAGCCTGCCCTGGCCCGAGGACCGCGCCTTGCCCGAAGCCCAGGTCATCGACGAGAGCCTTCGGATCCTCCGGGCGGTTCGGCACCGCCACCGCCTCAAGACCGGCCACGTCGCCTCGAACGCCTTCCGGGTCCGGATCCGCTCGGTGGCCCCCGAGGGCGCCGCTCGGGCGCGCGCCATCTCGGCGCGCCTCCGACAAATGGGCCTGCCGAACCACTTCGGCCCCCAGCGCTTCGGACGGCAGGGCGACAACGCCGCAACGGCCCGAGCCATCCTCGGCGGCGCGCGACCTCGCCCCCGGAACCGCCGGCTCGAAAAGCTCCTGATGAGCGCCCTTCAGGCCGAGCTCTTCAACACGCTCCTCGACCGGAGGATCGCAGACGACACCTGGCGGAGGGCGCTTCGGGGCGACCTCATGAAAAAGCACGACACCGGAGGACTCTTCGTGTGCGGGGATCCAGCGGCCGAACAGGTCCGGGTCGACCGGCTCGAGATCAGCCCCACCGGCCCCATGGTCGGACGCCGGATGAGAAAAGCCGAGGCGGAGGCGGGCGCTCTCGAAGCCGAGATCTGGGCCTCGGCCGGCGTGGATCCTTCCCACCTCCCTCGGCTCGGCGACGGAACCCGGAGGCCCTTGAGGATCCCGGTCGACGCCGAGATCAGCCCCACCGAGGACGGCTACCTCGCCTTCTTCACCCTTCCTTCGGGAAGCTACGCGACCGTGCTTCTCGACGAGCTCGTCAAGCCGGCCGAGGGTGCCTTCGACCGGGAAACGCCTTCGCTTCAGAGCTGACGCACTTTGGGGTCGCCCTCGGTCGCGAGATGCCGCGCCTCCTCTTCGGTTCCGACCTTTCGGTAACGCCCCCGGAATTCGAGACGTTCGCCGCCGCCATACCGGCCCCAGCCCTCGATCTCGTAGAAGGTGCGCCCGTTGGGATCCGTCTCGACGACCTCGAAGAAGTGCTCCTCCAGCTCCTCGGTTTCGCGAAACCACTCCAGGCCCTCGCCGGTCCATCGGCCCTGGTGCACCACTTTCCCTTCGGGTCCAGTCACCTGACAGCGCAGTTCGTCGCCCTGTAGGGTGTTGAGAGCCTTCTTCGTGACCCGCTCGCCGGTATCGACGTTGCGCTCGTCGAAGACGCCGCGCTGTTCGGTCGGCGAGAGGCTCCAGTACTTCTGGACCACGTCGAGGCGGGTGAGGACCTCGTCGCCCTCGAGGACTTCGAAGCGGCCCTTCCAGATCCCATCCCACGGCGCAAAGACCTCGGCCGGCATCTCGCCTTCGGCGGGTTTTTGGCCTGCCGATGTGCAGGCGAGGGCCGACAGCGGGACGAGGAGCAAAGCGTGGCGAACCATGGGCCGGTGGTGGGAGGGAGCGTCTCGACTGTCAACTCGCGTCCGACCAGTGGGGATAGTCCAATCGAAGCTTTGTGAAGCCGAAGTGGGCCTCGACCCATTCGACGAGGATGGGAGTCAAAGACAGGTCCCGCGGCTGACTCGGATCCGACAGGTCGAAGGTCCGGGTGGCCCCATCGGGCGCCTTCAGGGTGAGGCGACGGGGCAGACCGGTCACGCTGAGGTCGACCGCATCGCCGTCATAGTGCCTCGAGCTCCGAGCCCCACCGTAGGTGGCGTAGACCACGCCATAGGTGTCGGCGAGGGCCCGGGCGGCGGCCACGCTCGCCGCATCGCCGCCGGGGTGCCGCCAACGGATCGGGACGCTTTGGGCCCAGGTCGTCTGATAGTGCTCGAGCCGCTCCAGCCGATGCTCGATCTGGGCCGGCGTCTCGGCGTGGCCCAGCCAGTAGGACCCAAAGAGCAGATAGCCCCGGGCCCGAGAGCGGACCGCCGACTCGACAGCGACACGGGCCCCGGTCGGTCGAAGCTGCTCGATCAGCTTCCGCACCCGGCGCCCGAAGCTCGGGTTGGCGCTCTCCAGGGCTTCCAGCTTGGCGTCGTCGCTCTCGGGCTCTAGAAAGCGGGCGGCCCAATTCGGAGAGACCACGGCCCCGTCGGGGGGCGCCTCGAGGGTGCGGTAGTCCAGCGGTTCATCGAGGGCGAGCTCGCCGCCCCCGTAGGCGTCGGGCTCGCCGCGGTAGACGGCCTTCGTGCTCACGAAGATCCCGGCCTTGCGGGCCCGGCCCCCGGTGAGGACCGCGAGCTCGATGCCCGGGGTGCGACAGAGGTCGTCCAGGAAGCGGAGGAATCCCTCGATCCGGACGGGCTTCTCGGACGCTTCTCGAAGGGCGCGCTCGGGGTGCGCGTCCTCGGCGACGGCGCTCCAGGCCCGCAGTCGACTCGCGTCGACGACGACGCCATCCATGTCGATCTGGCGATCCTCCAGGCAGCGGGCCCCCGCCTTCAGCTGCGCCGTCAGAGGCCCAGGGGGCAAAGCGTCCCACTGGCGATCCATCATGACCCGGGGCTGAGCCGCCAAGAGGACGGTCGCGACGAAGCCGAGGTCCATGCTCGTCCGAGTCAACATCCACGCAGAGGCGCCGTCACCCACAAATCGGTTACGCGCTCGGAGCAGCGGGGGCAGCAACCGTCGTTGTTCGGGCATGGCATGCCGTGTGCTCACTCACAGCGCATGCGTTGGATCGTGATTCTGCACCGGGCCCCCCCAGCCAAGTCTCGGCGCGACGACAAGCTGGACCGCCTCCGGCAAGCTGTGCACGTCGCCTCGGCCCTCACCGAGGAGACCCAGGTAGTCGCCTGCGCGCTGGAGCAGGAGCGCCCGACCTGGGGACCGCTCCTGAAAGACTTCGAGGGCCTCCGCCTGGTCGAAGAGCCCTTCGAGCGAGGGACGGCCGCCGGCCTCGCCGCCGCCCTGGGCCGCATAGCCATGACCGATCGCAAGGCTGACGTGATCGTCATCGAGTCGACCCGGCCGCCCGCTTCTCGGCTCGAGGCGCTGCAGTCCCTATCCATGCTCCAGCGGAGGCGCTGCAGCCAACCCGACCACGTCGCCGTCCGGGACGGCCTCGCCTTCGGCTCGATAGAGGCCTGGCAGTATCTGCTCCGCAAAGCGGCACCCGAATTGGAGACGGTGATGCACGACGAGCAGCAGCTATTCGCCCTCGACCAGGTCTACCCCTATCTGTCCGCCAGCGACTACCGCCACCAGGTCATGCGCTTCGCTCAATGCGTCGAGCACGCCCCTGTCGGTCCCACGCCGTGAACCGAGGGCAGGAGCCTCAGAGCTTAACGACGCGGTCCCGCTTCTCGACGTTTTTGGTGGCGTTGCGGGTGTCGACGAGTAGGGAGGCGTGCTCGGCCACGAAGTCCCAGTCGTAGATGTCGTGATCGGTGAGGATGAGGACGGCGTCCTGCCTCTTCAAGAGCTCAGGGGTGAGCTCGACCGACTTCACGTCCAGATCAAAGTTGCGGGTCTTCTTCATCACCGGGCAGTAGGGGTCGTTGAAGATGACGTGGGCCCCCGCGTCCTGGAGCAGATCGATGATCTTGAGGGCGGGGCTCTCGCGGACGTCGTCGACGTTCTTCTTGTACGCGATGCCGAGGACCAGGACCCGGGCGCCGTTGAGGCTGGTCTTGTGCTGATTGAGCGCCCGCATGACGCCGTCCACGACATGATAGGGCATCTGGGTGTTGATCTCGCCCGCCAGCTCGATGAAGCGTGTGCTGAAGTCGTACTCCCGTGCCTTCCAGGTCAAATAGAAAGGATCGATGGGGATGCAGTGCCCGCCCAGACCGGGCCCCGGATAGAAGGGCATGAAGCCGAAGGGCTTGGTCTTGGCGGCGTCGATGACCTCCCACACGTCGATGCCCATCCGGCTGCACATCAGCTTGAGCTCGTTGACGAGGGCGATGTTCACCGCCCGGAAGGTATTCTCGAAGATCTTGGTGAGCTCGGCCGCCTTGGTGTCGGAGACGGGGACGACCTGCTGGATGATCGTCTCGTAGACCGCCACCGCAGCTTCCAAGGACTGCGCGTCGTCGGCCCCGACGACCTTCGGGATGGTGTTGGTCTTGAACTTCGGGTTGCCGGGATCTTCGCGCTCTGGAGAGTAGGCCAAGAAGAAGTCCGCTCCTGCCGTCAGGCCGCCCTCCTCCAGGATGGGCTGGCAGACCTCGCAGGTCGTGCCCGGGTAGGTCGTCGATTCGAGGATCACGAGCTGGCCTCTCCGGAGACCGACCCGGATCTGGCGGCAGGTGCCCTCGACCGCGCTCAGGTCGGGCTCCCGGGTGGCGTTGAGCGGGGTAGGCACGGCGATCAGGATGACGTCGGGCTCGCCGATGCGGCCGAAGTCGGTGGTGGCGATGAAGCGCTCGGCCTCGATGGCTGCCTTCAGGGCCACGAAGTCGATGTGGCGGATGTAGCTTTCGCCCTTCCTGAGGGCCTCGATCTTGCCGGGATCGATGTCGAAGCCCATCACCTTGAAGTTGGCCCGCAAGAAGGCGTCGACGAGGGGCAGGCCGACGTAGCCCAGGCCGCAGACGGCAACGGTGGCGGACCGGTCCTTGATGGACGCAACAAAGGACGAAGCCATGAGGGTGCGGATAGCACCCTCCGGCGGCGCTCGAAAGACGAGTCAGCGAGCGCGAGCGCGGATCTGGCGAATGGTCCGCTCGACCTCGGACCGATCCGAGGCGTCGGGAGCGAGCTCCAGGTAGCGCTCGTAGTGGGCGACCGCCTCATCGGCCTTCTCGAGGGTCGCGAAGCTGATCCCCAGTCCCCGCTCGGCCGAGGCCAGGGTGGGGTCCAGGGTGAGGGCCCGCTCATAGGCGGCGACGGCTTCTTCGGCCTTCGCTTCGCCCTGCACGACGAGGGCGTGGCCTTGCTCCATGGCGCGGATGGCGAGCTGCTTTTGGCTCCGGAGGGCTTGCACCTCGACCTGGGCACGGTCGACCTCGGGCGGTGACTGTCGAAGAACCGCCCCCACGATCCCGCTCACGACGAGCAGACCGAGGATCACGACCACGAAGGCGTCGGACACTCGGCGCTTTCGGGCCGGCTTGTCCGGCAGCTCGATCTTGGCCTGGGCGACGGTAGGGGCGGAGGGAATGGAGCCGGTGACGTCGGGGGCGTTGGCCTGCAGCTCTTGGAGCAGCAGCTTGGCGGCCGGGGGCGGCGGCGGCCCGTTGCGCTCGGGGGCCGAGCTCGGCCTTCGCTTGCGCTGGGATGGCAGAGGCGGGGGCGTCACGCCGGACCAGGCCGGAGCTGCGGGCTGGGCCCCCCAGCCGTTGGGCGCGATGTCGTCGTTGGGGACGCCGGCGGCCGGCGCCGAGGGCCCGGCCTGGCTGATGGTGCGCTCTCGTCCCCGGGACGGCAGCGGTGGTGGCCCGACCGGCGGCTCCGTGCGTGCTTGCGGCCGGCTTGGGGGCAGCAGCACGTCCTGCGCGCAGTGGGGGCAGATGTTCCCGACGCCGTCTTCGAAGGGACCGGCGCAGTGGGGACACGCGGGCATGGCGATGATTGTAGCCCCAAAGCCGGGGCCGCCGGGATCCCCTCGGTGAGGCTTTTCGACGCCCGCCGACCTACTTTTGGTTCCGGATTCGACGAACAATGTCGGGTCCTGTGGGCCGGCAGTGTGAGGAGCCTTGACGGGGTGCATGGAGAGCGTACCTTGGGCGGGTTCTTTGAAAATCTGGGGCCGACCTGGTTTCGACGAGGGTCGTGAATCACGAAGCGCGTGTCCGGGAACCGTGCTTGCCGGTCAAAACGGTACGGAAACTTCAACTGCCAACGACGAGCCTACGCTCGCTATGGCCGCTTGAATTTAGCGCATAGCTGAATTCTAGCCGTTCCCGCGGGTGACCCCGCCTGTGGTCCCCGTGGGAGCGAGATCGAAGCAGGCTAGTCTGCGTCGGAGCCTCGACGTCGCGGGCGAAATCCAGAGGATCGGATCGCGAGTGGTCTGTCTACGAGCCACCGTGGTCCTAAATCCCAACTCGTGAGACTACACACGTAGTGCTTCGCGCTGGACCGACTTTCGGACGCGGGTTCGATTCCCGCCGGCTCCATACTTACCGGGTTATCGGCTGAGCGTTGGCTCAGCCTGCCCGGGCTACGCGAGCTAAAGCTCGCTGCGTGCCTCCTAGACCTCTACGCGGTCTCGGAGGCTTTCCGGGGTCTTACCGGGTTATCGGCTGAGCGTTGGCCGCCCGGGCGTCGCGCGATCACAGCAGAAGAGCCCATAGAGGTCGGGTCGCCCGCAGCGCGAGGAAGCTGAGCGCGGGCCCCCTCTTCTTTCGGGACGACAAAAAGCGGTACTGGTTCATCAAGAACTCGGGCGACAGGAGGCTGTCGGCCACGGCTTCGGACTCTCGCGCATTGGCGGCCTCGAGTTCGGCGTTGGATGCGCCGCCCCGAAAGCTTCGTGCCCTTCCCTCGGCCAGCCAGCCTTCCGCCATCCGCTGCGCTTCCTGAACGAGCTCATCTTGCGCAACGACACGGTTGACGAGTCCGACCTCGAGCGCCTCCCGGGCGGTTGGACGCCACCCTTCCGGTCCGAGCATTCGCGCTGCGTTCGTCTCGTTGAGCAGCCGGGGGAAGAGAACGCTCGAGCATCCTTCGGGAGGTAGGCCAAGCCGGGCGAAGGGGGTGGCGAAGGTGGCCTCTTCCGCCGCCACGATCGCGTCGCAGAGGGTGGCGGACGTGACCGGGGCTCCGATGGCGGCACCGTTCACCGCGGCCAGGATCGGCTTGGGAAACTGGATGAAACGATCGAATAGATCGTGATTGGCCTTCACGATGGCCGCCCGAAGACGCCTGGGGTGCCCGAGTCGAAGCGCCCCACCCAGGTCCACGCCGGCCGAGTAGTACGAGCCCGTACCGGTCAGGACGACCGCACCCACCGCTGGGTCCTCGGCCGCGTCCCGGAAGGCCTCCGCCAATGCGTCCTGCATGGGAAGCGTCCAGCCATTGAGGCGACGGGGATTGTTCATCTGCAGCCAACGAACCCTGGAGGTCGTGGATACGAGGACGAGATCCGAGCTCACGCCTGTCTTCCTGTCAGGAGGAGCCTTCCAAGGCCAGGCTCTCGGAGCAGCACCTGAAACGCCCGTTGGGTTCTCGGAAGCTGCCGAGAAAGCGGCTCAAAGATTCAGCGCAGCCGGTCCAACATGCCGTGTAGAGTCAGCAGCTGGTCCCGGCCCAAACGTCTTGCTCGGTCCGGGCTCCATCCCTCCGGATGGGGCGTGTCTACCGTGTCCTTGAAGGGTTGCTCGAGGGTCATGGCCAAGCAGCCAAAGCGCTCCGCCACCCAGCTCGTGGCCATGCTCGAGTTGGCCTTTCCAGGCGCCGCCGCCGGGTAGCCGTGCGCGGTCTGAAAGTCCGGGTTGATGGCCTTCAAGAGCTCTTTATAGGCCGCCTGCCGGCGCGCGTGTTCCGAGGTCCATGAAGAGATGCCTTCGGCCCCGGCGATGAAGTTGTAGGGCAAGGCTTCATCCCCGTGTACGTCGAGGAAGAAGTCCACACCGGTGGCCTCCATGGCCTGACGAACCAAGTAAACCTCCGGGCTGCGCTCCATCGTCGGTTCCGCCCACGCTCGATTCAGGTTTTGTCCGGCGGCGTTGTTCCTCAGGTGTCCCCGAAAGCTCCCGTCCGGGTTCATGTTGGGCACCAGATGAAACGAGCATCGCCGAAGCAGGGCTCGGCTCGCCGGCTCGTCGGGGTCCAGGAGGTGCTCGATGAGGCCCTCCATCAGCCACTCGCCCATGGTCTCGCCCGGATGCTGGCGGGCGATGATCCAACACTGCAGGCGGCCTTGCTCGGACCCCTCTCGGGCCGTCACGTGAAGCAGATCGAGGTCGCGACCCTCCACCGTGGCGCCCAGTCGCTCATGGCGGACCGACGGCTCGTCCAGCGCCGACGCCAGCAACGCCTGGTGCCGCTGCAGAGGATAGGGTGCAAAGTAGGCGAAGTGCACCAGATCCACCTGGGACCGGCATCGGAAGCTCAGCGTGCCTCCTTCGAACTCCGTGGGCAGCCGATGCCACGCCTCTTCATGACCGTAGGACACGCACACCCGATAGTCTTTCCAACCATTGGGATAGCTGGCTTCTCCTGCGTTCGTTAGACGGAAGACGAGGTCCCGATCACGCGCTCCAGTCGCACGGAAGTGAAACCACTGGAAGTGATCGTCTCCCGCGTCTTTTCGAATTCTCAGCTCCACGTCGGATGGGTCGGCGGCCCGGATCACCTCGATGTTGCCAGAGTCGAAGGCGCAGCCGATGTGGAAGGGAGCGTCGGGGCTGTTCACGAGTCGACCCTAGTACGGACCATACTGCAGGGCCCAGAGGGAAAGGCCGTCACGAAAGCCCGACCATGGGAGCGGGCCACGGAAATCGACTCCGACGTGCCCGCCGGGGGGCGCTTGGCCAACTCGACCCGAGCTGGTCTCATCGGCCCATGGAGATGACCGACGAACGGTGGCGCTACACGAGCCGCTATCTGCGGGAGACCTTTGGGGCCCAAGACGAACACCTGGAGGGGCTGATGTACGAAGCGGTCGCCAGCGGTCTGCCCGACATCGCGGTCTCCCCCGACGTCGGGCGGTTCCTGAGGCTCCTCACCTCAATGACCGAAGGCCGCCTTGCGGTCGAAGTCGGCACCTTGGGCGGCTACAGCGCGATCTGGGTGGCCCGGGGGCTCCGGCGCGATGGTCGCCTCATCACCATCGAGGCCGACCCCAAGCACGCGAGCTTCGCCCGAACCCAGTTCGCGCGGGCGGGGCTGGCCGACCAAATCGAGCTGGTCGAGGGGGACGGCGTGGCGCAGCTGAAGCGGCTCGCGGGCGAGCTGGAGCCGGGCTCTGTCGACGTCCTCTTTCTGGATGCCGACAAGGCCGAGTACCCGGACTACTTCCGGGTCGCCCGGGACCTGATCGCCCCCGGAGGCCTGCTGATCGCAGACAACGCTCTCGGCAGCGGCTCCTGGTGGATCGATGACGAAGCAAACCCACAGCGTCAGGGCGCCCACCAGCTCAACCTCGAGGCCGCCCGGGACCCCGAGTTCGAGGCCGTAGCCGTCCCTCTTCGGGAGGGCGTCCTGGTCGCCCGCCGGAGCCCCGCCACCGGCCTCTAGCGACCATCCAATGCCGCACGGATACGAGCCATGAGGGTCCGAATCGGGAATGGCTTTCGGACGATTCGTAGCTCATCCCGGAGCTCTCCTCGTTTATCGACCACCTCGTCGACGTAGCCCGTCATGAAGATGGTCTTTAGACCAGGTTGGCGCTTCATCATTTCAGCGGCCAAGTCCAGGCCACTCAGTCCAGGCATCACGACGTCGGTCACGAGGAGGTCGACGGGCGTACCTCCGTATCGCTCCAGAGCAGCAGCTCCGTCGGATGCTTCGAGCACTCGATACCCGAACCGGGGTATCGACTTGAGAAGAAGCCTACGAACGTCCGGATCGTCGTCTACGACGAGGAGCGTCTCGTGTCCGTGAGGATCCGGCGCCAGCTCTTCGCTCTTCGAGTCGTTCTCGGCCAGACCGTCCGAGGCCGCAGGCAGGAAGACGTGGAAGCAGGTTCCCGCACCCGTCTCCGACTCGACCGTGATGTAGCCTTCGTGTTGCTTCACGATTCCGTAGACCGTCGACAGCCCCAGGCCATGCCCCTTGTCACCTTTCGTCGAGAAGAAGGGATCGAAGATCTGGCTCAGGGTCACGTCATCCATGCCGCTGCCCTCGTCCCGAATCGTAAGGACCACGTATCGTACCGCTGCGAGCCCCATCTCGTCGCTAGGGGTGTGCTGAAGAACGGAGTTGCTCGGCTGGGCGGGCAGGCTCTTCGTGGAACCCTTCGGCGAAGAGGGCGCTGATGGGGCATCAGCAGCCGCAAGGCGGAGCTTTCCGGAGGGTTCCACGGAAAGACCGCCAGCAAGACGGGCGAAGACGTTCTTCAGCACACCCCCAGGCTCCTGTCCGAGGTCGATCGCTTGGGTCGAGACGACGAGGCGGCCCCCCTGAGGCATCGCTTCGGCGCCATTGAGCGCGATGTTCATCAACACCTGCTCGAGTTGAACCGGGTCTGCCAAGACGGGAGGCAAATCGCATTCGAGCTGAACCTCGAGCCGGATGTGCTCAGGGATCGTGTGTCGCAGCAAGCGCTCGAACCCACTCACCAAGTCGTTGAGACCCACCACCTCGAACTCCAAAGTCTGGCGACGACCGAATGCCAGTAGCTGCTGGATCAGATTTCTCGCCCGAAGACTCGCCTGTTCGATCCCCGCCGCGGCCTCTCTGTCTTCATCGTCGAGACCCGGAGCGCCTCTCAGCAGCTCGGCGTAGCCGAGGATCGGCGAGAGAAGATTGTTGAGGTCGTGCGCAACACCCCCGGCGAGACGTCCGATGGACTCCAACCGTTGAGCCTGCTCGAGCCGAGCCTGCATCTGAAGCTGGGTCTGCTCCAGCCGTCGCTGCTCCGAGAGGTCGAGACCCACTCCTACCAGCATGGGTCGGGCGTCGACCTCGACCCGCTGGCCCGTCAACAGATATGGCGTACGCTGGCCGTTCTTGGCCACCACGTGCGCCTCGATCTGCGCCGAACCCGATTCGAAGGCTTCTTCGATCCGTGACCGCGCGATGGTCTTCTCGTGTCCCTCGAACAGCTCCAAAGGATGGAGCTCGGCCAGCTCGTCGTTTGAACGCCCCGTTGCCACATTCAACTGTCGATTCCAGCGGACGAAGCGGCCACCTCGATCAAAGAGATAGAACAGACCCGGCAGGCTGTGGATCACGAGCTCGGACAGGTGGCGTTCACGCGAGGCGACACGCTCGGCATGCCGAACATCGGTCACATCGAGTTGGCTTCCCCAGACCCTCGACAGCTTTCCTTCTCGAATGATCCCGACGAGGCTGTTGGAGAACCAAACCGTTCGGCCTTCGCGGTCGACTTCCCTGGAGACGGCTCCCCGCAGCTCATAGCCAGCCTCGATCCAAGCGCGCAGGAAGGCGAGGTTCTCGGGACGGTCGTCGGTTCCGTGCAAGTCCAATATCGTCTTTCCGAGCATCTGCTGGCCGTTCTGGAATCCATACATCCGCGCGAAGGCGTCGTTGCACTCGACGATTCGCCCTCGGTAAAGAGCCGGAATCTGCTCCTCGACTGCCACCTGGGTGGGGAGGGGCTCTTCCCACTCGACCAAATAGAAACCCTCCGAGGTCCTCTCGACCAGGGACCGAAAGCGTTCGGCGCTGGTCTCCAAGGCTTCCTCGGCACGCTTATATGCCGTGATGTCGACCACCGCTCCGACCATTCGGCTTACCTGGCCCGAGGCGTCTCGCTCCGCGTCGCCATAGACGGCGAGCCATCGCGCCAACCCCTTGGCTCCCATCAACCGAATGTCGACGCGGTGCTCGACGCCCTCCTCGAGGCAGGCTCGAAGGCTCTCTTCCCAAGCAGGAAGGTCGTCCGGGTGGATCCGAGCCCGTACCGCGTCGAACGACAGGGGAGCGCCGTCGTCTGGGTCGAGGCCGAGAAGCTCGTAGAGCTCGTCCGACCAGAGGACCTTCCCCGTCTCCAGGTCCCACTCCCAGACGCCCATGCGAGCGAGTCGGACGGCTGTTCTCAGCCGTTCATCGGAGATTCCGGCTCCCTGCACCGGCCCAGAATGGCAAAGCCGGCACCGAAACGGAAGGCGGGGAGCAGGTCGGGATGAGCCGCAAGCTGCCCATCATCTTCACGTCTATTTTCCTGAAAACGGCTTCACCCGTCCGGCTGTCAGAATCTCGGTTTCGTGGTACGAAGCGACCGCTCGTGAGCGGCCCTCTTCCCAACTTCCTCGTCGTCGGCGCCGCCAAGGCGGGGACGACGGCCCTTTGCGACGACTTGGCCGGGCACCCAAAGCTTTGCCTGTCCCGACCCAAAGAGACCTTCTTCTTCAATCGGGAGGAGGTCTGGGCTCGGGGGCTGGAGCACTACCGATCCTGCTTCGCTCACCATCAGGGCGAGCCGGCGATCGGCGAAGGCTCGACCGAGTACACGCTGCGAGGCGTGTTCCCCGAGGTCGCCCGACGGATCCAAGACACCCTGGGCAGCCCCCGCATCATTTACGTGCTCCGCGAGCCTCTCTCGAGGATCGAGTCGATGTGGATCGAGCTGAGGAGCCAAGGCCTGGAGCGCCGGCCCTTCGCGGAGGCGGTCACGCGGGATCGCTGGTACGTGGATGGGAGTCGCTACAGCTACCAGCTCGAGGCCTTCCAGCGATTCTTGCCCCCCGACCGAATCCTCGTGCTGACCCACGACGACTACAAGGCCGAGCCTCGACAGACCCTTTCGCGGATCTGCCGATTCCTCGAAATCGACGATGGCTACCCGTTCCCGAGCGCGGGCCAGGTTCGCTACGGAAGCGAGGGCAAGCGGGAAGACACGCATCTTTCGAGCGCCCTCCGCCGAAACATCCCGGGCTTTCGGGCGCTACGGGACCGCAGCCCGGACTGGCTCCGTAGCCTGGCGGCCCGAAGCCTGAAGGCCCCCATCGAAGCCCGTCCCACCTGGACGGAGGAGCTACGCGCCGCGACCTGGTCCGCCGTGACCGACGACGTCGCCAGCGCTCTGGCCCTTGCCGGTCGCGCCGAGTTCTTCGACGCGTGGCGGGGCCGGGCGCTGTCCCGAGCCCTCGACGCGACGCCGGCCCAGGAGGCAGCCGGATGAGCCAAGCCAAGCCGAGCTGGGGCCTGACCATCGCCACCTTGAACCGGGCCGACGATCTCTTGTTCTGCGTTCGATGCGCCCTCGGCCAAACCTTGCCCCCGGCCGAGATCGTCATCGTCGACGGAACAGCGGATCAGGAAACCTCTCGCCAGAACATCGCTCACGCCGTCCAGCGTTCCGGGCTTCCGGTGCGGCTGGTACACGAGCGGGCCAAGCGCCTCTCTTCGGGCCACCAGCGGAACCAGGCGGTTCGCCTCGCCACGGCCGACATCCTCTTTTTGATCGACGACGACTCCTCGCTATATCCCGACGCCGCCGAGCGCATCGTCGAGATCTACGCCGCCGATCGAGAGAAGCGGGTCCCCGCCATTGCCGGCCTCGTCACCCACACCCTGCCGCCGGATCCGGACAGCCCGGCTTGGAATCGGGTCGAGTCCGAGTCCGTACCCGCGGCTCCACCTGGGGGCACCGGCATGCTCCGCCGGCTGGTTCGACGGGTCCTCGGTGCCGACAACATCATCCTCCCCTACGACGAAGAGTTTCCGAACCACCCCACGCCTCCAGAGGTGGCTCGTTTTCACGTCGGCGAGAGGGTCACGATAGCTGGTCATCACATGACCGCCCGGCGTGAATGCGCCCTCGCCGAGCCCTTCGACGAAATGCTCGAACGCTACTCCGCGACCGAAGACACGGACATGAGCTATCGTCTGTCCCGGCGAGGCCCCTTGCTCACGGCGCTCGACGCCCGGATCCATCACCCGGAGGAAGTGGCTCGGGGTCGGGATCCCTACGTCATTGCCACCGTCCAAGCGCTCAACCCGGTGGCGCTCCATCGAAAGAACGCCACCGACCAGGTTCGCGCTCGCCGGCTTCAAAGACGAATGCTTCGGAGGCGAACAGTGATCGAGCTGACCAAGGATCTCGCGCAACGGGACCTGACGCTCCCCCGGGCTCGAGGATTTCTACGAGCGCTGCGAGAGGTGGACCGCATCTTCGACATGCCCATCGAGGAGCTGGAGCGCTCCTATCCCGAGATGCAGCGCCGCTGGTTCGACACCTGAGGCGAGGTCGACGAAGCCATCGCCGAAAAACCTCAGGCGTGCGTGATCCAGGGAAGCATTGAGGAAAGACCCCGTTCGGCTATACGTGGGTGCATGCGCTGGGAGGGGCTGGGCCGGTGATGATCCCGCTGGAGGAGACCATCGAGGTGGCTCGGCCTCCCCATGAGGTCTTCGCCTTCATGGACGACGCCGAGGCACAGGCCCGGATCACACCGGGCGTCAGTCGAGTCGAGGACGTGACCCGGGGGGAGAACGGTGGGCTACGATGTCGCGTCGTCTACGAGCTCTTGGACCGAAAATGGCACGTCGACATCGAGTCCACGACCTACGTCCCGAGCGAGCGGGTGAGCTACGAGGTGGCTGGCCTGCTGGAGGCAAAGCTCGATGCTCTCTTCGAGCCGAGTGACACCGGCACACGGCTGTACCTGTCGGGCGGCTATCGTCTTCCCGACACAGTCGACCTGGCTCCGCTGCGCAAGCTGGCACAGACCTTCACCGACTGGGCGATGAAGCGGATGGCCAGAACCTTGAAGGCCGAGGTCGAACGGCGCTGAAGGAGAGCGTCGTCAGGCCGCCCCGGTCCGTGTAGCCTCTGCGGGTGCTCGCGACCGGCGCGCTCGAGCTATCGCTCATCCTGGCCGCCGCCGCCAGCTACGGTGCATCGGCGCCCCGCCGGCTCCTGAGCCTGTCGCTCGCGCTCGCGACCACCGGCGTCCCCTTCTTGCTCCCCGCCGATCAGGGCTTTTGGCGCTGCTTTGCCGCGGTCTTCGCGCTGCTGCCGCTCTTCAAGTGGATCCAAAGTACGGCCGATGGCGACCAAGCGCGCCTGCCCGAGCGCTTATGGCAATGGACCGCGATCTTCGACGTGCGGCGCGCACGGCTGACGCGCCCCCGCTTCGATCCCCGGCTCGGCTTCGAGGTCCTACTTGGCCTCGCGGCCGGACTGAGCGGCATCGGCTTGATCCGGGTCCACGCCGACGCGCAGGGGCCTGTCGGCGTCCTCGGCTGGTACGGTGGGGGCCTGCTGGCGGTCCTCGGCTGGGTGCAAGGCATCACCAGCGCCGTCCGGTGGATCCATCTTTGGTTCGGCCTGGAGGTCCCGCCCATCCAGCGGCGCCCTTGGCGGTCGAGGAGCGTGCGAGAGTTTTGGGCCCGGCGCTGGAATCGCACCGTCCACGAGTGGCTGAACCGGTACATCTTCCGGCCGCTGGCTCGACGTGGCTGGCCTGTGTCGGGGGTCTGCTGGGCCTTTGCCGTCAGCGCCCTCGTTCACTTCTATATCGCTTGGGTCCCGGCCGGACCGAAGATGGGCGCCCTCATGGCGAGCTTTTTCATCGCCCAGATCCCTCTCGTCCTCTTCGAACGCATCTTCGGCCGCGACGACGCCCCTGGATGGCGCCTGTTCACCGTTGTGGCCCTGCTTGGGACTTCGCCCTTGTTCATCATCCCCCTCGCCGTCATTTTAGGGCCCGAACGGTGGCGCTTCGGCGCCTGAACGCACGAAGCCGGCCGCCGCACGAGGCGGGGCCGGCTTCGAGGACACGGGCCCCTCAGGGCCCGTGTCATGGGCGCCGCTTCACTGGGGAAGGAGGACGCCGTCGATGACGTGGATGACGCCGGTCAGAGTCCGGACGTCGGTCGCGGTCACGTTCACGGTGTTGCCGGCCGGGTCGGTCAGCGTGACCCCCGACCCCGTCACCGCCGCAGTCAGGACCTCTCCGGACACCGTCGAGATGGTGTCGCCGTCCTCGATGTCTTCGGCGAGAACCTGACCCGCCACCACGTGCAGGCCGAGGACCGCGTCGATGTCGGCGCCCATCAAGTCGGCCTCCATGAAGGCGGTGTTCGTGGGCGCGAAGACGGTGATCGGGTCGGCGCCGGTCAACACGTCGGGATCGACCGCGCCCTGGGTAGCCATCGAGGCCATGCCGATGGCGCCCTCGAGCTCCGAAAAGCCCAGCTCGCCGGCCGTCTCGAGGATGGTCGGGGGCACGATCACGTCATTGAGGACGTGGATGATGCCGTTCGAGGCCTCGACGTCGGTCATACCGATGGCGGCATTGCGGATCGTCGGGCCGGCGCCGATCGGGTGGCTGATGTTGGCCAGGGTCTGGATCGCGTTGGTGCTGGTCACGGCTGCCGCGTCGATCTCACCCGCCGCCACGTGGGCAAGGAGGATGTTGGTGAGGACGTCGTCGGAGACCGTCGCCGTGTCGACGCCGAGAGCCGTGAAGGCCTGATCGGTGGGCGCGAAGACGGTCAGGGTCTCGGTGCCGAGGGTGGTATCGAGGCCGAGGTCGATGGCCAGGCCGAGCAGGGTGTCGAAGTTGCCGGCGTCGGTGGCCACCTCGACGATATTGCCGGGGCCGTTGCCGCCGCCCATATCGCCAGTGCCGTTGCCGTTGCCGTTGCCGTTGCCGTTTTCAGTGTCGTCGCCGCAGGCGGTCATGCCCGCGAAGGGGATGAGGGCCGCAAGGGCCAATGTGCTAGTGCGCTTCATAGACGCTTGCCTGCCACAGTTTCGTCACAGAAAAAGCGAAAAACGACACGGCAATGCCTCAATGTTCTGAGTCGTTCATCAGAATTCTGAGGCTACATCCGTGGACCGGCAGGATGAAGCGAATGCAGGCCCCCTTGCCGAGCTGGCGTTCCACCGACACGACTACTCGTTCACCTGCGCCCCGCGGCGGCTTCCGTTGCGCAGCCTTCGGCGGCCCCTCGGGCGCGACCGTGCGCCCTCCCCGGGGGGGGGGGCTCGAAAACGGCTTCGCCACCGAGCTGGTCGGCTCAGGGTCGACCTGGAGCCTCGGCGCGGGCACGCTGCCATCCATGCGTGACTCCCACCGCATGGGTTTGGTCTTGCTGGCCGCCTTGCTCGGCTGCCGAGACGCCCCCGCGAGTCTCGAAGTCGTGGCCACCGATGCCGGCGCCGAAGTTCGCGGCTGCAAAGGCGTCGCCGTCGAGCCCGCGGACGCTCTGCGATTCGCCGTCAACGGACCGGCCGGCGAAACGGGTCAGATCCTGCTGCAGCGTGAAGGCGAGCCGACCCAGTTCTTGGCCGGCGTTCTCTTCGAGGGCAGGGAGCAGTTGGTCCCTCCCGAACCATACGAAGTGCCGAGCGACGCGGGGCCGACGGTGGTGGTCTTGGTGATCGACGACGAGGAGTTGGCTCGCTGCACGCTCCGTCCTCAGCAAGGCGCGATGCGCCCTTGACCACCCGGTCGATGAACGCGCTCTGCTCGGGCCTCAGGGAGGCCCGGACGGCACCTCGATGCAGACCTCGGCCTTCGTCCTTCGTCGGCTCAGAGTACGCCGGCTCGGGAGATCGGGCCCGGTCACGAGGCAAACCTGGATCTTTCCCGCGGCCTCGATGCGGAAGGCGCCCGGCAGCGGGACCCGGTTCCCTCGGGGCAGCCTCCCGCGCTCCAGGGGAAAGGAGCTCAGGGTGCCCTCACGCACGACCACGTCGTAGGCGACCGGGTCACCATCGAAGGTCGACAGTAAACGAAGCCGATCGCCGGTCTGGATTCGCTCCGGGTCCGGGCGGACTCTTCCGTCCCGTTCGGCAACGAGCGAAATTATCGGCTTGGAGTCCGCGCCCTTCGTTCGGAGTTCGGCGCCGTGATCACCGAGCGTCAATAAGAGCAAACCGGCCGCTCCGAGCGCCATGGCAGGCCAGATCCAGGACCGCATCATTCGCCGCTCTGGAACCGGAGGGAGTGGGGGCAGCACGACCGGCGGATCCTGCTCGATGCGCTGGAGGGCCGCGGCGACCTCGGGGTCGGAGTCCAGCCATGCGCGGATCGACTCCGCGCGCTCGGCTGGGAGCTCGCCCAGCAAAAGCTGCTCGAGTTCGAGCCAGGATGGCCTTCGATCGGTCACGAACGCTCCCCCTCTTTCGACATTGCTCCTGCGATCTCTCGGGCCCTCTTCAAGCGATTGACGACCGTCCGTCGGCTCACGCCCAGAGCGCCGGCAGCCTCTTCTTGGCTGAGCCCATCGGCCAAGCAGAGCCAAAGGACATCGGCCTCCTTGGGGTCGAGGCGATGGATGAGCCGTTCGAGGAACTGGGCTGACACCGTCCAGCCTTCGAGATCGTAGGGCGCCTCGGGTCGGAAAGGGAGCGGATAGGCCTCCCGTAAGCGACGCCGGCTCTTCTCGTCGCGCATTCGATTCAGGCAGGCTCGTGTCACAGCGACATAGAGATACGGAAGCTCCAAGGAACGTGGCCGCCGGTCCACGAAGCGGACGAAGAGCTCGTGAACCGAGTCCAGGGCATCCTCCCGGCTGCCCAGCATGCGCTCCGCCTTCCTCACGAGCGCAGATCCGTAGCGTGTGTAAGCATGCTCGAGCTCACTCACAGACGCCATCGACGCAGCTCTCGGACCGGCATTCGTCGTCGACGAGGCACAGGGATCCCATCGCACCCTGACCGCGACGCTCGCAGATTCGTCGCGTCTGGAAGCCGTCCACTCCGCACAGGCTCCCCTCCTCGCAGGCCTCGGAGACCCTGCATGGCTCCCCGGTGGGGACCGAACCGGCCGGGATGCAGGCGTCGTAGCTCAGCCGCGGTCGGGCGACGCTCGGCACCGGATTGCAGACCTGGTCGTTCGGGCAGGAGAAACGGATGTCGCTACAGAGGGTGCATCGCTCCGAGCTGCAGAGCCCCGACGCGCACTCCCGGTCCTCGCTGCAGCCAACGCCCGGCGGACGATTCTGGACGTCCATGGGGGGCAATTGACCGCAGGAGTGGACCTTCTGGATCCCGATCTGGGCGATCTCGACCTCGTGCAGCATTGACACCAAACGAACGCGGACCCGATCCGCCCAGCCGGGCAAGCGCTCCAAGAACTCGGCGGTCTGGAAACGCCGGACCGTGATCCGCTGGCGCTGGTCCACCAGGCCATCGTCCAGGACGTCGAGCTCGAGCCGAAGGTTCGCCTTCGGGCTCACATGTGCGAGGATGCGGAAGTACAGGCAAGCGCCGGGGTCGACGTCGAAGCGCTTCGAGATGGAGGTGTTCGTTCCCGTGAAGGCGATGCCCCGCTCCTCGGGGTGCCAGGTAGGGATCGAGCTCACCGCGCCGCTCTCCAGCTCCCATTCGCAGAGCGCGTCCCCGCACCAAAGATCAAAGGATGGCTCGCGGTCAGCGTCGACGCCGCCGCATCCGAGCACCATGAGGAGCGTCCAGCTGATCTTCGTCACCCTCATAGCGCCGCCCTCATGCCGAGAAAGCCTCGTATACCGCCCACATCATGGGTTTCGCCAAAGAGGTTGTCGATGACACGGGCGTGAGTCCAGCCCGTCTGCAGGAAGAGCCCGACGTGGTCACCGAACATGAAGCGAAGACCGCCCGCCGCCTCTAGCTGCGGCCCGAATTGGTGCTCGACCTGGGCGTTGATGTCGGTTCGCGCCCACGCCAAGCCTGCGCCTGCTTGCACGTAGGGGACGAACCATCCGCCAAAGAGCGGAAGCGAGCCGCGGGCCGAAGCGGTGAGACCATGGGCCGACCATGAGGCGACCCCGCGGTTCGTGGGCGTGCTTTGGACGAAGGCCGTGTCTGCGAGCTGCTGAAAGTTGAGCTGCACCTCGAACCATTCGTTGATCTCGTAGCCCGCGTTTACTCGGTAGAAGAGGGTCAGCGTATGTCCTCCGCGATAGCCGAAGTCCAGCAGCCTCAGAACGTACGGGTCTCCGCGAATCGAACCGGAGCCTACGCCCGCTTCGAAGCTCAAGTCCCGCCAGAAGGGTTCTCTTTGTTTGGGGAGGCCGCCGCCGCCTTCGACGCGCTGGCAGTCGGCGAGGTCCACGTCCACGATCTGACCTTCGGCGAGGGAGGTCGAGCAGCGATGGACCTCGTCCCTGCGGCGAAGGAGGAGCAGGTACTCACCTTCGGGCAGGGCAAGGGCCGAGCCTTCGTCCCGACTGGTCTCCACTTCGGCCCAGATGCTCCCCTTGGGCGTGGCGATCACCACCGACTCCGCGACGCCGGCCGGAATGTGGAGCATGGAGCGAGAGGCTCGGGGCTCGGTCAGGACGAGCTGGCCATGGCCACGGACCGCCAGCTCCAAGGTGGGGTGCTGGCGACCCACCCTGGTCTCGGCGGTGGAGAGCACCGTCTCTCGATAGGCGTAGCGGTAGGCCTCCTCCAGCGAGACTCGGCCGTCCTCGTTGGCGTCGGCCGGGCCCCAAAGGCCGCTGGTGAGGTGGTGGGTGAAGAAGGAGCCTCGAATCCGCTCCGACTCTTGGCTCAGCTCACTGCCGGTGCTCGACGCCAGCACGGCGAGGCCCTCCATGCCGAGCCGCTCGGTGGAGCTGACCGCGAACTCGGCGGCGGGGATGGCGCCCTTGACCGACGAGAACTCCCCCGACTGGCAGGCGTCCAGAATGACGACTTTGAGGGCGGCCGGTATTCGCTCCAGCCGCGCTCGCAGCCAATCCAGATCTACGTCCTCAGGCCCTAGGCTGAGCGCCGAACCGCGGGCGTGGCCCGAATAGTAGAAGACGACGAGCGGACTCGCGCCGTTGTCTCTCGCATCGGCGGTGTCTCGTGCGAGCTGGTCCAGGGCCTCGGCGAGCTCACGGCCCTTTGGGTTCTCCAGCTTTCTGACCCGATCGAAGCCGCCGATCCGACCGAGTACGGCCTCCAAGCGTTCGACGTCGCTGTGAGAGTAGGCCAGACGCTGCTGTCCCGGGCCTCCCGCATCGTGACCGACGAGCAGCGCGAAGCGGTCGGCCGCCTCGGCGGGCGCTGCCACAGTTGCTGCGACGAGGAGCAGAAGCAGGCTCCATGGCTGCGCGATAGCGCTCACGATGGCTTCACACCTGAAGCACAGTCTCTGCGCACGGCCCCACGCGAGGGGCCCCTAAAGACCCACTTCGGCTTCGAAAGCCCGCCGAGAGGTGGAGCTGGTCGCGAAGGACTCGGACCTGTACCTCGATAGGATGTCCCGGCTC
>CAYZFR010000012.1:0-6407 GCA_964477875.1 uncultured Myxococcales bacterium
ATCATTGGTCGTTTCAAAAGAACTTGCGATCTTCCGACGGAGTCTCGAGCCTCGGAGAGCCCTGAACCAAATGATCGCCGGGGCGCCGGCGGGCCCATCCTCCAACCAACGCGGTTGACAGGGACTTCGGTCGAGGGTCGGTTGCGCTCGAGTTGTACGGCATCTTCGTCGAGGTCGGAGTCCCGGAATCGGGTCGATTGACCGCCAGGGTCGAGCGCGCGCTCACGCAGCTCGGGGCCGAAGCATTTGGGGGTCAGCTCGCACTGACGCGATGTCTGTCGGCCGAACTGGACGAGGGGGGCGTCGTATGGGCGCCCCAGGCGCCAGCCCCGGGGGCCCGGGCCATCAGCCACTGCGAGACCCGCGACACGAAGGTCGCGGTCGTCTTCGGCGAGGTCTACGGCGCCGAGAGTGCCGCGACGGCGATCCTCGACCGATGGTCGGCGGGCGGAATCGACGCGGCCCGTCGGATGGATGGCCGGTTTGGGGCGGTCCTCATCGAGCGAAGCGACCGTAGCGTGTTCGTGATCTGTGATTTGATCGGGCTGAGGAGCCTTCGAGTGGTGGAGCTTGGGCCGGGGCTCATTGTCTCGAACTCCGACCTCGCCCTGGCCGCGACCGGGGCATTCGACCTGGAGCCCGACCCGGCGGGGCTTCACGAGCTGGCAAGCTTCGATTGGCCGCTGGGGCAGCGAACCTCCTTGCGGCGGGTTCGTGCGTTCGACGCCACGACCTATCTGCACTACCGCGATGGCCAGCTCCAGTCCGTACGGGCTCCGCTGGTCGATCTCGGTCGCACGGCTGCCCTGCCGCGGGCAGCAAAAGCTGAGCGAGCCGCCGCGGTCGACCGGGCCGCCGAACGCATCGAGGCCTCCGCGGCTTCCGAGCCCGTCGCCGAGCTCTGCGCTGTCGAGCTCACCGCAGGCTTCGACAGCCGCGCGAGCCTGGCCGCGGTATGGTCGAGCCCCCATCGACCTGTCATCCAAGCGCGGACCGGCGGCCCCCCCGAAGCCCGCGATGTCCGGGTGGCGGCGCGTCTCGCCGGTCTGCTCGGATGCCCACACGTCATCTCGCCCGTTCAGCCGCCGGACCCGGAGGGTTTCGTCACCAAGGCCAGATGGATCGCTGCCTACGGAAACGGAGAAGCCAACGTCCGCCGGGCGGTGGTGACTTCTCGACTCCTTGTCGAGGTGGAGACACCCGTCTTCACCGGCAATGCGGGCGGGATCTATCGAACGCATTTTCATGATCCGGTTCGGGCCGCCCTCGGCTTCGAGACGGTCGACCTGCCCGCCGTGGCCGAGCGACTGGAGGGCCGCCTGCTCGGAGGCCGGCGCCTTCCTCCGTCACCGTTTTCGCGCGAACGCCGGGGGAGGTTGCGATCCCGACTCGAGGATCTCGGTGGCTTGGACCCGGCCGAGAGCCGCTTGATGTCGGCCTTCCTCCTATACGAGCGCCATGGGCGATGGGGATCGAGGGTTGCCCGGTTTACTCGGCAGACCCGGCGCCGATCGGTATTCGAGACGCCTACGGCTCTCGAGTCGGCATTCTCCCTGCCGTACGACGACTTCGCGGCGGCGGCGATCCACCGCCGACTGGTGGAGCGCCACGTGCCCGAGCTCCTGAAGATCTCCGTCAACGGCGGCGGGAGCCTGAGAGGGCCTCGCTCCCGCTGGGCTTCCCTGACCCGTACCGGACGGGTCGAGCTGGCCAAGGTTCAAGGCGACGCCGAGCAGCTGCTCTTTCGCAAGCGTCGACAGGCGACCGCCGTTCGGCTCGACCTGCTCGCCACCGAACTCCTACCGGTTCTCCGAGAGTCCATCCTCGGGCCCGACTCGCCGTGGGAGTCGGTGTTCGACCGAGACGCTCTGAGGTCGATGCTGACTCCGTCGGGGATGCGAGCCCGCCACGCCGCCCACGTAGCAGGCTTCATGATGTCGGCCAGTCTTCACCGCGAGCTGTGCCGGCGATTCCGCGAGGCCGGAACTTCTGGCTAAAGCCGCGGCAGCCCTGTAGCGGGCTTTGCCGAGAGAAAGCTATCCCTTCCCTCGAGGGCCTCGGCGGCAAGCTTCCCCGAGCGCGCGCGTTCCACGAGGTAGGCGACGAGTCGGGGCTCGAAACCGGCGAAGTGCATCGCGGTGGTGAGACGCGCGATCTCGGCCTTGGCCTCGAGCTCGACCAGGCTCACCAAGAGGAGCTCGTAGATGGGCCGAGCCGATCCGTCGAGGACGAGGGCCTCTCGAAGGTGCCTCGCCGCCTCGCGGAAGTGCCCCGCCGCTCCGGCGCGCTTGCCCTTTTGGTAGAGCCGTCGCGCGGCCGCCGAGACCTATGCCGAGGTGGCTCAGCCCCCAGAGGCGCGCCGCAGGATCAGGGACCCGTTCCGGACGTCCCTGGCCATCACCAAGGTCTCCCGCAGCCGGCCGATCATCTCCTTGTCGTACCGCCCGCGACGCATCCGGTAGGTGCGGGTGAACCGGGCGCCGCGGCCCTTCGGCTCCCATTCGAGATCCACGACCATCGGCGAGGCGCCGACCTTCGCGCTCTCGGGGTGCTGCACGACCTCCCACCCCGGCGGGGGCGTGAACGTGTAGCGTTGCCGGTTCCGGTAGCTGTACCAAAAGTTGATGTCCGACGAGCGGTCCTTCTCGGCGAACTCGTCGTCCCAGCCGCTCGACAGCAGCGACAGCGGGACGACGATCTCGTCGTCCGAGGGGATGGCGAAGTTGGGGATCTCGTAGCGGACCTCCCAGTTGCTCTGTCGCATGTCCTCGGCGTAGCGCTCCTTTTCGAAGCTCAGGAGCTGCCCGGTCTCGTCGCGCCGGGAGACGTGCCGCTTCGCTCGCTGCTCGCGCTCCTCGTCGGTGAGGGTGCGTCTCGATTCCCGGGCGAACTGCGCGTCCTCGAACGTCTTGACGATCTCGTCGGTGATCTCGAGGGCGCCGTCGGCGCGAATACGGATGTCTGACTTCAGAAACGTCCACCCGCGCCGGGGCGGGTCGCCCTTGATGGGCTCGAATCGGACCTTCAGCTCGCCCTGGCTCGCGCTGAGCGCGCTGGTGCTGGGGACCAAGACGGCGGCTCGGGTACCCAACCAGACCCGCGGGACCTCGCCGACCGCGCAGTATTCACAGCCACCGTCCACCCACCGCGGCTTCCTAAGGCCCGCTTGCTCGGGGAGGAGCAGGACCAGGCGGTTCATGCCCTGCCAGGTGGGCCGAGCTTCGTCGAAGGGGGCCTCATAGAACCGCCGGGCGAAGGCGAAGTGAGAGGTCACGCCCTGCTCGGCCAAGAGCCGGTGGAGGATGCGGTTCTTCTCAACCCCGGTCGCCGAGCCCACCCCGAGCACGGTCTTGGCCTTGCGTCCTGGATAGGAGCCCCAGCCGGTGCTCGGGAGCTCAGCCCGAAGCCAGGCCAGGTTTTTCTCCAGTTTGCAGAGGACGTCGAGCCCGCAGTCGGTGACGTCGACCTCGACGTCAAAGCCGTTGTACCACTCGTCGCTGTTCCAGTAGAGCTCGGCCCCTCGCAAGTCGAGGGCCTCATCCCACGTGCTCGACCAGCCGTACACGTCGCCACCGCGCTTGATGTAGCGGGTGACGTACGCGAACCACGGGTCCTCGAGGTCGCGGGGCGGCCGGTAGTCCTCGTCTGGTCGGGGCATCAGATCCTCCAGCTCCAGGGACATTCGCCAGGTGCGACCGCGCTTCTCGAGCTCGAAGCTCTTGCCGCCGGGCAGGTTGTAGGTCTGGGCGTAGTAGCCGACGCCCTTGGAGCCCGTGATCGTGACGCGAGAACGGCGGACCGGGACCTCGTCGTCGTTCATGTAGTCTTCGTAGGTCCCAAAGATCCATGGGTAGCGGGTGGTGGCGCGCCACTCGAGCACGCTGCCGACGCTGACCTTGGGCATGAACAGGGTCCGGACTCGAAGGCCCTCGTCGTCCTCCGACTCCACATCGAGGACTCGGTCGGGCTCGGCGACGTACGGCTCACCCGCGGGCGGAATCACGCGGGCCTGGAAGGCCCTTATCTCCGCCTTCTTGGGGTACACGATCTTCACGTCGCTGTACTGGTCCTGGCCGTCCTCGCTCAGGATCGCGATGACCCGATGACGATCGAGGTCGGTGTACGAGTCGTTCGGGGTGAGGACGAGTTCGATGCGTTTCTGTTTTACTAGGTACTCGGCGTCGTAGCCCTCGTCGTAGGCCCCCGGGTCAGGGATCTCGAGGGAGCTCATGTCGTACCAGGCCGGACCTCCGCTGCTCGACGCGCAGCCGGCGGTCGTTGCGATCCCGGCGAGGGTGGCCCACGCCGGACCGAGCCACCTCACGTCGACGCCCTCCGGAGGACCACCGGCGCCCGCTCCGCCGCGAAGATCGTCTCCACGAACTGGACCAGGGCGTCGTACGACTCGGGAGGGATGATCCGCTGGTCGAGGACGAACGAGCGGCGGGCGACGAGGTGACCGTCCTCTTCGGTCCAGGTCAGGGTGTAGCGACCGACCGGGCTTTCCACCTCCACCGGCTCGGGGAGTCGCTCCACGCGCTCGCCGTCCAGGACGAGCCGGAGCTCGGCGGACCGGGTCCTCCGGGTTCGGAACACGACGGGCGCCGAACGTTCGCCCGGGTCGAAGTCTTCTACCGGCGGTTCCAGGAACTCGCCCAGCCGGAAGATCACCCGGTCTCCGGCCCGGGTCTCGGCGACCTCGAAGGACACCCCGAGCCTGGCCCGAAGGACGGCCTCGCCGTCCTCGGTCGTGTGCTCCCACTCCGGATGGCTCCGGTAAAAGTGCGGCTCCAGCGGGAGCCGCTTGCCGAGGGAGTCGCCAACCTCGTCGGAACCCTTGGCCGAGAGGAGGTGGTACTGGAGCCGGTCGTGATCGTCACCCCGCATCACGATGCTCGCGGTGCCCTCCCAGCCGCCGCCATCCTTGCGAACGAGGTCGAACAGGAAGTGCTGGAAGTTGGCCTCGGCGGGGGCGCCGTAGGTCTCAATGATCCGGGGTTGCTTCTCGTCGATGACCAGGAGCTCCACCTCCTGGTCCCTTGGCGGGAGGCGCCCGAAGGGCACCGTGCGCTCGGTGGGGTCGGCGATGATGAGCTCGTCCCCGAGCTGGACCGCCAGGATGGCGTGGTTGGAGTTGATCCCGAGGTTCGGAAACACGTACGGACGCGGCATGCCCGAGTGGGAGTACAGCGTCGCCATGTAGCTGTTGATCCCAGCCACCTCGAGCATGGCCTTCAGTAGGGTCGCCTTGTCCTTGCAGTCGCCATACCGGTTGTCGAAGACCTCGGCCGCCCTGTACGGGCGCCAACCTCCAAGGCCCACCTCGATGGCTACGTAGCGGATGTTCTCCTGCACCCATCGATACAGAGCGGCGGCCCGGGCCGCCGGGTGCTCGCCGACCTCGGCCAGGATCTTTTCGGTGGTGGCCCGGATCTCGAGGGTGGGCTCGGCGGTGCCGGCCTGGAGCTCTGCCAGCATCCGGCCGAAGTCCTCGACGCTCTGGTTCGTGGTGCGGATCTCGCCCTTGGCCGTCTGCCAGCGGGCGAGGCGCACTGCGACCTTGAGCGATCGGTCGTCGAAGCCAGGGGCCAGCGGCTCCTCCCGGTGGCCCAACAGGTCGGTCTTCGTCCACTCGAGGACCAGGCCTTCGCCGCGCTCCTGCCGGTCAGGCGGGAGCGCGGTCGGGTTCCAGCCGAGCATGGGCTTGAACTCGACCTCCCAGTTCGCGGGGGCCTCTACCCGGAGCTTGGACTGGAGGACGGGAACTTCGCGATGGAACGAGTGGCGCTGAGCAAAGAGCTCCGGGTCGGTGTTGCGGATGACGGTTTGGATGTCGATCACCGTCCCCGCCGGCATGTCCGGGAGGTCGAGGTAGGCGATCTTCAGGTCGGAGTAGGCGCTCATCAAAGCGCCGGCAGGGAGAGTGGAGAAGTCCTTCTCGAAGTGGACCTTTCGGGTCCCGTCGGGGAGCCAGCACTCCACCTTCGCGGAGACGAAGCGGCTGAACTCGCCGTCGAAGCCGACCCGGACGTCTCCGAGCTCGCTCCCCCGCTCGTTCAGGATCATCAGTCGCTCCCGGCTGTCCTCCACGACGACCGGCCCGGAATCCTCGAGCGCGTACCGCAGGGTCGTCTCGTGCGCGAGAAAGACGGCCGGCTCGCCGGCGTAGTCCCGGGCGTCGGGAAGGGCGCTTCGGTCCAGGGGGGGCGACGACGCACACGCGGTCGCGAACCAGAACAGCGTCCAGAACCGGCGGGCTTTCATGCCGTGGCTTCTAGACGAATCCGGCCGAGGAGGGCATCCTTTCTTGCCTCCGGCGTACGTGCGCCAGGGGGCTCCCTGACTGCGTACGGTCACGACTTGCGGGCCCGTCTCACCCGAGAGCGGCTGGCTTCGCTGCTGGCTCA
>CAYZFR010000012.1:6507-33973 GCA_964477875.1 uncultured Myxococcales bacterium
CCTAGGCGTGTGCGCTGAGGAGCATGGCCCATAGGCCGGGGAGCAGGTTCTCGAGGGTGCCTTGGACGTTTTTGGGGTTCATCCAGCGGATGGGTTGGAGGAAGCCGAAGGACCTGAAGAGGCTGGCGTCGGGCTTGCTGACTTCGACGGTGATGGCGCGGATGTCGTGCTCGAACTCGAGCCAGTCGTCGAGATCGCCGAGGGTCGGGTAGAAGCCGCAGGACTGCTGGACCGCGTAGGGGCGGGCTTGGGGGGCGCGGAAGGCGTCTCCAAGCGTTCGGTAGGTCTCGTTGTGGCGCGAAGGGCGCCGGGTAAAGGCCCAGGGGTACAGCAGCAGGTTTCCAAAGCTGTGAAAGCTCAGCGACAGCCGGGGGCGGCTCTGATGCACCAGGTCGCGCACCGCCCGCGTTTCGGGTTCGCTGAAGGCGCGGGGGCCCATGTAGTGGGGATGGATCGACAGCCGCGAGCCCGAGAAGGGGTGCTTTTTATCGAGCTCGGCCACCACGCCGAAATTCCGGTTCAGGTCCACGCCGTGGGCGTTTTGGCGGCGGCCGAGGCGGCGGCCGCGGCGCATGCGCCGGAAGGTCGCGACCACGCCGTCGGGATTCACGACGGGGAGGATGGTGAAGCGAAACCTGTCCAGGAGCGCCTCGCCGCGGGCCGCCAGCTCTCGGGCCAGATGAAGGAGCGCCATGCCGCCCACCAGCTCGTCGCCGTGGACGAGGCTCGTCAGCAGGATGGAGGGTGCGCCCGGCCGCCCAAACTGGAAGGCGGTCAGCGGTCGCCCCTCGACCGACTCCCCGAGGGGCAGGACCTGCCCATGGCCGGTCGCGGCCACGTCGAGCCACGCGCCCTGGAGCGCGTCATGGTCCAAATACCCGTCCAGAACGACCACTCGATCACCAATCGGATCATCCTCGGTCGACTTCAGTGGGAGACACGAACGATCTCCGCGTTTGACGCGAGAGGTGTTGGAAATCAGACGGCCAGCTGCGTCATCGCGGCTTCGACCGCGGCCGACAGGTCCTCGGCCCGGGAGAACGCCCGCGGATCGATGGGCTCGCCGAAGCGGAGCTGCCCTCGGGTCACAGGCCGCGCCACGAAGTGCAGATAGTGGGGCAAAAAGCTTTGGTCACCCACCCAGCACATCTCCCGGTCGTCGAAGGCCAGCCGGGTCGGAACGACGGGCGCGCCGGCGATCCGGGCCACGCCGAACATGCCCCGCTTGAAGGGCAGCAGGAGCTCGCCGAAGCTCGTCGTCCCCTCCGGAAAGTTCAGGACCGAGATCCCGGCCCGCAGTGCGCGGACCATGCGCCGCAGGACCGTCGCCCCCTGCTCGACCCGGGTTCGCTCATGAAAGAGCACCCCCAGGTCCTGGGCGCCCTGGCCGATCAACGGCCACTTCGCGACCTCGCCCTTGGCGATGGGCACGGCCGGCGCTTCGGCCAAGATGATCAGGGGGTCCAGGTAGCTGAGATGATTGCAGGCGATCAGGCTTCCGACTTCGGGCCGGGCGCCCTCGACCTCGAGCTCCAGCCCGTGGCCGGCCATGATCTCCTGGGCCACCCGAGACAGCGTCGCCACTCGCTGGGGCAAGGTCTCGAACCAGTCGCCCTCCAAGCCGGCGCTGTTTGCCGCCGCCGTCCGGACGCCCTTCACAACCGTGGACACGCGCCGGCCTCGCTTCCGGATGGACGTCATTCCGCGCCCGCGGCCTCGGTTTTGTCCTCATGGAGGTTGCGGCCGCCGACCAGACCTATTCGGGCGAAACGCTCGCGGAGCCGGTCGAAGTCGGCCCGGTCGATCCGGGACACGATGCGTCGTGTGCCGGGCCCGTAGAAGTTCTCGCGTTGGGCCACTTCGGTCGCCCCCAGCATGGCGTGAAGATTCCGAGCCGCCTCGTTGTTCTCTTCGACCGTGAACCACACCGAGTCGACCATGGTGTCCATGGTGCGGATGAACTCCTTGAGCAGGTGGAGAATCACCCGGCTCCCCTGGAACTCGGTCTTGATGGCCAGGGTGGTGCAGTAAGCCTCCCGGCCCTTGACGAAGGAGAGCAGGTAGCCGACCGCCTGGCCGTCGACGTGGACCAAGAAGCAGGACTCACCAAAGAAGTCGCAGCATAGCCGGACGTAGTATGGCCCGAGCACGCCTTCGTGGGCCGCCCCGAACATGTCTTCTTCCAGGGCCATCAGGGTGTCGAAGTCGTCCGGCCCGAGGGTTCGGACCACGTAGCGTCCCATCTTCAGCTATCCTCCCTGGCGTCCCGCCGATGCCCGACGTTTGGTTCAACGCCTTCGACAGTCCAGGTGTCCTCGGCTGGGCCCTGGGGAGCTTCGCGCTCCTGGTTTCGACCGTGGCGACCGGTCACGCCGTTCTCCACAAGCGGGAAGAGCGGGCCGCCATCGGGTGGGTGGGGGTCATCTGGCTCGCTCCTCTGCTCGGAGCATCCCTGTACCTGCTGTTCGGGATCAATCGGATTCGCAGGACCGCTCACCGGGTTCGAGGGCCTCGTCCCGCCCTCGCGCTGGCGCCGCCAGCGCCGCTCGCCCGCCCAGAGCGGCCTCCGGGCCTGGTGGCCTTGATGGACGGAATCTGTCGCTTCCCCCTGCGGCCGGGCCACGCCATCGAGCCCTTCTTGGACGGGGATGAAGCCTACCCGGCCATGCTGGAGGCGATCGGCCGAGCCCGGCGGACGGTCGGCCTGTGCTCGTACATCTTCGACCGGGATCCGGTCGGGCACCGTTTCGTGGACGCCCTATCCGCCGCCCGGGCCCGGGGCTGCGAGGTCCGGGTGCTGGTCGATGACGCGGGCCTTCGCTACTCGCTCCCCACCGTTCTTCGGAACCTGCGCCGAGCTGGGGTGCCGGCGGCGCGCTTCATGAAAATCGGCCTGCGAACGGGGCGCTACTTCAATCTGCGAACCCACCGGAAGATCCTCCTCCTCGACGGCGAGCAGGTCTTCACCGGCGGGATCAACATCCGCCAGGGCCACGTCGTGGGGCGGCCGCCGCGGCCTGGCCGCGAGAAGGCTCGGGACCTGCACTTCAGGATCCGAGGGCCGGCCGTCGCGCAGCTGGGCCAGATCTTCTTGGAGGACTGGGCCTTCGCCTCGGGCGAAGAGCTGCCCGCCCAGGCCTGGCTGGGAGCGGAGGCCGAGATCGAGGGCGGTCACCCGGCCCGGGCCGTCTCTGACGGTCCCGACGAGGACTTCGACAAGCTGCGCTGGTCGTACCTGGGCGGTCTGGGGACCGCCCAGCGCCGGATACGGATCATTACGCCCTACTTTCTGCCCGACGACGCGCTTCAGACGGCGCTGACCGCCGCCGCCCGCCGCGGAGTGGAGGTCGACCTCATCCTTCCCGAGCAAGGAAACCTGCCCTTTGTGCAGTGGGCGATGTGGGCCCAGCTGAAGGAGGTGGCCGAGACTTGCCGGGTATGGCTGAGCCCGCCGCCCTTCGACCACTCGAAGCTGATGGTGGTCGATGACCGCTGGACTCTGATCGGCTCCGGCAACTGGGATCCTCGGAGCCTTCGCCTCAACTTCGAGCTTCAGGTCGAGGCCTACGATCCTGCGCTGGCCGAACGCCTGGCCGAGATATTCGAGCAGCGCCGGAGAGCCGCTCGGCGGCTGGACCCGGCCGAGCTCGATGCGCGATCTTTGGCCATCAAGCTCCGAGACGGTTTCGCTCACCTGTTCTCGTCCTATCTGTAGTAGCGGAGCCGGGTGGCGATCCGGAATCTGATTCTGATCCTTGGTGACCAACTCGACCCCGGCAGCGCGGCCCTCGAGGGCTGGTCCGAAGAAGACGCCATCTGGATGGCCGAGGTGGAACAGGAGATAGGCCATGGCCATCAGCTGCGGACAGTCTTTTTTCTTTCGGCGATGCGTCACTTCGCGGTCGAGCAGGAGAAGAAGGGGCGCGATGTTCACTACCACCGGCTCGGCACCGCCCGATCCAAAGATCGAGGGAAGAGCTTCGCCGAAGTCCTGCGCAAGGATTTGAGGGAGCTGAAGCCGAAGGGGGTTCGGGTCGTCCTCCCCGGTGACCACCGAGTGCTACTGAGCCTGCAAGGAACGGTCGAGCAGGCCGGCCTCGAGCTCGAGATTCTCGATGACCAGAGCTTCTACACCCCCCCCGCCGAGTTCTCGAAGTGGGCGCAAGGCAAGAAAGAGCTCACCCTGGAGTTCTTCTACCGCAAGCTCCGCAAGGACCGAGGGTTGATGATGGAGGACGGCCAGCCCGCCGGCGGGGCTTGGAACTTCGACAAAGAGAACCGAGAGAGCTTCGGCAAGGACGGGCCGCCCAAGGACCTGAAGGCCCTCCCCGAGTTCGAGCCGGACGAGATTACCCAGGAAGTGATCGAGCTCGTCCGCGCCCGCTTCGGCGATGCCCCCGGCGACGCGAGGCGCTTCGCCCTCCCCGTCACACCGAAGGACGCCCGGCGCATGCTGAAGGCCTTCCTGCGGAATGGTCTCCCAAACTTCGGCAAGTACCAGGACGCGATGGCGACCGGTGACGTGGTCCTCTATCACTCTCGGGTCTCGGCCCTGCTCAACGTAAAGCTCCTGAAGCCGAGCGAGTGCGTGGATGGCGCCATTGCGGCCTGGAAGGCCGGTGACGCCCCCCTCAACGGCGTGGAGGGCTTCGTGCGTCAGATCCTGGGCTGGCGGGAGTTCATCCGAGGCATCTACTGGCACTTCATGCCCGACTACGCCGAGAAGAACGCCCTCGGCTGCGAGCGAGGGGAGGTGCCGAGCTTCTTCTGGGATGGCGACACCGACATGGCCTGCGTCGCCGCCTCGATGAAGGGCATCCTAGAACTCGGCTACGCCCACCACATCCACCGGCTCATGGTGATGGGCCTGTTCGCCCAGCTCGCCGGCGTCCACCCCTACGCCTTTCATCGCTGGCACATGGACATGTACATCGACGCCATCGACTGGGTGTCGCTCCCCAACACCTTGGGCATGAGTCAGTACGGCGACGGCGGCATCGTCGGCACCAAGCCCTACGTGGCGACCGGCAAGTACATCGACCGCATGGGCCCCTACTGCAAAGCGTGCCCCTACGACCCCAAGAAGGCGACCGGAGACCAGGCCTGTCCCTTTACGACCCTCTACTGGGACTTTCTGGCTCGGCACCGGGAGCGCCTGAGCGGCAATCAGCGCCTCGCCCTGCAGCTCAGGAACGTGGACCGCAAGAAGCCGGAGGAGATGGACGGGATCCGAAAACAGGCCCAGGCGCTGAAGACCAAGATGACCAAGGGCCAGCGCTTCTGACGCGGCTGTTGAATTCACGGCCCCGGGCCGGCAGGATCGGAAGATGCCCCTCCGCAGCGACCCGCTGGTCGGCGTCATCATGGGCTCCAAGAGCGACTGGGAAGACACCATGCGCCACGCCCACCTCACTCTGGAAGAGATGGGTGTGTCCCACGAGTGCGAGGTCGTCTCCGCCCACCGGACTCCGGAGCGCATGGTCGAATACGCCCGCACCGCGGTCGGCCGAGGGCTGCAGGTGATCATCGCCGGAGCCGGGGGCGCCGCGCACCTCCCGGGCATGACCGCCGCCGAGACCGTGCTCCCCGTCATCGGGGTGCCAGTGAGGAGCAGCGCGCTCGGCGGCCTCGACTCCTTGCTTTCGATCAATCAGATGCCGGCCGGCGTCCCGGTGGCGACGATGGCGATCGGGAAGGCGGGCGCGATCAACGCCGCCCTGTTGGCGACCTCGATCCTTGGGCTGTCTCACCCCGGGCTGGCCCAGAAGATCGCGACCTACCGAGCGCGCAGGGCCGAAGCGGTCCAGAAGGAGAGCCTGCCTTGAAGCCCCTGCTCGGCCCGGGGTCGGGTCGCCTGGGCATTCTGGGCAACGGACAGCTGGGCCGGATGTTGGTCCAGGCCGCCTCCCGCTTCGGGGTCGACTGCGTCGTCTTCTCGCCCGACGCCAACAGCCCCGCTGGGCGTGTTGCGCAGGCCGAAGTGGTGGGGGCCTACGACGACGAAGAGGCCCTCGATCGCTTCGTCGAGCAAGTCGACGTCGTCACCTACGAGTTCGAGAACGTGCCGGTGGCCAGCGCCCGGCGCTGCCAAACTCGGGTCTCGGTCCATCCCCGGCCCGAAGTCCTGGAGGTGGCGCAGGATCGCCTGCTCGAGAAAGGCCGCCTGCAGGAGGCCGGCTATCCGGTCACGTCTTTTCTCCGGGTCGACTCGCCAGAGGCCCTGGCCCTCGCCCGGTCCGAGCTGGGGGGAGACGTCGTTCTCAAGACCCACACCGCCGGCTACGACGGCAAGGGCCAGCAGCGGGTCGGCCCCGACGCCGACATCGCCGCCGCCTGGAAAAAGCACGGCCGGGACGTGGGCATCGCGGAGCGCCGGATGAACTTCGATCTCGAGGTGTCGGTGGTGGCAGCCCGCGGTGTCGACGGCGAGGTCCATCCCTTTCCGCTTCTGCGCAACGATCATGCCGACCACATCCTCGACGTCACCACCTGCCCGGCCAGCGTGAGCCCCAAGCTGGAGGCGCGAGCGCTGGAGGTGGCCCGGGGGGTGTTGAAGACCCTCGACGTCGTCGGCGTCCTCTGCGTCGAGATGTTCGCCGTCGGCGACGAGGTGTACATCAACGAGATCGCGCCCCGCCCCCACAACTCGGGCCACCTCACCATCGACGCCGCGGATCACGACCAGTTCGAGCAGCAGCTGAGAGCGGTGTCTGGTTGGCCCGTCTTTTCACCGCGAGTGCGGCCGGCGGCGATGGCGAATCTGCTCGGCGATCTCTGGCAGGGCGGCGGGCCGCGATTTCTTGACCTGATCGGCGAGGACGGGGTGCACCTTCATCTGTACGGCAAGGAAGCGCCGCGCCCGGGCCGCAAGATGGGCCACCTCACCGTGGTCGGCGACGATGCGACCGCCTGCCGGGAGCGGGTCGTCACGCTGCGAGATCGACTCCGAGGCTGAGTCCGCAAAGTTTTGTCACCTCAGGACTTCTCCCCACTGGAGGTCGGCCCCCGGTTGACGGCTTGGTCTGGATTGCCTACCGCCGTCTAGCAGCTTTCCGCTGCGGAGCGAATCAATGACTGAGACAGGCGCAAAAGAAGCCGGCGAACAGGTCTATGGCGGGGATCCACTGGCCGTTCGCAGCACGGACCAATACACCAACGAGTACGTCACCTCCTTCGTGGAGAAGTGGGACATGCTCATCGACTGGGACGCGCGGGCCAAGAGCGAGGGTCGCTTCTTCATCGATACCCTGCTCAAGCAAGGCAAGAAGAAGGTCCTCGACGTTTCGACCGGGACCGGCTTCCACTCGGTCCGACTGCTGAAGGAGGGCTTCAAGGTGACGAGCGTCGACGGCGCTCCCGAGATGCTGGCCAAGGCCTTCGAAAACGGCCGCAAGCACGGCCATATCCTGCAAACAGTGCACGCCGACTGGCGGTGGCTGAACAAGGACCTCTACGGAAAGTACGACGCGGTCATCTGCCTCGGTAACTCCTTCACCCACCTGTTCTCGGAGCGGGACCGGCGGAAGACCCTAGCCGAGTTCTATGCCGCCCTCCGCCACGACGGGCTCCTGGTCCTCGACCAGCGGAACTACGACAGCATCCTGGACAGCGGCTTCTCGTCGAAGCACCAGTACTACTACTGCGGCGAGAACGTGGTCGCGGAGCCCGAGCACGTCGACGACGGCCTGGCTCGCTTTCGCTATCGCTTCCCCGACGGGTCTAAGTTCAACCTCAACATGTTCCCACTCCGGAAGAACTACGTGCGGCGGCTGCTGTACGAAGTGGGTTTTCAGGACGTGCAGACCTACGGGGACTTCCAGGAGACCCATCGGCAGGAGGATCCCGACTTCTTCATCCATGTGGCCTCCAAGGCCTATATCGAAGAAGCGGACTATCATCCGGTGACCGACAACGAGAAGACATCCAAATGACGAAGCACGAAGGCATCACCAAAGTCGCTCAGGACTACTACGACAGCGATGACGCGGATAACTTCTACTTCACCATCTGGGGTGGCGAGGACATCCACGTCGGCCTCTACAAGTCGGACGACGAGCCGATCCGAGACGCGAGCCGTCGAACCGTCGACGAAATGGCCTCCCGGTTGAAGCTGAAGGAAGACACCAGCTTCCTCGACATCGGCGCCGGCTTCGGCGGCGGGGTTCGGCACCTGGCCCAAAAGCACGGGATGAAGAAGCTCGTTGCGCTCAACCTGTCGACGACCCAGAACCGTCGCAACCGCGAGATGAACGCGACGGCTGGCCTGGCCGACCGCATCCGCGTCGTCGACGCCGCCTTCGAGAACATCCCCGAGCCCGACGCGAGCTTCGACGTCGTGTGGTGCCAGGACTCGATCCTGCACAGCGGCGAGAAGGCGAAGGTCTTCCAGGAGGTCGACCGGGTCCTCGAGCCGGGAGGAGACTTCATCTTCACCGACCCCATGCAGGCCGACGATTGCCCGGAGGGCGTCCTCGGGCCGGTCCTGGCGCGGATCCACCTCGAAGAGATGGGCTCTTTCGCCAAGTACCGCGCCTTCGCCAAGGAGTTGGGTTGGGAAGAGATCTCGGTCGACGACCACTCCCACCAGCTGCCGCGGCACTACGGCCGCGTCAGAGCCGAGCTCATCGCGAACGAGGCCGAGCTGAAGAGGGTGTGCTCCGAGACCTATCTCGAAAACATGAAGAAGGGCTTGCAGCACTGGGTGGACGCCGGGAATGCGGGACACCTCGCCTGGGGAATCATGCACTTTCGAAAGCCGGCCTGAGCGCCCGCCGATGGACGTGTTAGAGCGGGAGGGCACATGAGCGCTCTCCCAGAAGCGGACCGGGCTCGACTCGAGGCCGAGTTCGACCCCGGCTTCGTACGTACCGAAGCCTCCGAGCTGGAAACCTACGGGCGGGACTGGACCAAGGTCCATACGCCCGCCCCCAGCGCGGTCGTCTTTCCTCGCTCCACCGAGGAGGTGGCCCGCTTCGTGGCCTTGGCCGACCGCGAGGGGTGGGCTATCGTCCCCTCCGGGGGCCGCACCGGCCTCGCCGGCGGCGCGGTGGCGGCCAAGGGAGAGATCGTCCTGTCCCTGGACCGGATCCGGCAGCTGGGTGAAGTCGATCCCGTGGCCCAGTTGGTCGAGGTCGGCGCGGGCGCGGTGACGGCGGCCGTCCACGAGCACGCCGGAGCCCACGGTCTGACCTGGCCCGTCGACATGGCCTCGGCCGGCTCCAGCCACATTGGCGGGAACATCGCCACCAACGCGGGCGGGATCCGCGTGGTGCGCTACGGCCTCACGCGCCAGTGGGTGCTGGGCCTGGAGGTGGTGACCGCCGAAGGCGAGATCCTGAAGCTCAACGGAGCACTGGAGAAGAACAACACCGGCGTCGACCTGCGCCAGCTCTTCATCGGCAGCGAGGGCACCCTAGGCATCATCACCGGCGCCACGCTCAAGCTGACTGCCTTGCCGGGCGCGACCCGGGTCGCGGTGCTGGCCGTGGAGGGCCTGGCCGAGGCGCTTCGCTTATTCCGGAGCGCCCGAGAGGCCAAGGGCTTCGACCTGATGGCCTTCGAGTTCCTGACCGAGCGCTGTGTAGAGGTCGTGGAGTCTCACGGCGCCGCACAGTCGCCCTTCGAGCAACGAAGCCCGGCCTACGTGTTGGTCGAGCTGGAGGACACCGGCGCCGGCGCCGGCGCCGATGGCTGGCTGGAGACCATCTTCTCCGAGGGACTGGTGACCGACGGCGTCCTCGCCGAGTCTGGCAAGCAGTCCCGGGAGCTTTGGGCGCTGCGGGAGAACATCAGCGAGTCCCTGTCCAAGACCGGCTTCTTGCACAAGAACGACGTCTCGCTCCCGGTGAGCCGGCTCCCCGAGTTCGTCTCCGAGCTGGAGGAGGTCCTGGAGCGCCGCTACCCCGATTTCGGGGTGTACCTGTTCGGCCACGTCGGCGACGGCAACGTGCACATCAACATCATGAAGCCCGAGTCCTGGGGCACTGAGGACTTCCTCGGCGCCTGCCACGAGACCGACCAGGTCTTGTTCGAGCAGGTGAAGAAGTACGACGGCAGCATCTCGGCCGAGCACGGCATTGGCCTCCTCAAGAAGCCCTTCCTCGCCTTCAGCCGCAGCCCGGCCGAGCTGGAGCTCTTCCGGCGGATCAAGCAGGCCCTGGATCCCCATGGACGCTTCAACCCGGGCAAGGTCTTCGACCAGGTGACGTCATGACGGAGCAACTCTCTCTATCCAAAGACAAGATCAACATCGTCCTCTTCGAGGGCATCCATCAAACGGCCATCGATACCCTCGCCGACTCGGGCTACGCCTCCGTCACCCATCTGAGCACCTCGCTCCAGGGCTCGGAGCTGGAGGCCGCCATACAGGGCGCGCACATGGTCGGGGTGCGCTCGCGCACCAAGCTCACCGGAGAGGTCCTGAAGAAGGCCGACAAGCTCATGTGCATCGGCTGCTTTTGCATCGGCACCGATCAAGTGGCGCTGGAAGCGGCGGCGATGAAGGGCATCCCGGTCTTCAACGCACCCCACTCCAACACCCGCTCGGTGGCGGAGCTCGTCCTCGCCGAGACCGTGATGCTGATGCGCGGCCTGGGCGACAAGAGCAGCGCCGCCCACCGCGGGGACTGGATGAAGAGCGCCGCTGGCAGCCACGAGCTGCGGGGGCGAACGATCGGCATCATCGGCTACGGCCACATCGGCTCCCAGGTGTCGATCCTGGCCGAGGCCTTCGGTCTACGGGTGCTCTATTACGACATCGAGCCCAAGCTGGCGATGGGCAACGCCCGGCAAGTGCCAAACCTCGGGGAGCTGCTGGGGCAGTGCGACATCGTGACGCTGCACGTGCCCCAGTCCCCAGACACCGAGAACATGTTCGGCAAGGCCGAGCTCGCCATGATGAAGCCCGGCAGTCACCTCATCAACGCGAGCCGGGGCACGGTGGTGGTGATCGAAGACCTGGCCGACGCGATCCGGTCCCAGCACCTGGCCGGCGCCGCCATCGACGTGTTCCCGAAGGAGCCGAAGTCGAAGTCGGAGCGCTTCGAGAGCCCGCTGCAGGGCCTCCCGAACGTCGTCCTCACCCCCCACATCGGGGGGTCGACCCTGGAGGCCCAGCACAACATCGGCGTCGAGGTTGCGACGAAGCTGGTCCAGTACAGCGACCAGGGCGCGACGCTCGGGGCGGTGAACTTCCCGAACATCAACCTGCCGGTGAAGGCCAAGGCCCACCGGCTCATGAACATCCACCGCAATCAGCCCGGCGTCCTGGGGGCCATCAACAAGGTCCTCTCCGATTCTGACGCCAACGTGCTCGGCCAGCACCTGCAGACCACCAACGAGGTGGGCTACGTCGTCATCGACGTGGACCGCGAGACTTCTCCCACTCTCAAGGATGATCTTCAGGCCCTGCCGGGAAGCATCCGGACCCGCATCCTGTACTAATCTCGCCTCCATGATCGAGCTGGAGACGGGCGCGGCCATGGCCGCCTATCAGCGCTACGTCGAGGAGCTGGAGGCTCTGCACGGCTGGACCGAGGTCGACCTGGTCCACAACTGCTTCTTGATGGGGGAGGAGGTCGGCGAGCTGTTCAAGGCGATCCGGCGCCTCGAGAAGCTCTTCGAGGAGGGCGGCGCCGAGGCCCAGAGCCAGGAGCACGCGAAGGCTGCGGTGGGCGAAGAGCTGGTGGACGTCTTCAACTACTTGCTCGCCCTCGCCAATCGCCTCGACATCGACCTCGAGGCGGCCTTTCGGACCAAGAACGCCCGCAATCAGTCACGCACCTGGACTTGACCCGATCAGACGTCCGGCATCGGATCCGTCCATGGAAGAGACGACGGGAGTCACCAGTCGGGACGACCCGCGGTGGGTGGACTTCATGGAGAGCGCGGCCAAGACCGGGGCCCCGCTCGACACGCTGCGCCGGACTATATCGGGGCTTCCGATGGAAGCGTTGTATGGCGCCTGGGATCAGCCCGAAGAGGATCCCTCGGCCTATGTGCGTCGTCGACCCGACGAGGCGGGCTGGAAGATCCGCTCTCCCATCGTCGCCGGCGCGGTCGAGGAGGCCCGGCGGATCGGCCTCGAAGAGCTGCAGCAGGGGGCCCACGAGCTCCTACTGGTCCTCGAACCCCGGCTGCGGGGCGCGGGCGCCCGCTGGAGCGGGGGCATCGAGCTGGCCCGGCCCTCGGACTTTCGAACCGTCATGCGGGACGTGCTGGTCGACGTGGCGGGCGTGTATCTCGAGGCCGGCGTCGCCTGGCTGCCGGCCAGCCTCGGCATGATGCGCGCCCTGGAGCGAAAGGACGCCGACCCCGGAACGATTCTGGGCGGCCTCGGGGTCGACCCCATCGCCTCCTGGGTCCGGCACGGCGCCTTGCCGGGCCCTTGGGAGGAAGAGCGTCCGGCCCTGGTCGAGCTGGTGAAGCACGCCCGGTCGACCTTCCCCCGGCTTCAGACCCTCCGGGTCGACGTCGCGATCTGGCCCGAGGTCGGCGCCGACGCCGCCCACGAGGTCGGCTGCGGCCTGTCGCACCTGCTCGAGTACGCGCGCATGTTGGACGAGGCTGGCCTGCGGGAGGCCCTGGGCTCCTTCGAGTACCGGGTCGCGGCGAGCCCCGACGTGTTCGAGACGGTCTGCCGGCTGCGGGCGCTCCGCCGCTGCTTGGAGCGGATCCACGTCGAGCTCGACGCGGAGGCGGCTTTGGAGACCATCCGCTTCGAAGCCATGCCCCTCACCGCCATGTTCACCCGGCGGGACGTCCACACCAACCTTGTACGCTCGACCCTCGCCGCCGCCGGCGCTGCCCTCGGCGGAGCGGATTCGGTCCTGGCCCTGGGCTTTGACCACGCGCTTCGTCCCGCCGACGCTTTCTCTCGCCGGACGGCTCGGAACATCCATCACATGCTGACCGAGGAGTCCTTTCTGGGCGCGGTACGCGATCCAGGCGGAGGCGCCCACTACGTCGAGGCTCGCACCGAGCAGATCGCCGAGGCGGCGTGGGCGGTGATGCAGGGCATCGAGGCCGAAGGTGGCCTGGTAGCGAGCCTGCGGGCCGAGAAGCTCCAGGCCACCATCCAGGCTCAGCAAGACGAGTTGCGGGACAAGGTGGCGCGACGAGCGCTCCCGATCGTCGGTGTATCCGAGTACCCGCAGCTCCAGGAGGCGACGGCCTCCGACACGCGTTTCGAAGAAGCGACCCGCATCGTCGAGGGCCCGCCTTGGGGCGGCTTCGTGGCCAGCGACTTCGCTCGGGCCAAGGCTCGGGTCGACGACGCCGAAGACATTCTGGAGCCCGGCGGCGGCGAGCGCTACGACACTTTCCGGCCCGTGCGGCGCTTCCGGTGGGCGACCGGCTTCGAGAACCTCCGCGACGAGAGCGACCGCGTTCTGACCCAGACCGGCCAGCGGCCTCGGGCCTTCATGGCGTGCATGGGCAAGAAAGCCGAGCACAACGCCCGCTCCACCTGGACCAAGAACCTCCTCGCCGCCGGCGGGATCGAGGGGGTCGAGGCGGAGGGCTCGTCGGCGACCGAGCTGCTCGCCGCCTTCGAGCAGAGGCCTTCCAAGCTCGCCGTCCTGTGCGGGACCGACGAGATGCTCGGGGCTTGGGGCGCCGAGCTCGTCCAGGGGCTGAAGAAGCTGGGCGCGAGCTGGGTGGCGGTGGCGGGGCCCGACGTCGAGGGCGCCGACGCCCGGGTGAAGCGGGGCGACGACGTCCTCGCCTTCCTGGAGGTCGCCTTCAGGAAAAGCCAGTCATGAGCTTTCCGCGCTTCGATCAGATCCCGCTCCGGGGGCGTCGCTCCGGCTTTTCCGCCAAGAGCGAGCCGCGGGCCCGAAGCACACCGGAAGGGATCGAGGTCCCAGATCGCTCCGGCGCCGGTCGCACCCAGGGGCTCGACCACCTCGACGGCTTGCCGGGGCGGCCCCCCTACGCCCGGGGGCCTTACGCGACCATGTACCTGCAGCGCCCCTGGACCATCCGGCAGTATGCGGGCTTTTCGACCGCCGAAGACAGCAACGCCTTCTATCGGCGCAACCTCGCCGCCGGTCAGAAAGGACTGTCGGTCGCCTTCGACCTTCCGACCCATCGGGGCTATGACAGCGACCACCCCCGGGTGGCGGGGGACGTCGGCATGGCGGGGGTCGCCATCGACAGCATCTTCGACATGAGGATCCTCTTCGAAGGCATCCCCCTCGATCGCATGAGCGTGTCGATGACCATGAACGGCGCCGTCCTCCCGGTGCTGGCGCTCTATGTCCTGGCGGCGGAAGAGCAGGGCGTCTCCCCCGAGAAGCTGAGCGGGACCATCCAGAACGACATCCTCAAGGAGTTCATGGTCCGAAACACCTACATCTACCCGCCCAAGTTCTCGATGCGGATCATCAGCGACATCTTCGCCTTCACGGCGGAGAACATGCCGCGCTTCAACAGCATCAGCATCAGCGGCTACCACATGCAGGAGGCCGGAGCGACGGCGGATCTGGAGCTGGCCTACACCCTCGCCGATGGACTCGAATACGTCGGAGCCGGGCGAAGAGCAGGGCTGGACGTGGACGCCTTCGCGCCCCGACTGTCCTTCTTCTTCGGCATCGGGATGGACTACCTGATGGAGGTCGCCAAGCTCCGGGCGGCCCGGGTGCTGTGGAGCCGCTCCATGGCCGAGTTCGGCCCCAAGAATCCAAAGTCCTCGATGCTTCGCACCCACTGCCAGACCTCGGGCTGGAGCCTGGTGGCCCAGGACGTCTACAACAACGTGGGCCGGACCTGCATCGAGGCGCTAGCTGCGGTGCACGGGCACACACAGAGCCTTCACACCAACTCCTTCGACGAGGCCCTGGCGCTCCCCTCGGACTTCAGCGCTCGCATCGCCCGCAATACGCAACTCATCCTGCAGATGGAGGCAGGCGGCGTGCGTCCCGTCGATCCCTGGGGCGGGTCCCATCACTTGGAGTGGCTGACCGCGGCCCTGGTGGAGCGGGCCGAGGCCCACATGAAGGAGATCGACGCCCACGGCGGGATGGCGGAGGCCATCGAGCAGGGCGTACCCAAGCTTCGGATCGAAGAGGCGGCGGCCCGAGCCCAGGCCCGGATCGATTCCGGCCGTCAAACGGTGGTGGGCCTCAACAAGTGGCCGCTTCGAGAGCCGGAGGAGGTGCCGGTCCTGAAGGTCGACAACCGTGCCGTGCGCGAGGGGCAGGTCGAGCGGCTGAAGAAGCTGCGGGCGGAGCGATACTCGACCCAGGTGGAGGCGGCGCTCCACGCGCTCACCCAGGCCGCCGAGTCGGGGGACGGCAACCTCTTGGACCTCTCGATCCGAGCCGCCCGAGCGAAGGCGACGGTGGGGGAGATCAGCCAAGCCCTCGAGAAGGTTCATGGACGGCACCACGCCACCGTGGCCACGGTGAGCGGCGTGTACCGGAAGAGCCTCGACGACAAGCGCGTGACCGAGGGTCTGGAAAAGCGGGTCCGACGATTCGAAGAGCTGGAGGGGCGGCGGCCGCGGATCCTGGTCGCAAAGATGGGCCAGGACGGTCACGACCGAGGCCAAAAGGTCATCGCCTCCGCCTTCGCCGACCTCGGCTTCGACGTCGACATCGGGCCCTTGTTTCAGACCCCGGAAGAGACGGCTCGCCAGGCCATCGAGAACGACGTCCACGTGGTGGGCATCAGCTCCCTCGCCGCTGGGCACCTCACCTTGGTGCCCGAGCTCATTCGGCTTCTGGCCGAACTGAGCCGGCCGGACATCGCGGTGGTGGTCGGGGGCGTGATTCCGCCCGGCGACTACGCCGACCTGGAGAAGATGGGGGTGAAGGCGATCTTCGGCCCGGGTACCGTGATCGCGGACGCGGCCGAGCGTCTGCTGACGCGCTTGATCGAGACGCTCGAGGCCGAGAGCTCATGAACCGACGCCCGACCCCCGAAGCGCTGGCCGAGGGTGTTCGGGCGGGGCAGCGGGCGGCGATCGGCCGCGCGATCTCTCTCGTCGAGAGCCAGCGGAGGGCCCACCGCGCCGACGCCGACGCGCTCTTGGAGCGGCTGCCCGTCCCCGCCCAGCCCGCGGTGCGACTGGGGGTCAGCGGGCCGCCTGGGGTCGGCAAGTCGACTTTCATCGAGGCCTTTGGCTGCCGGCTCCTGGAGCAGGGCCACCGGGTGGCGGTGCTCGCCGTCGACCCCAGCAGCGTGCGCACCGGCGGCTCCATCCTCGCCGACAAGACCCGGATGGCCAAGCTGAGCATGGACGAGCGGGCCTTCGTTCGACCCTCGCCCTCCGGCGGGTCCCTGGGCGGGGTCTCTCGTAGAACTCGGGAGGCGATGCAGGTGGTGGAGGCGGCGGGCTACGACGTCGTGATCATCGAGACGGTGGGGGTCGGCCAGTCCGAGATGGCGGTGGCCCAGATGGTCGACAGCTTTCTGCTCCTGATGCTCGCTGGGGCCGGTGACGACGTGCAGGGGATCAAGCGCGGCATCCTCGAGTGGGCCGACGTATTGGCCATCACCAAGAGCGACGGCGACAACCAGACCCGGGCCGGCAACGCGGCCCAGGACCTGAAGAGTGCCCTGTCGATCTTCTTGCCCGACGACGCGCCGTGGACGCCACCGGTGTGGACCTGCAGCGCCCTCACCGGCGAAGGCCTGGAACAGATCTGGAGCGACGTTCTCCGGCACCGAGAGACGATGGGCAAGCTCGGCCTGTTCGAGGCGCGGCGCCGGCGACAGCGGGTGCAGTGGTTTCGAGAAGAGCTGGAGGCCCAGATGCGAGAGGCACTTCGGCAGCGCACGGATCTGGAAGCGGTCGAGCGAGAGGTCGAAGAGGGACGCATGGCGCCGGGGGTGGCGGCGCGACGAGCCTTGGACATCGACCTTGACAGCGACGGCGAGAGGTCCTGACCTCGCGGTCGGGCCGAAGGCTCGGTCGACGCGGCTGAGAGCAGACCCGCCGAACCTGCACTGGTTCACGCCAGCGAAGGGAGACCGATCATGAAGACGTTTCGACTGGGCCTCGAATGGTTCCTCAACCCCGACCACCTGCCGTTCCTCATCGGGCTGGAGAAGGGGTGGTTTTACGACGCGGGTCTCGATCTTCAGCTCGTCGAACCCGCCGCTCACTTCGACGCCTCCGAGGCCTTGGCCAGCGGAGAGCTCGATGCGGCGATCACCCACCGAGGGCCACCGCCGCCTGGTCGAGGTCATGGGCCGCGGCATCGACTTCATTCACCAGCGGCCCGACGAGGCCCGAGCGATCTACTTCCGCCGGACCCAAGCCGACCCCGAGGACCCGCTGATGAAGGCGATCTTCGATGCCACCGTCCCCTGCTTTTGCTTCGACTTCGACATGTCGGACCGCTTCTACGCCCGGCTCGCCCACTGGATGAAGGCCCGAGGCCTGATCGCAGTGGACGTCGATCCCCAAGCCTGCTGGCTAGGTTGCGGCTTGGAGTTCGGTGGTTTGGGTGCGGCCGACGCCGTAGCCGGCGCCGCGGATGGCGGCGGCGAGCTCTTTGGGGTCGGCGTCCCCCCGGACCGAGACCAAGCCCGAGGCGACGTCGACCTCGACTGACTCGACGCCTCGGGTGCCGTGGAGCGCACGCTGGACCTTCTTGCTGCAGCCGCCGCAAGTCATGCCTTCGACATCGAAGCGATGGTCGGCGGCTCCGCCGGCAGCCGATATAGAGGATTGAAGCCTGTCCCGGAGCCAGTTCCAGATCGCTTCGGCCACGAAGCCCAGCATGACCAAAGCGCACAGGGTGGCGAAGAGGCCGTGTTGCATGACGTGTTCGGCCGCGACGACGTCGGGTGACAGGACCCAGGACAGCAGCGCCCCAAATCCGAGGGAGCCGACGACGATCACGGCCAGGTAGACCAGGGTTGCCCGGACGCCGAGCTGACTCCACAGCGCGCCCAGGGTGCCGAGGTTGGTGGCGGGGCCGGCCATCAAGAAGACGAGGGCCGCTCCGACCGGGAAGCCGTGGGCGACGAGGGTGGCGGCGATGGGTACCGAGCCGGTCGCGCACACGTACAGGGGCAGCGAGAGCAACAGCGCGGCGCTCATGGCGGGCCATAGCCCCCAGCTCTGCATCGCGGTCCAAGCGTCGCTGGGGACGAGCACGTCCAGGGTCGCGGACACGATGATCCCGATGCTCACCCAGGGGACGACCATGCGCAGAAGGTCGAGGCCGTGGGCCCAGGCCGCCTTCCAGCTGGGCCGGCCCTGCTCGGGCGCTGCTTCGACCCGGCTCTCGCTCGGCTCGATGGCGTCGGTCATCCAGCCGCCCACCAAGCCGGTCAGGCCCGCCACCCCGAGCTTGGCCAAAGCGAAGGGCCAGCCAAGGAAGCTCGCGCTGACGAACACGGAGTCGAGGCCGGTCTGAGGGGTGGAGATCAGAAAGCCCACCGAGGCCCCCTTGCCAGCGCCGCTCTTCCAAAGGCCCAACCCCGTCGGGAGAACCCCGCAGCTACACAGCGGGAGGGGAAGGCCGATGGCCACGGCCCGAAGGACCGAGAATCGCCCGGTGAGCGCCCGCTGGGCGAAGTCCCGTGGGAGGACGCGGTGCAGCAAGATCGCGCCCAGCACGCCCAGGAAGAGCCAGGGGCTCAGCTCCTGGAGGACGCTCCAAGCCGCCTTCATCCAAGTCATCCCCCTCATTGTACGCACTCCGACCACCTGAGAAACGAAAACCGCAGCCGAACGCTCGGGGCGACCCCCCTTCAGGCACGCTCGTTGAGCTTGCCGCTGATGCGGGCGGCGGTGCTTCGGGGGACGAAGCGGCCGGACCAGGCCATGAGGCGGTTCACGGTGCCGTGAATGGCGGTGATGCGGCGGGCCTTCATGGCGCGGTAGGCGTCGGCGGCGACCGCTTCCGAGGTGGCGATGCGGCCGGACTTGAAGAGGCGGGAGCCATCGTTGCCCGCCGTTTGGGCGAACTCCGAGGCGGTGGGGCCGGGGCAGTGGACGGTGACCGAGACGCCGCTGCCTTCCAGCTCCAAGGCCAGGGCCTCGGAAAAGGATTGCACGAAGGCCTTGGTCGCGAAGTAGGTCGCCATCAGCGGACCGGCCTGAAAGCCGGCCACCGAGCCCATGTTGAGGATGTGGCCTCGCCCTTTCGCCCGCAAGCCCGGGAGGAGGCGATGGCTGAGCTCTACCAAGGCTCGAATGTTGAGATCGACCATGGCCAGCTCCCGCTCCAGCGGAAGCTCCCAGAAGGGTCCGTTGCTCCCAAAGCCGGCATTGTTGATCAGGACATCGACCTCGACGTCGGCAAGCGTCTCCGCCACCCGGCCGGGGCCTTCACGCTCGCCCAGGTCCAGAGCGAGGATTCGGACTTCGGGCGCCCCGAGTCCTTCGAGTTCGCTCGCCAGCTTGCGCAGCCGGTCTTCGGAGCGGGCGACGACGGCGACGCGGGTTTGGTCCTTGGCGAGCAACAGGGCCAGCGCCCGGCCGATTCCGCTGGACGCTCCGGTGACCACTGCCCACCCTTCGAAAGCGCTCATGGCCGCAAGGGCTAGCACGAAGGGCCGGGACATGGGGTGGTTCGACGCTCGGCCCGAAGACGATCGATGGCTCGAGGCCGAGCAAGCCCTGCGCTCTGATCCGGTGATCGCCCCCTTCGTTCGGCGCGCCGGGCCCTGCACCCTGCAGCCCCGCCGGGACTACTTCCAGGTGCTCGTCCTGAGCGTGTTCAACCAACAGCTCGCGACCAAGACCGCCGCCACCCTCTACGGTCGCTTTCGCAAGCTGTTCCCCCGGGGCCGACCGACGCCGGCTCGGGTGCTCGAAGTGCTCGAAGAGGTCGACCAGGTCCACCTCGCCTGGTGCGGGCTCAGCCGGCAGAAGAGGATTTATCTCGGGGACTTGGCCATCCACTTTCGAGACCGCCGCATCCCCACCCGGCGCTTCGGGCGACTGCCCGACGAGAGCATCATCACGTCCTTGACCGCGGTGAAGGGCGTAGGCGTGTGGACTGCCCAAATGTTCCTGCTCTTCGCGCTCAACCGCCCCGACGTCTGGCCCACGCTCGACCTCGGACTTCAGGAGGGAGCGCGGCAAGCCTTCCGTCTTTCCGAGCGACCGAAACCAAAGGAATTGGAAGAACTTGGGGCGCGCTTCGCGCCCTGGCGCTCGGTTGCGACTTGGTATCTTTGGCGCGGAAAGGCCCGAACAAGCCAGTAGCGCTTGTCAAGGGGGTACGCAGTGCGTAAGCCGGCGCGCTGACTCGGAAGGAATCAGGGGGACACGAGCAAAATTGGATACGCGGGGGCAACACCTTCTCGCCGAGTACTATGGATGTCCGACGTCGCTTCTCGACGACAAACATGCCATCGAGGCGCTCTTGAATCGAGCCGCCAAAGCGGCAGGCGCCACGGTAGTGGCCTCGGTCTTTCACCGCTTTTCGCCTCAGGGCGTGAGCGGTGTGGTGGTGATCGAGGAGTCCCATCTGTCGGTCCACACCTGGCCCGAGGGCGGGTACGCGGCGGTCGACTTCTACACCTGTGGTGACTGCTCGCCCGAAAAGGCGCACGAGCTCCTCGATCGTGACCTGTTCCCCGAGCGCTCGGAGCTCCTCGTCGTCGAACGCGGCCTCGGACCGGGGCAGTCCATCGGCATCGCCGAGCACCGGCACACGGCGCACGTCGCTCAGGCGTCCAACGAGGGCTGAGTTTGGCCAACTGGTACGAGGAAACCTTTCACGGACAGGTGCGTTTCGGTCTCAAAGTGCAGCGCACCCTGCACTCCAACCGGAGCCCCCATCAGCGCGTGGAGCTTATCGAGACCGACTTCTACGGCAAGGCCCTCGTCCTGGACGGCCTGTTCATGACCAGCGAGAAGGACGAGTTCTTCTACCACGAGATGATCGTCCATCCCGCAATGTGCGCTGCCCGGTCCCGAAAGCGGATCCTCGTCATCGGCGGCGGCGATGGGGGCACGGTCCGAGAGATCATGCGCTGGGCCGACGTGGAGCAGGTCGTGATGGTCGAGATCGACGGCGAGGTCGTGGACGTGTGCCGCCAATATCTGCCCGGGATCGCGAGCGCCCTCGATGAGCCGCGCCTGGAGCTTCGGATCGAAGACGGGATCAAGTACGCGGCCGACGCGCCCGACGAGGGCTTCGATGTGGTGCTCCTCGACGGCTCCGATCCGGTCGGTCCGGCGGAGGGGCTGTTCAACGAGAGCTTCTACCGCGACGTGAAGCGGATCTTGAAGCCGGAGGGCGTCTTCGGGCTCCAGAGCGAGTCGCCGATCCTCCAGGCCGAGGTCTTCCAAGCCGTCCAAAAGACGCTGCGCGGCATCTTCGACGATGTGAAGCCCTACATCGGCAACGTGCCGCTGTACGGGTCCTCCATGTGGTCCTGGACCCTGGCCCGTCCGAAGGGCGAGGTCCTGCCGCTCGAGGTCGAGCCGATGGCGCCCTTCGAGCCCGAACTTCGCTATCTCAACCGAGAAGTCTGCAAGGCAGCCTTCGCGCTCCCAACCTTCGTGCGAAAACTCGCCGCCGGCGGCTGAGGCGGCGAAGGTTCGACTCCTCCCTTCTCTCCGGCTAAATCCGCTGGGTGGCGGCGCGACCTCTGAAGACCCTGCTCCCCTACCTGTGGCCGAAGGGACAGTGGGGACTTCGCCTGCGGGTCGTAGTCTCGCTGGTCTCCATCCTGGCCGCGAAGGGGCTCAACGTCTGGGTGCCGATCTTCTACAAGCGGGCCGTCGACGTCCTCGGGGAAGACGACGTGGACTTGGCCGCCATCCCCCTGGGGCTCATCCTGGCCTACGGCCTGGCCCGCTTCGGCTCCCTGCTCTTCAACCAGATCCGAGACGCGGTCTTCGAGAAGGTCGGCCAGCGCGCGGTCCGGCAGGCCTCTCTGGACGTGTTCCGGCACCTCCACGGCCTCAGCCTGCGCTTTCACCTCCAGCGTCAGACCGGCGGTCTGGCCCGCGACGTCGAGCGCGGCACCAGCGCCATCTCGAGCCTTCTCGGGGTGGCGCTGTTCAACGTCCTGCCCACCCTGCTCGAGCTCGTCCTCATCCTCGGCGTGCTGCTGGGCCGCTTCGAGCCGGTCTTTGCCGTCGTGACCGGCGTGACGGTGGTGGCCTACGTGGGCTTCACCGTCGTCACCACCGAGTGGCGGATCAAGTTTCGCCGCCGCATGAACGAGGCCGACAGCGAGGCCAGCACCCGGGCCATCGACAGCCTCATCAACTACGAGACGGTGAAGTACTTCGGCAACGAAGGGCTGGAGGCCGACAACTACGACGCCTCCTTGCGGCGCTACGAGCAGGCGGCCATCCAGAGCCAGTCGAGCCTCGCCGCCTTGAACTCGGGCCAGGCCCTGATACTGGGGGGAGGACTGACGTTGCTGATGTATCTGGCCGCCCGAGGCATCGTGGTGGGACGGCTCACCGTCGGTGACTTCGTCCTCGTCAACACCTACCTCATCCAGCTGGCGGGCCCCCTCAACCTGTTCGGCTGGGTCTACCGCAGCGTGAAGCAGTCGCTGGTCAACATGGAGCGGATGTTCGTGCTCCTCGACGTCCAGCCCGACGTGTTGGATCGGCCGGAGGCGGCCTTGCTCGCTCCCGGCCCCCGAGCGGTGGCCTTCGAGGACGTGCACTTCGGCTACGAGCCCGAGCGGCCGGTGCTGCGGGGCGTCGACTTCGAGGTTTCGGCCGGGCAGCGGGTGGCGCTGGTGGGACCGTCGGGGGCGGGCAAGTCGACCATCGCGCGCCTTCTCTTTCGCTTCTACGACGTCGACGACGGTCGCATTACCGTCGACGGTCAGGACCTCCGTAACCTCAGCGGTGCCAGCCTGCGGCGGGCGATCGGGATCGTCCCCCAGGACACCGTCCTCTTCAACGAGAGCATCGGCTACAACATCCGCTATGCCCGAGCCTCGGCCACCGAGGACGAGGTGAAGGACGCGGCCCGAAAGGCGCGCATCGACCGCTTCATCGAGTCGACCCCCGATGGCTACGACACCGTGGTCGGGGAGCGGGGCCTGAAGCTCTCGGGGGGTGAGAAGCAGCGGGTCGCCATTGCCCGGGTTTTCTTGAAGGAGCCGTCGATTCTGATCCTGGACGAGGCGACTTCGGCCCTGGACTCGGCCACCGAGCGAGAGATCCAGTCCGAGATGTGGGCGGCGAGCGAGGGCCGAACTACCCTCATCATCGCCCACCGACTGTCGACGATCGTGGACGCCGACGCCATCCTGGTCATGGACCAAGGGCGCATAGTGGAGCGAGGAACCCACGCCGAGCTCCTCGCCCGAGGGGGGCGCTACGCCGAGATGTGGTCGAAGCAGCTGTCGGAAGCCGAGATGGTCACGGTCTGAGTCGGCGAGCGAAGCGGGTCGCGGCCAGGCCAATGAGGGCGAGGCTCGCCAGCAGCCCGAAGAACAGCCGATGACCGGTGGGCCCCGGGTAGGCGTCGAGCAGGGCGCCCTGCAGCGGAGGGATGATCACGTCGGGGGTGTAGCCCAGCACCGAGACCACCCCCACCGTGGTACCAGTCAGGACCATGGGGATGGCGGCTTCATTCATCACCGCGTAGTACAGCCCCCGCAGGGCCGACGCGGCGGCGCACAGGGCGGCGGCCTGGGCGACATAGACCCACAGACTCTCGGGCGGGAGCGCGGCCAGACTCCCCGTCGACAGGCCGAGGAGGGCGAAGCTCGCTTCGGTGGAGCGCAGCGCCCCCACTCGGTCGGCGATGAAGCCGGCGCCGAGGGCGGCCACCGGCCGAAGCCACAGGGCGTAGGCGCTCAGCCGGGCTCCGTCTTCTTGGGCTAGACCGTGCCCGTCGACGGCGTAGCCCGCGATGTCGTAGCTGCCCCAGTAGCCGGAATAGGCGGTGAAGATCACGAGGGCCTGCAGCCACACGATCGGCATGCGCAGGACCGTGCCCAGCTGCCCTCGCTGAAGACCCTCTGGCGATCGACCGCCCGTATCGAAAGAAGGGAGGGCGAAGAGCACGAGCGCGCCGGCCGCGAACCCCACCCCTGTATAGATCAGGACCACGCCGTCGAGGCCGGGGCGGCCTCCACCAAAAGCGGCAAAGGTCTCGGCGGCTACGAGCGCCAGCGCCGCCGCTACCACGCCGCGCCCGCCGTCGAGGAGCCCGAAGGCGAGGCCTTGGGCTTCGGTGCCTCCCCAGGCGCGGGTCGCCTTGATGAGGGCGGCCCAGAAGGTCAGGATCGAGGTCACGCCCCAAAGGGCGTAGATGCCGAGCAGCACTCCAAAGTCGGGGTGGGCCAGCAGCCCCAGCCCCACGCTGGCGGTGGCGAAGAGGGAGAAGCTCAGCAGCGTCCGGGCGGCGAAGCGGTCGGCGAGCCAGCCCCCTGGAAAGTAGCACAGCAGCGCGAACACCCCGAACAAGGAGCTCAGCAACCCAAGTTGCAGTTGCGTTATCCCCCAGGTCTCGACGATGGCCGGGGAAAACTCTCGTCTCAGCGCGTAGGGAAGGGTGTAGACGCACTCTCCAGCAAGGATTAGCGCGAGAATCGTCGAAGCTCGACGCAAGACCTCCTCCCCCTAGCGAAGCCCCCGCCGGTTGGCCAGCCATGCGTTGCCAGGCCCCGCGGGAAGGCGTAGCCGCCCCCGCGTGATCGGACGCGTCTACTACGGCTGGTGGGTCGTCCTGTGCTCGATCGTTACCCTGGTCGGTACGCTTCCCGGACAGACGGTCGTCGTCTCCGTCTTCATCCCCGAGCTGCAGGACGCGCTCGCCCTCGGACCCACGAGCATGAGCCTCGCCTACATGATGGCGACCCTGGCTGCCTCGCTCCCGATGACGGCGGTGGGACGGCTGTCGGACCGCTTCGGGCCCCGTCGAGTGACGCTGGTGGCCGCCGTGGCCATGGCCCTCACCTGCATCGGGATGGGGAGCGTGAAGTCCTACCTTCCGCTGGTCCTCGGCTTCATCGGTCTCCGCTTCTTCGGCCAGGCGAGTATGGGCATGCTGAGCGGTCACGCGGTGGCGCTGTGGTTCGAGCGGGGTCTGCGCCAAGTCGAAGCCGGTCGAGGCGCAGCCATGGGCGTGGCGACCACCGCGATCCCGCCGGTGGTTCACGGGCTGGTGGCGGGCGTGGGCTGGCGCTGGGCCTACCCGATCCTCGGCGTCACCGTACTGCTCGCCGTGCTGCCTCTGGTCGGGCTGGTGCAGCGCGACACCCCGGAGTCGATGGGCCTTCGCCTGGATGGCGCCCGAGAGGGTGAGGGGCCCTCGGCGCCCCTCACTGGCTTCACCCTCGGCGAGGCGATGCGCACGCCTACCTACTGGGTGCTGGCGAGTCTGGGCGTACTGCACGCGAGCTTCGGAACGGGGCTGCTCTTTCACAACCGCGCTCTCTCCGAGGCGGCTTCGGTGGGGCCAGCCGCCTCGGCCTGGGCCCTGAGCGGCTTCGGCGGCGCCTCCTTCCTCGGAACCCTGGTCTTGCTCGCTCTCGGGAACCGGCTCCCTCTCCGGCTCTCCCTCGTCCTCATCCCGGTCTTCTTGGGGAGTGCTTGCGTCGGCGTCGCCTTGGCCGAAGGGACCGTGCCCTACTTGATCTCGATGACTACTCTCGGTCTGGGCATGGCTTTGGTGCAGGCCAGCTTGACGCCGGCCGCCGCCCTCGCGTTCGGACGTCTGCATCACGGCAGCATTCGGGGCTCGATCACCACGGCCCTGGTGGCGGGGACCGCCCTCGGCCCGGTCTTCTTGGGGCTCAGCCTCGACCTCACCGGCAGCTTTTCCACCATCTTGCTGTGTGTGCCGGTGCTGGCGCTCACCTTGGCCCTCGCGGTCTTGCGGGTGCGGCTCGCGGGTTGACTTTTTGCGCGCTGCGTAAAAACCACGCGCGGTGACCGCCAAAGCTCAGACGCTGATCGACGGCCTCCGTGACCCGCTGCGTCCCGAGCATCGCATCGGCTATCTGACCGGGCCCGACCCGGTCTTCACGAGCTATGCGGAGCTTCACGATCGGGCCCGAAGCGTCCTCGGTCTGCTGCAGGCTCGGGGCATCGGCCCGGGCCGCTTCGTGGTGCTGGTGAGCGCCGACGTCCAGACCTTCCTGGAGGTTTTCTGGGGCTGCCTGCTGGGCGGCGTGGTGCCCGTTCCGGTGAGCGCCGGCGGCAGCGACGAGCACCTGCTCAAGATCCAGCGGGTGATGGGTCTGTTCGAGGCGCCGGTTCTCGCCATCGAAGCCGAGGGACGAGACCGCTTCGCGGCCTGGTCGGAGGCGCCGCTTCCCACCGTTCTCACTCTGGACGAGATCCGGGCCGCCGCCGGCGGCGGCGCCGAAGGACGGCCCCACGACGTGAAGCCCGACGATCTGGCCTACGTCCAGTTCAGCTCCGGCTCCACCCGGGCGCCCAAAGGCATCCAGCTCACCCACCGGAACCTGGTCGCGAACACCGATGGGATCATCCAGGCCATTCAGCTCCAGCCCGAGGATCGCCCCCACGCCTGGATGCCCCTCACCCACGACATGGGGCTCATCGGCGGGCACCTCACGCCCTTCATGCGGTGCACCAACCACACCTTGATCCCGACCGAGCGCTTCGTGCGGCGGCCCCTGACCTGGATGCAGGAAGCGGCGACCCACGGCGTCACCGTGACGAGCGGGCCAAACTTTGCGTACCAGCACACCCTCCGGGTCTACAAGCCAGCGCGCTTCGAGGGCATGGACCTGTCGCCGGTCCGGGTCATCTTCAACGGCGCCGAGCCCATCTCCTACGAGCTGGTGAAGCGCTTCCTCGACACCTTCGAGGTTCACGGACTGCGGCCGGCCTCGATGTTCCCGGTGTACGGGCTCGCTGAAGCGAGCCTCGCGGTTTCGATGCCGCCTCTCCTCTCGGGTCTGCGCCGCACCCAGGTCGACCGCGGTCACCTCGGGGTGGGCGACCAAGTCCGTCCACCCCATCGGCCCGAGGACGGCCTCGACCTGGTGCCTCTGGGCCGCGCGATCCCCCACTGCGAATTTCGGATCGGGGACGGCGCCCCGGAAGGAACCGTCGGGCCCATCTGGATTCGGGGAGACAACGTCACCAAGCGGGTCCGCACCGAAGAGGGCGACGTGGATCCCTTGGTCGACGGTTGGTACGACACCGGAGATCTCGGCTTCGTCTCGGAAGGAGAGCTTCACGTGGCGGGTCGCGTGAAGGAGATCGCCATCGTCAACGGCCAGAACGTCTACCCCCACGACATCGAAGCGGTCGCGAGCGAAATCGAAGGCGTCGAGCTCGGTAAGATCGTCGCAGCGGGGGTTCGGGAGCGCAGCTCGGGACGGGAGGTCTTGGCCCTCTTCATCCTGTGGAGAAAAGATGAGGAAGGTTTCGCGGTTTTGGCGCAGCGCGTTCGAGAACACGTGACACGCCAGACCGGGGTCGCCCCCTCCGTCGTGCACGCGGTGGCGAAGATCCCCAAGACCACGAGCGGCAAGCTTCAGCGGGTCCGTCTCGCCCAGAGCTGGGAGAGCGGCGAGCTGTGAGTGCCCCCCT
>CAYZFR010000013.1:0-33770 GCA_964477875.1 uncultured Myxococcales bacterium
CATCGGTTGCTGATGCCCAATCAGCGCCCTCTTCGCCGAAGCGTTCCACGAAAAGTCTGCCTACCCAGACGAATAAATCCGTTCTTCAGCACCCCCCTAGGCCTGGGAAGGACGGGGCTATTCACATGTTCAGTGAACGAGCGTACAGTGCTGGCCGTGGACGCCTTTGTGCAGCGGCAGCCTACGCCGTGGGATCGGGACTCGGGTCTGGAGGCGGTGCTTGGGAACTGGCTGGGGTCGGAGCGGATTCGCCGGAATGTGGTGCTGGACCGGACGGTTCCGGGGCGGTCGGCCCAGACGTTGGAGATTCCCGAGGAGCTGGCCAAGCCGGTGCGGACGGCGCTGCAGCGGAACGGGATCCAGCGGCTGTACGCTCACCAAGCCGAGGCGCTCCTTGCGGCCCAAGAGGGGGACGTGGTGGTGGCGACGCCGACCGCTTCGGGCAAGAGCCTCTGCTATAACCTGCCGGTCCTCGACGCCCTGGCCCGGTCCCAGGAAGCCCGGGCCCTCTATCTCTTCCCGACCAAGGCCCTTTCCCGGGACCAAGAGGGCGGACTTCGGGCCCTGATGCGGGACGCCGGGCTGCCCCACGGGGCGGTCGTCTACGACGGGGACACGCCCCCCGACGCCCGACGGGCGGCTCGGACCCGGTCGGGCGTCATTCTGAGCAACCCCGATATGCTCCACAGCGGCGTGCTCCCCCACCACGCCAACTGGGCTCGGCTGTTCGCCAACCTCCGCTACGTGGTCATCGACGAGCTTCACGCCTACCGGGGCGTGTTCGGATCCCACCTCGCCAACGTGGTGCGGCGGCTCCTCCGGGTGGCCCAGTTCCACGGGGCTTCGCCTCGTTTTCTCTTTAGTAGCGCCACGATCGGCAACCCGGCCGAGCACGCCCAGCGCCTGATCGGACGGCCGGTGCGTTCCATCCAGACCTCGGGGGCGCCCACGGGCCCCCGCCGGGTGATGGTCTACAACCCGCCGGTGGTGAACCCCGAGCTCGGCATCCGTCAGAGCTGCGTCAAGGCCACCGTCGGCCTGGCCGAAGACCTGGTCAGGGCGAACGTCCCGACCATCGTCTTCGGTTCGTCCCGCAGCCAGGTCGAAGTGATGCTCAAATACCTGCGAGACCGGCTGGCGAAAAACTCCAGCATCAGCCCCGAGAGCATCCAGGCCTATCGGGGCGGCTACCTCTCCGAGACCCGGCGCCGGATCGAGGACGGCCTCAAGGACGGGAGCGTCCGCTGCGTGGTTTCGACCAACGCCCTGGAGCTGGGCATCGACATCGGCGCCCTGGGGGCGGTCCTGTCGGCGGGCTACCCGGGGAGCATGGCCGCCTTGTGGCAGCGCTTCGGGCGGGCCGGCCGGCGGAGCGAGCCGGCGCTGTCGGTCCTCATCGCCAACTCTTCACCGCTGGACCAGTACGTGGCTCGAAGTCCCGAGCTGCTGTTCGACGCGCCGCTAGAGCAGGCTCGGATCGATCCCGACAACGTCGAGATCTTGATTCAGCACCTGAAGTGCGGCGCTTTCGAGCTGCCTTTCGAGGAGGGAGAGAGCTTCGGCGATGTGCCCTGCGCGTCGGTGAATCAGGCGATGGGCTTTCTGGCCGAGCACCGGGTGGTGCACCCGGTCCAGGGCCGAAGGGGCCGCCAGGTCTTCCACTGGGCCAGCGACGCCTATCCGGCCAACGGGGTCTCCTTGCGCAGCGCCTCCTGGGACAACTTCGTGATCATCGACGTAGAGCGCTCCAAGACCATCGCCGAGATGGACTTTCGGTCCACCCACACCATGCTCCACGAGCAGGCGATCTATCAGCACGAAGGCCGGCAGTATCAGGTCGAGCGCCTCGACTACGACAACCACAAGGCCTTCATCCGCGAGGTCGTGCCCGACTACTACACGACGGCCATGACCCACGTGAAGGTGGCGGTGCTGCAGGAAGAGGCCCAGGCGACCCTGACTTTCGGCGGCGAAGTGGAGCCGGCGGCGGGGTGGGGCGAGGTCGACGTCATCGAGAAGGTGGTCGGCTACAAGAAGATCAAGTTTCACACCCACGAGAATTGCGGCTTTGGGGACGTACACCTGCCCCACGTCGAAAAGCCGACCACCGCTTTTTGGGTCATCGTCCCTCAGGCCCTGCTGAGGGGCTTCGATGCGCCCCGGGCGGTGCTCGTCGACGCGCTCCGCGGGATCCAGACCGCGATGCACGGCGTGGCGGCAGTGGGGCTCATGATGGATCCGGCCGACGTGGGCTGCGCCCTGGTCGACGAGCCGGGGATGGGGGAGTCTGGCGCGGCCGTCGAAGGCGGGCCTGCCGGCGCCAAGGCCTTCGAGCCCATTTTGTACTTCTACGACAGCGTCGCCGGCGGGGCGGGGCTTGCGCCGCGGCTCTACGAGGAGCGAATGGCGATGTTCGAGCGGGCCCACCAGCTGCTGAGCGACTGCAGCTGCGGGCAAGGCTGTCCTTCTTGCGTCGGACCGACCGCGCCCGAGGAAGGTCCATGGTCCCGAAAAGGCTTGGCGCTGGCCTTGCTCGAGAAGCTGGGCCTCGGACGTGGGCGAGGCCATGCGGGAACGGAGGCCGCTCATGCCCTCGCTCACTGAGCGGCTCAGCCGGCTCGCCGCCTCGGCGGCACCGGTCCCGATGCCCGCCGTTGACCCGTCGTCTCTCTGTAAGTCGGCGCCCTCGCTGGATGCGCCTTCGCCTCTGGACGCCGATCCCGAGCGCCGGCGGCGCATCGAGCGGCTGCAGGCCCTGATCGACGCCACCGCCCGCCGGCAGGTGCGCCGGCTCCAGGACCAGCCGCGCTCGGAGGCGCCGGCACCGAGCGAGCTCCCGGGCTGTGTGGAGTGTACGGCCAGCGGCCCGCTCCGCCGGGTCCGAACCGAGCTCGAGCCCGACCATCACCACGGTCGTGCCTCGGTCGGCCGGTTGCTGGCGGCAGATCGGGAGAGCATGGCCCGGGTCGTGCTCCATGAAGGCGATTCGCTCGACCCTTCGGACTTCGTCTTCATCGACACCGAGACCACCGGCCTGTCGACGGGCACCGGCACGATTCCTTTTCTGATCGGCCTCGGCTGGTTCGAGGAGGGACGCTTCGTGGTCGAGCAGCTCTTCCTCGAGAACCTGGGCGACGAGCAGCCGATGCTGGAGCGGGTGGCCGAGCGCCTCGCGCCCGAAGGGCGGACCTTGGTCAGCTTCAACGGTCGGGTCTACGACTGGCCTTTGCTGCTCACCAGGGGCGTGCTCAACCGAGTGTCCTTGCCCGGTGCCGTCCCTCACCTAGACCTCTACCACGCGGCGCGGCGCATCCACGCCGGACACCTGGAGCGGACCCGGCTACAGGATCTGGAGGTCTCGGTGATGGGCTTCCGGCGCGAGCGAGACATCGACGGCGCCGAGATCCCGGCGGCCTACTGGAGCTATCTGCGAAGTCGCGTGACCCACGAGGTCCATCGGATCCTGACCCACAACTTTCACGACATCGTGGCGATGGCGGCCCTGTTCGCAAAGCTGGCCGACGGCTTTCACACCCTGGACCGAAGAGAAGCGCCGCAGGCCCAGCTCGGGCGGAGCCGGCTGGCGGCGAGGGTCGGTGACCACGAGCGGGCGCTTCGCTTCGCGGTGGAAGCATTGGAGGGCGGCGGCGGACCCGACTGCACCTACCGGGCGGCTTGGGAGGCGGCGACGGCGGCGAAGCGGCTCGGCCGCTGGCGACAGGCCGAGAGGTGGTGGCTGGTGTCCCTGGCGGAAGCGGAAGGAGAGTGGGAGCTCGCCCAGGTTCATCTCGCCTTGGCCAAGCTCTACGAGCACCAGCTTCGATGTTCGGTCTCGGCGCTGCGGCACGCCGCGCTCAGCGAGCCGGCGGAAGCTCCGGACGCGAACGAACGTCGGAGGCGACGACTGGAGCGACGTCGACCGACGGGGGATGGGCCTCTCCCTCTTCCGCCGCTGCCCGGGCCACCGGCCCCATGAGATGCCGGAGGAGGACCAGGCCCCCCAAGGTCGCGGCGGCGGAGGCGACGCAAACCGCGGGGTAGCGATAGGGCGCGTGGGCCCAGACCAGGGCGCCGAGCGTGGCGCCCAGGGTGCCGCCTCCGTGGTTGAACGCGTTGCGAAGGGCGGACATGGCGCCCCGCTGGTCGGGCTCGACGACCTCGAGGGCCAGGGTCATGTACGGACCGGATCGGGTGGTGCCCGAGCAGATGGCCAGGAAGAAAACCAGGGCCGTCGGCGCCACCCACAGCACCGGGACCGTGCCCCAGCTCGGGCCGCCCACGTCTGGGAAGAGGCTTGCCAGGACGTGGCTTGCCTTGGGCGTCAAGGGCATCATAAGGAGCATCAAGGCCATGGAGCAGGTCCCGATGCTCACCAGACGCAGGCGCCCCAGGCGGTTGGCGAGCTTGCCGGACAAGGGTCCACCGATCAGGATGGCGGGGCCTCCCACGCCGTACATGAGGCCGCGATCCAGGGTGGTGAAGCCGTAGGCCTCTTCGAGCCAGGGGGCGGTGTAGACGCTGAACATGGTCATCGACATGCCGATCGACGCCGAGAAGAGGAGGACGCCGAAGGCGGGTCCGCTCATCAGGAGGCGGCCGTAGCCCGACAGGGCGCTCCCCAGCGAGAGCCGGGTGGACCGGCGCTCGTAGCGCGGGTCGCCGACGGTGGTGAGGACGAGGAGAAAGGTCAGACCCGAAACCCCGGCCAGGGCCTTGAACATGTTCGCCCAGCCCAAGCTATGGGCGAGCCAAGCGCCGATGGGGACGGCCAGGATCAGCGACAAGAAGAATCCCGACATCACCCAGCCCATGGCGATGGCGCGGGTGCCGTCGTCGAAGTGGTCGCCGACGTAGCTGGTGGTGGAGGTGACGAGCATTCCGGCGCCGGCGCCTGCGACGAAGCGCGCCGCGACCAAGGTCCAAAAATCAGTGGCCAGGGCGCAGGCCATCACCCCGGAGGTCAAGGTCGCCAGGCCGGCCAAGAGGATTCTTCGGCGGCCGAGCCGGTCGGAGATGGGACCGAACAAGAGGGCGAAGCTCCCCGTCGCGAGGGCATAGGCCGAAACCCAGGTCGAGGCGAGCTCGACCGAGACCCCCAGGTCGGCCGCCATTTCGGGCAGCGTCGGGTTGATGACCAGCAGATCGGCCCCCGACGTGAACATGACGGCCATCATGAGTCCGACCGTCCAGCGGTCCGTCCCCTGCACGGAGGGAGCATAGTCGGGTCGCCCGGAGATTCAATCGATCCCTTCTTTGTGGCTTTCGGCACCCACGATTGCGCTATGGTCGAGAGGGTGAGTGAGCGGTCAGCCCTCCGCATCCTCCACGACGAAGTGAGCGCGTCCGCGGCCTTGAAGGCGGACGCTCTGCCCTTCCGGCTGCGCTGCCGGCGGGGCTGTGCGAGCTGTTGCGTGGACGGACTCGGCATTTTCGAAGTCGAAGCGGCGCGCATCCGGGAGTGGGTCGGCGAAGGGCTGCGCGGGCAGCGCCCGCATCTGGCCGGTGCTTGCGCGTTCTTGGGCCCCGAGGACGAATGTCGGATCCACCCCGTCCGTCCCTACGTGTGTCGCACCCAAGGTCTTCCGCTCGCGTGGTTCGACGAAGCCGGTCAGCACCGAGACATCTGCGCCCTCCACGACCCCGGCGACGACGTGCTGCTCGGTCTGGACGAGGAGCGGTGCTGGACCCTGGGGCCCACCGAAGAACGGCTCGCCGCCCTGCAGGGTGACGGCCGGCGCATCAGCTTGCGCGCGCTCTTCGCGGAGGTGTCGGCCTGATGTGGGCCCTCGACTTTGGCACCACGAACTCTGCCCTCGCGCGCTGGGACAACGTTCGCCGCCGACCGGTCCTGGTCGAGCTCCCCAACATCACGCTACGGGCCGACGACGACAGCCCCGAAACCGACGAGGCCCACCTGCGCGCGCCCCCGGTCGTGCCGAGCAGCGTCGAGGCCTACGCCCGGCTGGGATTGTGGAGCCAGTTCGGCCGCTGGCCGCCGGTTCAGCGCATGGGCTTCTTCGGGCGCCAGGGCTTGATCGGGCTGGAGGCCGAGAAGCGCCAGCGCGCCCAACCTCGCCCCGGCTTCGCCTCCGGCTTCAAGGGTGACCTCGCGACGGCGCCGCTGCGGACCGTGGCCCGGGTCGGCTACAATGCGCTCAGCGCTCGGGAGGCGGCGCGCCTGTACCTCCGGGAGCTTCTCGCGGCGGCCAAAGAGCACACCGCCGAGCGGATCCGAGAGCTGGTCGTGACCTCCCCGGTCGACGCCTTCGAGTCCTATCGGGCCGAGCTCTCGTCGGCGCTGCACGGTCTGGGCGTGACGCGAGTCCGCTTCATCGACGAGCCGGTGGCCGCCGCCCTCGGATACGGCCTCGGACTCGGAAAGAGTCGGCGGGTCTTGGTGGTCGACTTCGGGGGCGGGACCCTCGACGTCGCCTACGTCGGCCTCGACGCCAAGGACATGGAGCAGGGCCAGTGCGAGGTGCTGGGCAAGGCAGGCCGGACCATCGGTGGAAACGACGTGGACCGGTGGCTGGCGGCCGAGATCGCGACCAGGATGGACGTCCGATCGTCGGACGAGGACTTCGCCCATCCAAAGGACGATTGGACACGGCGCTTGCTCTACGAGGCGCGCAAGCTGAAGGAGAGACTCTTTTTCGACGAAGAGGCGACGGTGGTGGCAGTGCCCAAGGACGCCATGCACCACTTCGAAGAGCGCATGCGCGGCGGCTCCAGCGCCGTCAGCTTTTCGCGCGGGGAGCTCGTGGCGCTGTTGGAAGGCAAGGGGGTGTACGATGCCCTCGACGCCTGCGTGGACGAATGTCTGGCCTACGTCGACGGGGAGCAGGCCGAGGTGGACGAGGTCTTGATGGTCGGGGGCTCGACCTTGCTCCCCGAGGTCTACCAGCGCTTCGAAGCCCGCTTCGGCCGAGACGCGGTCCGGGCCTGGCAGCCCTTCGAGGCGGTGGTGCAGGGCGCGACGATCTATGCCGCCGACAAGGCCCAGCCCTCGGACTTCATCATCCACGACTACGCCTTCGTCACCCACGACCTGAAGACCCACAAAAAGCAGTACGCCGTTGTCGTGCCCAGAGGGACCCGCTTCCCCACTCAGCGTGACTTTTGGAAGTCGACCCTGGTGCCCACTTGCTCCCTGGGCGAGCCCGAGACCATGTTCAAGCTGGTGGTCTGCGAGCTCGGGCGTTCGGACGGGGAGGGCGATACGCGTTTCGCCTGGGATCGGCGGGGCAACCTGCGCGTGATCGGCGACGAAGGGCCCGGCGACGAGGGTATCGTGATCGTGCCCCTGAACGAGACCAATCCGACCCTCGGTTTTCTGCGGCCGCCTCATCCGCCGGATGACAAGCGGCCCCGGCTGGAGGTTGCTTTCGGCGTCAACGCGGAGCGGTGGCTGTGCGCCACCGTCCTCGACCTCAAGACCCGCCGCTACATGCTCCGCGAAGAGCCGGTGGTCAGACTGCTGTGAGTGCCGTCGATCAGCTCCAGCCGCTGTGGATCTTCGGCTACGGCAGCCTGGTGTGGCGGCCCAGCATCCCTTTCGACGAGTCTGGGCCGGCTCGGATCCGAGGATTCGTGCGTCGCTTCGACCAGGGCTCGACCGATCACCGCGGCGTCCCCAAGTTTCCGGGCCGGGTCGTCACGCTGCTCGAGGACGCCGAGGCCGAAGTGTGGGGGCGAGCCTACCGCGTCCCCGATGCCCGCCGGGAAGACGTACTGGTCAATTTGGACCATCGAGAGAAGGGGGGGTACCGGCGCTACGTCGTCGAGATCGAGCTCCACCCGCCTTCGGCGCGGGTCGAGCCGGGGCTCGTCTACGTGGCCACCCCCAAGAACCCCCACTATGTGGGAGATGAGTCGGTCGACGAGATCGCAGAGGTGGTGCGCAACGCCCATGGCCCATCGGGCCCAAACGACGAGTACGTGCTCAGACTGGCCGAGGCGTTGCGCGCCATGGGCGCGACCGACGAGCATGTCTTTGCGGTAGAGCGCGCGGTGCTGGAGGGCTGAGACCTCACTCGGCAGAGGCCATCAGGCCCTGGATCGAAGAGGTCAGCTCGGGGATGGAAAATGGCTTCGACAAGAAGGCCGTTCGCTGGTCGTCGCCCGACTCGAAGGGGGCGCTGTAGCCCGAGACCAGGATGACCGCCGTCTCGGAGCCGGTCCGGCTCCGCAGGCTGCGGGCCACGTTGTGGCCGAGGCCGTCGGGGAGCATCACGTCGCAGATGATGAGGTCGATGCTGGCCAGTAGCTCGTCGGATAGCGCCTCCGCCTCGGCCCGCCCACCGGCGCTGAAGACCTCGTGGCCGGCTCGCATCAGCATGCGGGCCACGCTCCGGCGCACCCCCTCGTCGTCGTCCACGATGAGCACCCGGACCCGACGGGGCGCGAGGTCGCTGGTGGTAGGGACCGCTTCTTCGAACTCGGCGCTGCGGAGGGGAAGCCACACCCGAACGGTGGTCCCGTTGTCCTCGATCGACTCCAGGGCTACGGCGCCGTCGTGCCGGCGGGTGATGGCGGCCACCATGGCCAGGCCGAGGCCGGTGCCCTTGCCGGGGGGCTTGGACGTGAAGAATGGATCGAACACGCGCTTTTGGAGCTCGGGGCTCATGCCGACGCCCTGATCGGAGACCGACAGCTCGAGGCCACGACGACGACCGCCGTACTCGTCGGTGACCGCTGCCTCCCGTAGCTCGACCACGATCCGGCCGCCGTCGGGCATGGCGTCTCGTGCGTTCACGATCAGATTCACGACCAACTGTCGCAGCTGGCGGGCGTCGCCGAGGGTGGTGCTCGGGAGCTCCGCGGGCGCTCGGATCTCCAGGTCGACGCCTGCAGGCAGCACCCGCTCCAGCATGGCCCGGGAGGAGCGGAGGAGGAGGCCGAGATCCGTCTCTCGATGGGGGGCGTAAAGCGGCGAGTCACGCAAAGAGAGCAGCTGATTGGCGAGGGACTCGGCCTCGCCGGTCGCCTCCAGGATCGCCTCCAGATCCTCGTCTTGCTCATGGACCGCGGCGAGGTTGTCGGCCGAGCCCTTGATGACCTGGAGGTAGTTGTTGAAGTCGTGGGCGAGACCGCCGGCCAGGCTCCCGACCGCGTTCATCATCTGGGCCTTCATGAGGTCTTCACGGGCGCTCGCCAGGTCGAGCGCCTGCGCCTCGAGGAGTCGCTCCCTCTCCGCCTGCACCGCCCGCCGCTCGTGAATGTCCATGAGGATCCCCGAGGCCCGTCGACCGTCGTTGTCCTGGCGTCCCACCAGGAGATGCCAGCGGGGCCCCTCGTCGGTCTGGAGGCGGAACTCGCACTCCACGGTGGGGGCCTGAAGCGAAGTTCTCAGCGCCCCGCGATCGCTTGTCTCTAGCCGCGACTCCAGGTGGGCCCAAGTGGGCGTCTGATCCCTGGGGAGGCCGGCGATGGCCTTGAACTCATCCGACCAATGCAGGCCGCCCTCCTGTCGATCCCACTCCCAAAGACCCAAACCGGCGCCTTTGACCGCCCGCGCCATGCGCCCTTCTCTCGTTTCCAGCCCCTGCAGCCTGCGACCCAGGGCTGCCGCGCGTCGGCCGAGGCGGCGGTGGAGGAGGACGTAGGCCAGCGAGAGGCTCACCAGCAGGACGACCAGGACGAGCGAAGCGATCCCGCCCCCTTCGGCCGCGATCCGCGATGCCATGGCCATACCCCTCGAGCCTAGAACACCTGCCCGCGGAAGCCAACTTGCGGCCACTGCCCCCCGCGCCGCCGGCCGGGACCAAAGTTTGGCTCGGGCTCAGCTCTTGGGCAACGCCGGCTGCGCCATCCAGTGTGAGGCCGTGCACATAAGGCCGGCCGACGCCGACCGCGGTCGCTCCCAGGGTGAGTCGCTCACCGGTTCAGGACGGGATCTCGAACAGGCCGGCCGCCCCCATGCCGCCCCCGACGCACATCGAGACCACGCCGAAGCGCTGGCCCCGGCGCCGGAGCTCGTGAAGCAGAGTGGCGGACAGCTTGGCGCCGGTGCAGCCCAGCGGGTGACCGAGGGCGATGGCGCCGCCGTTCACGTTGATCTTGTCGTCCGGGATCCCGAGCTCCTCTTTGCAGTAGCGAGCCTGGGAGGCGAAGGCCTCGTTGATCTCGAACAGGTCGATGTCCGTGATCTTCATGCCCACCAGGTCCAGCAGGCCTCGGATGGCGGGTACAGGCCCAATCCCCATGATGTCGGGTGGCACGCCCTTGACCACGAAGGCCCGGAACAGGGCGAAGGGCTCGACTCCGAGCTCCTTGGCCTTCTTCCGAGACAAGAGCACCGCCGCCGCCGCTCCATCGTTCATGGGCGAAGCGTTGCCGGCCGTCACCGTCCCCTTCTGGGCGAAGACCGGCCTCAGTTTCGAAAGGGACTCGGCGGTCGTTCCCGGGCGAGGCGACTCGTCCTGGGCGAACTCGACGGTCTCGAACTTTCCGTCGCGCTGCACCCTGGCCTGGACGGGGACGATCTCCTCTTTGAAGCGCCCCTTTTCGATGGCGTCCACGGCCTTGCGCTGGGACTCGGCCGCGAACTCGTCCTGCATCTCTCGGGTGATGCCGAACCGCTTGGCCACCCGCTCGGCGGTGTGGCCCATGCCGATGTAGGCCTCGGGTCGCTCCTCGACCAGAGACGGATTGAGGCTCGTCTTGTTGCCGCCCATGGGGACCGCCGACATCGACTCGACCCCGCCGGCCACCATGGCGTCCATGAGGCCGGTCTGGATCGACATGGCGCCGTGGGCGATCGCCTGCAGCCCGCTCGAGCAATAGCGGTTGATGGTCTCGGCCGGCACCTCGTCGGGCACTCCGGCCAAGAAACCGATGTTGCGAGCGACATTCAGGCCCTGCTCGCCCTCGGGAAACGCGCAGCCGAGCACCAGGTCCTGAAGGTCCTCGCCCTTCAGGCCCTTGACCCGGGCGATCGCTTCTTTGACGGCGGCGGCCCCGAGGTCGTCGGGGCGGGTGTCCTTGAGCGTACCTTTGTTGGCTCGCCCGACCGCGGTTCGGACCGAGCTTGCGACGACGACGTCCAATGGAAAGTTCATGTGCAGTGTCTCCTAGTCTACAAACCTATGAGGGCCCGCATCAGTTCCTGAGGGGCTTGTTGGTCATGAGCAGGGATTGGATCCGGGCTTGGGTTTTTTCCTCTCCGCACAGGGAGAGGAAAGCCTCGCGCTCCAGGTCCAGGTAGTCCTGCTCGGTCAACTCGGTTCCGGGAAGCACGTCGCCGCCGCAAAGGATGCGGGCGACCTTCTTCGCGATCAGCGCGTCGTGCTCGGTGGCGTACCCGCCTTCGACCATACTCCACACCCGCATCCCAATCGTCCACGCGGCGTCGGTGCCGGCGGCCCGAAAGGTCGGTGGACGGGGGGGCCGATAGCCGGCCCTGGCCATGCCGAGGGCCCGCTGCTTGGCGTGGTACAGGAGCAGGGCTCGGTTGAGGCTCACGCCGTCGGTGCGATTCAAGAAGCGCAGGCGCTGGCCCTCTTCGGCGCCCGTCGCCACCTTGGCGGTAGCGATGTTCAATGAGGCCGAACCGAGCATCGGCAACAGGTCGACGTCCGAGATGTCTGCGACGGGGCTCGTCCACCGGTCGACCATGCGGAGGCAGCCGCCCCCGCCCGGCACCAATCCGGCGCCGACCTCGACCAGGCCGATGTAGGTTTCGGCGTGGGCCTCGGCGGCGTCGCAGGCCATGACGATCTCGGCGCAGCCGCCGAAGGTGTACTGAAAAGGTGCTGCGACCACGGGCACGTTGGCGTACTTGAGCTCTTGGAGCGCGTTCTGCAGGGCCGAGATGGCGCCTTCGACCTGGGACCACTCGTTCTGTTGAGCGGCCATGTAGATCAACATCAGGTTGGCACCGGCGCCGAAATGATCGCCGTCGTTGCCGATGACGAGGGCTTCGAAGTTCCTCTCCGCCTCCACCACCGCGTCGCTCATCATCTGAATGACGTCGGCGTCGATGGTGTTCATCTTGGTGTGGACTTCGAGGCACAGAGCGCCGTCGCCGAGGTCGACCAGCGAGGCGCCCATGTTGCTCTTCACGACCCGCTTGTCGTCTTCCTTCAGGGCGGCCAGGCGGAGGTGCCGAGGGTCCTGCGGGACCGGAGCCGGCTTCTTCTTCTGGACGTCGAAGAAGGTCTGTTTCGAGAGGGGGCCCTCGTAGAACGAGCTTCGACCCGACTTCAGCATGTCGAGGACGGTGTCGGGGACATCGAAGCCTTCCCTCTCCATGCGGGCGACGCTGTCGGCCACGCCGATCGCGTCCCACATCTCGAAGGGGCCGAGGTCCCAGTTGAAGCCCCATCGCATCGCGTTGTCGACCTGGACGATGTCGTCCGAGATCTCGCCGAGGCGGCGGGCGGTGTAGCAGAGCATGTGGGCGGTGGCCTTCCAGGCGAACTCGGCCGCCTTGTCCCGAGCCCCCATGAGCGTCTTGATCCGTTCGCCGACCTGCTCGATGTTGCGGACCTCTCCCAGGGAGTCGAAGCGGACCTTGTTCTGAGCTCGGTACTCGCCCTTGTCGTAGTCGAGGACCAGGACCTCGTCGCCCTGCTTTTTGTAGAAGCCCGCGCCGGCCTTGCGACCGGTGGCTCCGGCCTCGACCAGCTTCTCGATGAAGCCCGGGACCTGAAAGACCTCGCGCTCTTCGTCCTCGGTCAGGTTGTCGTGGCAGTTCTCGGCCACGTGGACGAAGGTGTCGATGCCGACCAGGTCTGCCGTCTTGAAGGCGGCGGACTTGGGTCGGCCCATGGGCGGACCTGCGATCTTGTCGACTTCTTCGATGGTCAGGGCCATCTGCTGCATCAGGTCGATCGACTTCATGATCGAGTAGATGCCGATCCGATTTGCGATGAAGTTGACGGTGTCTTTGCCGAACACCACGCCCTTGCCGAGCCGCTCGCCGAGCTGGGCGGCCCGGTCGATGACCGCCTTCGACGTCTTGGCGCCGGGGATGATCTCCAACAGTCGCATGTAGCGGACGGGGTTGAAGAAGTGCAGGACGATGAAGCGCTCCTGCACGCCGGCGGGCAGGCCCTCGGTCAGGCCGTCGATCTTCATGCCGCTGGTGTTCGAGGCGAGGATCGCGTCCTTGGACAGGTGCTCCTTCACGCGACCGTAGAGCTGGCGTTTGATGTCCATGTTCTCGACCACGACCTCGATGACGAGGTCGCAGTCGGCGATCCGAGCCAGGTGGTCCTCGAAGTTGCCGGTCTCGATCAGACGGGCGGCGGAGGGGTCGTAGAAGGTCGCGGGCTTGGACCCGAGGGCCTTGGCGACCGCCTCGTTGGCCAGGCGGTTCCGGGACTTCGGGTCCTCGCCGGCGTCCTTGGGCACGATGTCGAGGAGGAGGGTCTTGATCCCCGCGCCGGCCAGGTGGGCGGCGATTCCGGTCCCCATGAGCCCAGCGCCGAGAACGGCGGCTTTTTCGATGCGATCCGTCATGATTGATTCTCGAGTCAGTTTCAGACCCTACGCATCTGGTTGGGCCCGGGGCAATCGACGCGGTGTGGCAGATGTTGCGGGGCCTTGGTATCCATCCCGGGGGATGCACCTGACCCACGCCGCCTTTCACCGGCCCCTCTCTCGCGGTTCGCAGGACGGAATGGGCGCCCACCCTCCTGCCTGCCCGAGTCGGCCCGAAAAAGCTGTCCCCTGCGGCGCCCTTGGCATAGCTGCGGCGCCATGACCCAGTGGCACGAGCGCTGGCGGGAGGGACGGATCGGCTTCCACCGCAGCGAGCCGAATCCCAACCTGACCAATCACGCTCTCGGGATGCGGGGCTGGCCGGGCTCGGTCTTCCTCCCGCTGTGCGGAAAGACGGTCGACATGATGTGGCTCGCCGACCGGGGCGCCCGGGTGGTCGGCAACGAGCTGGTGCCCCAGGCGGTGAGCGCCTTCTTCGAAGAGAACGAGCTTCAGCCCGAAGAGAAGCCGAGCGACGACATCGTCTCCTTCACCGCCGGCGAGATCGAGATCTTGCAGGGCGACTTCTTCGACGTGAAGAAGTCGCACTTGGGCGAGATCGACTGGGCCTTCGACCGGGGCTCATTGATCGCGCTGCCGCCGGACGTGCGCCCCAAGTACTGCAAGCACCTGGTCGAGCTCCTCGGCCCGGGTAAGGAGATCCTGCTGGTTCAGGTCGAGTACGATCAGGACAAGATGAACGGCCCGCCCTTCAGCGTTTCGGCCGACGAGATCCGACAGCACTTCGACGGCCACAATCTCACGCTTTTGGACGAGAAGCCCGCCCTGGAAGAAGACAGCCCCTTCCGCGCCCAAGGCCTCACCTGGCTCACCGAACGCGTCTGGCGTATCGCGCTGAAGTAGCGGGAGGCAGCCTCGTCACCGCCGGCGGGGGTGGATGTTCACCCACTCGGTGCCACCCTCGCTCTTGGGCACCAGGTGATGCCGGTCCACCGTGGCCCCGTCGACGAGCACGCGGCCGCAGAGCGGGCAGCGACCGAGTGGGGCTGGGGTCAGCTTCGGCCGCGGCCGCGACGACGAAACCAAAGCAAGCCTGCGCCCGCCACCGCCGTCACGCCGGCGACGATGGCAGCCGTACGCTTGTTCTCGGCGAGGAGCTTGCCTGCCTTGCTGCTTGCGTCTTTGGCCCTCGAGACCGAGGTCCCGGCCATGTCTTTGGTCTTGTCCAAGACCTGACGGGCCTTGGGTTCGAATCGATCCAACATGGTGAGGATTGTGCACCACCGGATCCGAGGCTCCAATCAGGGATGAACTTAGGGGCAGGACCCCTCCCCGGTCATCCCCGGCCCTGGGCGGCTTGGATCTCTTCGAAGGCAGCCTGAAGCTCCGTCCAGGCCTCGAGCTTGGCCTCCAGTCGGCCCTCGATCCCACGGTGTTGCGCCGAGATCTCCCGGGAGCGCGCAGGGTCGGCGTGGGTCTCCGGCGCCGCCAGCACCGCTTCGATCTCGGCCTTCTCTCGCTCCAGCCGACCGACCTCGGCCTCGGCCGCCTCGATCTCACGGGCCAAGCGCCGGCGCTCGGCCTCCTTCGCCTTGTCGGCTTTTCGCGCCGCCATCCGGGCGGCCTTGTCGGCGCGCGGCGGCTCGGACCGGCCACCCCGTGGCCCCCCCCTCGCTTCGGCCAGCTGGGCCAGGTAGTCGTCGAAGCTCCCCTGAAAGGTGTCGACCTTCCCGTCCTCCACCACCCACAGGGTCGTCGCCAATCGACGCACGAAGGCCAGGCTGTGGCTGATGAAGACCAAGGTGCCGTCATAGTCGGCGAGGGAGTCGATCAGCCGCTCGGCCGAGTCGGTGTCGAGGTGGTTGGTCGGCTCGTCCAGGAGCAGAAGATTCCCTGGCCGCACCAAGACTCGAGCCATCGCTACCCGGGCTCGCTCACCGCCCGACAGGACGTCGACCGGTTTTTCGACCTCTTCGTCCTGGAAGAGGAAGGCGCCGCAGAGGCTTCGGACCTCGGTCATCCCGAGCTCGGGCATGGGCTCCCAGACCGCCTCCAGAATCGAGCGGCCGGATTGGAGGGTGTCGGCCTGGTGCTGGGCGAAGTAGCGCCGCTTCACGCCCGGGCCCAGCTGCAGGCTTCCTTCGATGGGCGTCAGCTCCTCGGCCATGAGCTTGAGGAGGGTCGTCTTGCCGGACCCGTTGACGCCGAGGAGCCCGATACGTTGCCCCCGTCCGACCTCGAGATCCAGACCCCGAAAGATGGGCTCGGAGCCGTAGGAAAAGCCGAGCCCGCGGGCGCTGAGCACGGTCTGGGGGCTGCGGGGCGCGGGCGGGAAGCGGATCGAGATCGTCCGGCGGGGGCGGGGAGGTTCGACGAGCTCGTCTTCGAGCTTCTCGATCATCTTCTCCTTGCTCGACGCCTGCCTGGCCTTGCTGGCCTTGGCGCGAAAGCGATCGATGAAGCCGGTGATCTCTTTTTTCTTCTTTTGGAAGCGCTCCCACTGAGCCTGCAGCTCTTCCAGTCGCTGGTCGCGGTGGGCGACGTAGGCCGAGTAGCTGCCCCGGAAGGTCTGCAAGCCCTCGACCTCCAGGCTCGCGATCCGGTCGACGTGGCGGTCCAGAAAGGCCGGGTCGTGGGCGGTCAGGAGCAGGGTCATGGGCCGGCTCTCGATGAAGTCCGAGAGCCACTCCACCGTCGGGACGTCGAGGTGGTTCGTGGGCTCGTCCAGGATCAGGACGTCGTTTCGCTCGAAGAGAAGCCGCGCCATCGCGGCCCGCATGCGCCAGCCTCCAGAAAAGGCACCGATCGGTCGGTCGAAGTCGGACAGCCCAAAGCCCAGACCCATCGCGATCCGCTCCCCCTCGTGTCGCCCGAACAGCGTGTCCATGTCCGCCAGCTCTTCGTGGAGCTCACCGAGCAGGCCGCCCAGCTCGACCTGCGCGGCCTCTGCGTCGGCGCTCGCGAGCCGGGCTTCGACGTCGCGGATTCTGGCCTCCAGTGCGTCCTTTCCCGGCGCGCCGTCCAGGATGTGCTCGAGCAGCCGAGCCTCGGGGACCTGGCCGTGCTCTTGCGCGAGATAGCCGACGCGGACGTCCTTGGCGCGGTGAACGCTCCCGCCGTCCGGCTTCTTCCGTCCGGCCAGGATCTCCAGCAAGGTGCTCTTGCCGGCCCCGTTGGGGCCGACCACGCCCCAGCGATCCTTGGCCTCGACCGAGAGATGGGCGTCCTCGAACAGGACTTTGGGGCCGTAGCGCAGGCTGAGGCCGTCGGCGAGAAGGTAAGGCATGCGCTCAGGTGAGAATCGCCAGGAGTTCGTCCAGCATGCGGAGGGTCATGCCCCAAATCCGGCGGCCGTCGTAGTCGTAGGAAGGCAGCTTGAAGGTCTGGCCCCCGTATTGCCACGTCATCTCTTCGCGCTGGGCGTCGTGGAGAAAGAAGCTGAGCGGGATCCAGAGCGTCTCCTGGACTTCCCGCGCGTCGGGGCGGGTGCGGGTGGCGCCGGGCACGTTGAAGACGTAGGGATGAACGAGGAGCGGCGCACGCTTGCCGCGGTGAGGGGCGCGAATCGGGGACAGGTTGCCGATCAGCTTGTCCTCCCGAAGCGGGACGTCAACCTCCTCTCGGGTCTCTCGAACCGCGGCATGGAAGGGTGAGTTGTCCCAGGGCTCCACCCGTCCGCCCGGGAAGGCCATGTGGCCCGACCAGGGGTCCCGGGGGTCGTCGGCCCGGCGAATGAAGAGGATCTCGAGACTTTGGCTCTCCCGCAGGCACAGGGCGACGGCGGCGTGACGGGTGTCTTTCGGCGTGGGTGGAACCTCGGGCTCGTGGCTTGCGAGTCGGCCCGCCAGCTCTCGGATGCGTGGACTCACCGCTCGGCCCTCGCCGCGGGGCGCCACAGGATGGCCTCGGTCGTCCCCGAGACCCCGCCGTTGTCGTTGTCGGTCAAGAGCAGGAAGCCATCCCCCGCCGGGGCCAGGCCCTCGAGGTTCGGCGTGTCGCCGCCGATGCTCGGGGCCAGGTTCACAAGCTCCTCCGCTTCGACGTCCGGTGACTCGCCGAGGACGAAGCGGACGAGGCGCATGGTGTCGTAATGGCGCTCGATGGCCGAGACGACGATCCGACCTCGCTCCCCTTTGGCGCAGCTCAAGCCCGAGATGGTTCCATCCGAGGTTCGCAGGGCCACCCGATGATAGGCCCATTCGTCCTCGTCGACGTCGTACACGGCCACCGGGGCCCAGCGACGGCTCTGGTCAGGGTGAAGGGTTTCGCAGACGGTGACGATGCGGCCTTCCACGGCGCAGATCCCTTCGAGGCCGTGGTTGTCTTCGGCCTCCATCGACCAGGCGCCGTAGTCGAGCTCGACGACACGGCGGACTTCGAAGGCCCCCGGCGCCATCTCGCCCAAGAGCAGGGCGTCGCTCTTTCGGGGGGTGTGGGCCTCGGTGCCGAGCACGATCTGGGTGGGATCGGACTCGGGCCGAAAGAAGGCCAGGGACTCGGTGTCCAGGCCTTCGGGGACGCCGTTCATCGCCATGGCGGGGCCCGAACGAAGCTGGACGTGCTCGCCGGCGCTGCCGCTGAGCACGATGGGGACGATGTGGCGACCCCGCTCCGGGACGACGAGGTACTGGAGCGGTTCGCCGGAGTTGGGGATCAAGGCCACCCCCGAAACGCCGCGCAGGACGGGGTCGGCGAGGGGCATCCTCGGCAGGGGCTCGACCGGCGCGGCATCGGGCTGCTCTCGGCAGCCCACCAGTACGAAACCGACGAGCGCGAGGACGCGGGTCCAGACAGTCGGCACGACGGTGAACGATGACACAAAACACCCGAAATGATCAGTAGGTGCCGCCTTGCCGGCCCGCGGTGATTCTGGTTTCAACGCCTGGTGCAGCCATTGCTCGGGCTCACAAGCGACGCGCTGGCGGACCAGGTCCGAGGAATGCCAGGCGGCGGCCTGGCCCACCGAATGTACCGGGAGGCGACCCACCAGGGCCGCTTCGACCCCGCCGGCGCCGGGCTCGGCGCACGCGCGGTCGAGGCCTGGCGATCCCGCTACGAGTTGGAGCTGCTGGAGGTCACACGGACCCAGGACGAGCCGGCCCCGGACGGCCGAATGACGACCAAGGCCGTCCTTCGAACCAGGGACGGCTACGAGGTCGAGTGTGTTCGCATCCCGATGGGCCGAGACCGCTGGACGCTGTGCGTATCGAGCCAGGTCGGCTGCCGGCTCGGCTGCGTGTTCTGCGAGACGGGAAAGATCGGGCTCGTGCGGCATCTGAGCGCGGCCGAGATCGTGGCCCAGGTCGTGACGGCCAAGGTGAAGCTCGGCTGGCCGGTCCAGAAGATCGTCTTCATGGGGATGGGCGAGCCTCTCGACAATGCCGAGGCGGTCATCCAGGCGCTGCGGGTGTTCCACGACTCCCGAGGCTTCGCCCTCGGACAGGCTCAGCTGACCATTTGCACCGCCGGCCACGTCCAAGGATTGGACCGTCTGGCCGAGCTCCGGTGGCCCCGACTGAATCTCTCGGTCAGCCTCAACGCGGCCCTCGATGCCAAGCGCGACACCTTGATGCCCATCAACCGGCGAGTCCCGCTGGCCGAGCTGCAGGCGGCCTTGATCCGCTTTCGACCCAGCGAGCGATTCATCTTCGCCATCAACTACTGCTTGTTGCCCGGATTCAACGACACGGCCGAAGACGTGGCGGCGGCCGCCGATTTTTGTCGGCCTCTAGGCCGCTGCTTGGTGAACGTCATCCCCTACAACCCGGGCAGCAAGCCACTCACGCGTAGGCCCAGCGAAGACGAAATCGACGCTTTCGTCACCGCTCTCAAGGCGGCGGGTCTCCCGGTCCAGCGGCGCCGTACCAAGGGGCAGGGCGTCATGGCCGCCTGCGGCCAGCTGGGCAACCTGAAGCTTCGGGCTCACCGCCAGCGCCTTCCGGTCTACGACCGATGATCGAGGGCATCCTTCCCTCCCAAGAATTGGAGGCGCTGCTCGACCGAGGCCACGTGGTCGGCTGCTCGGACCCGGCCCAGGTCCAGCCGGCTTCGCTCGACTTGACGGTGGGGGAAGAGGCCTACGCCGTGCCTGGCTCCATGCTGCCGCTCCCGGGGGAGCGGGTGCGGGATCTGGTACGGGGCGTGGCGCGACGGCGCCTCGATCTCTCCGGGCCCGAAGTCTTAGTACGGGGCGAAGTCTATGTGGTGCGCCTCCAGGAGCGGGCGGAGCTCCCGGCCGGCCTTCGGGCCTACGCCAACAGCAAGAGCAGCACCGGTCGCATCGATCTGCAGACGCGGCTGTTGGTGGACGGGAGCCCGCGCTACGACAAGGTTCCGCCAGGCTACGTGGGCCCGATGTGGCTGGAGCTGATCCCCAAGAGCTTCGACGTTCGCCTGCGGGCCGGCGACAGCCTCAATCAGGCCATCTTCTTCGAGGAGCGGCGGCTTCTCGGTCAGGAAGAGCTGGGACGTCTACACGGCCAGGGACCGCTGCTGTTCGAGAAGAGCGGCGCCCCCATTCCGAGCGAACGCTGGCCTCGCCACGACGGGCCCGGGCTGTTGATGTCCATCGACCTCGACCTCGACGTGGTGGGTTATGTGGCCAAGAAGAGCCCGACGCCCGTCGACTTGCGGGCCCGCGACCTGCCGCCCGAAGACTTCTTCGAGCCCATCCGCCAGCCCCGCAACGGCGCCCTGTTTCTGTCTCGCGAGGCCTTCTACATCTTCTGCACCGCCGAATATCTGGCCGTCCCGACCAGCCACGCCGTCGAGATGCTCCCCTATGACACCAGCGCGGGGGAGTTCCGGGCCCACTACGCCGGCTTCTTCGACCCCGGCTTCGGCCATGGCGCCGGCGGCGAGGTTGGGGGTACCCCTGCTGTTCTCGAGGTCAGGCCCTACGAGGACGACCTCATCCTGAGGCACGGCCAGCCGGTCTGCTCGATGGCCTACGAGCGGCTCCGAGCCCGGCCAGAGCGGCTGTACGGCCTGCAGCCGGGCAGCCACTACGCCCACCAGCGGGGGCCGCGCCTATCCAAGTTCTTTCGGCATGTGCCATCATGACCTCAAGTCATCTGTATGCCGTCCGAAGATGAAGATAACGTGGAGACTGCAGGGGCGCTTGCACCGTTGGATCTCGAGCACGACTTTGCTCGGGGCCTCCGCCTGCCCGCCCTCCCCAAGGTCGCCCGGGAGGTCGCTGAGCGAGCCCAAGCCGGCGACGCCGACTCCGCCGAGCTCTCCCGGCTCATCGAACGCGACGCCTCTTTCGCCGCCCACATCCTCAAGATCGTGAACTCGGCCTACTTCGGGCTCCCCACCGCGGTATCGAACACGCGCTTTGCCATCGCCTATCTCGGCATGGCCGAGGTCGGCCGCATCTCGCTTTCGCTGTCGGTGATGCAGGCCATGGCCTCGGAGCAGCGGGATTTGATTCGCGGATTTTGGGTGCGCTCCTACCACACCGCCCTCGTGAGTCGCCGGGTGAGTCGCTTCCTCACTTTCTCGGCCGAAGACGCCGAAAACCTCTACGCCGCCTCCCTCCTTCACGACATCGGCAAGCTGGGCTACGCCATTCTCTACCCCGAGCATTTCAAGGCCATCAGCGACTACTGCCGAGAGCACGGCGTTCGGGCCATCGAAGCCGAGCGAGCGCTGGGTCTGCCCGTCGACACCGAGATCGGCGTCCGCCTGGCCAGCTACTGGAATCTACCGACCACCGTCATCAGCGCCTGTGCCCACCACGAGCTGGAGGACCTGCGGAACATGGACCCCAAGACCACCGATCCCCTCTCGGTCGCGGTCTGCGTGGCCAGCCTGCTCTCGATCTTGTGCGTCTATCCGCTGAGCGACGAACGCCGCGTCGACATCAGCCGCGAGATTCAGCGCGTGCTCGGCCACGGTCAGGACGATTTTTTGCTCTTGATGAGCGACGTCTACGATCTGCGGGACGACGCGAAGCGAACCGTGGACGGACTATTGTAATGTCCGCTGATCTGCTAGCCCGGCGTCATGTGTAAGTTCGACGTGAGCTTCAGCCACTCGGCGGAGGAGATCGTGAGCAAGGCCAAGTCCATGATCGTGGACTCGGGCGGCCGCTTCGAGGGGGACGTGACCCAGGGCCGCTACACCGTCAAGCTGCCCATGGGCTCGGTCGAAGGCGCCTACACCGTGTCTGGTGACAAGCTGTCCTTCAACATCACCAAGAAGCCGATGGTCGTGCCCTGCGCGGTCATCGAGACCTTCCTGAGGAGCCGCCTCAGTTGAGGTCTTCCTTCGAGACCCCGAGCTGCTTGATCTTCTTGTGAAGGTTGGTGCGCTCGATGCCCAAGAGCTCGGCCGTCCTGGTGACGTTCCACCCGGTCTCTTTGAGCTTCATCACGATGTATTCGCGGTCGACGATCTCCCGGAGCTCCCGCAAGGTGACCGCTCCGTGGCGCTCCAGGTCGATGTGGCCGGTGGCGTTCCGGAGCTCGCTCGCGGAGGCGACCGACGTGGGCAGGTCGGATAGCTGGACCGGATTCTCGGCGAGGATGACCAGTCGCTCGGCCAGGTTGCGCAGCTCACGTACGTTGCCGGGGAAGGCGTGCCGCGCCAAAGCCTCCGAAGCCTCCTCCGAAAGGCGGACCGGAGGATGGATCGCGTGCTCGGCCGAAAAGTGGGCCAGATAGGCGTCCATGAGCAGGCGGACGTCTCCGCCGCGGTCGCGGAGGGGGGGCGCCTCGATGGGGACCACATTGAGGCGGAAGAACAGGTCCTCACGAAAGTTTCCCTGGCGGACCTCCTCGTCCAGATCTTTGTTGGTGGCGGCGACGACCCGGACGTCGACCACGAAGGTCTTCTCGCCGCCCACCCGGACGATCTCCCCGCTCTGAAGGGCGCGAAGGACGGCGGCCTGGGCCTCGAGGGACATGTCGCCGATCTCGTCCAAGAACAAGGTCCCGCCGTCGGCGAGCTCGAAGCGGCCCCGCTTGGTCTGCACCGCCCCCGAGAAGGCGCCGCGCTCGTGGCCGAAGAGCTCGCTCTCGATGAGCTCGGAGGGGATCGCGGCGCAGTTCACCTTCACGAAGGGGCCGTTGGCCCGCTTGCTCGACCGGTGGATGGCCCGGGCGATCAACTCCTTGCCCGTGCCGGACTCGCCGGTGATCAGCACCCGCACGCCGGTCCCAGCTACTTTGGCGATCTGTCTCCTCACCCTCTCCATGGCCGGGGAGCGCCCCAACATCGGATCCTCGTCGCCTTCCTCTGCCTCCAAGGCCCGTAGGCGGGCCGACAGAGCCCGGCGCTCCATGGCGTTTCGGACCGTGACCAAGACCCGCTCTCGGCTGAGGGGCTTCTCCATGAAGTCGGTGGCCCCTGCGTTGATGGCCCGGACGGCGTCGTCGATGCTGGCGTGGCCGCTGATCATCACCACCGGGAGCTCGGAGCGGGTCTCCTTGAGGCGGCTGAGGGCGGTCAGCCCGTCGAGGCCCGGCAGCCGCACGTCGAGGAGCACCGCGTCCAGCGGACCTTGGTCCAGCCGGGGCCAGAAGGCTTCCGCCGACTCGAAGGTGTCGACGACGAAGCCCTCGCCCTGAAGGACCATGCTCAGGGTGCGGCGGATGTTGGGCTCGTCGTCGACGACGGCGACCCGTCGACCGATGAGGTCGGAGTCCTCGCTCATGGATCTCAGCTTTTAGCACCCGGCATCCGCCAAGGGCAGGGTGACGGCGCTCGCTCCAGCGGTTAGGGCTGTCCGCCGTGCTCGACCTGAGTGGCCTCAACCACGCCCAGCTCGAAGCCGTGGTCACCCACGAGGGCCCTCTGCTCGTTCTGGCCGGGGCCGGATCCGGCAAGACGCGGGTCATCACCCACCGGCTCGCCCACCTGATCAGCCAGGGCGTTCCGCCCCGGAACATCCTGTGCCTCACCTTCACCAACAAGGCCGCCAACGAGATGAAGGAGAGGGCCCGGCACCTGGTGGGGCGCTCCCTCCGGGGGGCGACCTTGAGCACCTTCCACGCCCTGGGGGTTCGGATCCTGCGGCGCTTCGGAGAGCGGATCGGTCTGCGGCCCACCTTCGGGATCTCGGACGCCGGAGATCAGCTCGGAGTGATCCGCCAGATCCTTCGCCGGCTTCGGATCGACGACCGGCGCTTCGACGCAAAGAAGATCCTGGCCGGGATCGGCTGGGCCAAGAACGCCGGCCTGGGGGCGGGGCAGCTCGAGACAGCCGAGATCCCGGAGTTGATCGCGCCCGATGACGAGTACGCCCTCGCCATCGTAGAGGTCTACCGGCGCTACCAGGAGGGGCTTCAGATCCAAAACGTCGTCGACTTCGACGACCTGCTCTTGCGCACCGCCGAGCTCCTTCGGGCCCACGAGGACGTTCGGGCTCAGCTCTCCGAGCAGTGGCGCTACGTCATGGTCGACGAGTACCAGGACACCAACCTCGCCCAGTTCGACGTACTTCGCCGACTCGTGGACCCTCACCACAACCTGTGTGTGGTCGGTGACGACGACCAGTCGATCTACGGCTGGCGAGGGGCCGATGTGCGCAACATCCTGGGCTTCGAGTCCCACTTTCCGGGAGCGAAGCGGGTCGTGCTCGACACGAACTACCGCTCCACCGGTTCGATCCTCGCCACCGCGAACGCAGTCATCGCAGAGAATCCGGGTCGCTTCGAGAAGGAGCTGGTGGCGGCGGCGGGGCAAGGAGACAAGGTGGCGGTCATCGCCGCCGAGAGTGACGAGGAGGAGGCGGAAGAGATCGCCAACCGCGTCGTTAGGCTGGAGTCGGAGGGGGCGGCGCTGTCGGACGTGGCGGTGCTCTATCGCTCCAACATCCAGAGTCGGCCGCTGCAGATGGCCCTCCGGCATGCCCACATCCCCTACCGGGTGGTCGGCGGCATGGATCTCTTCGATCGCCGAGAGCTCAAGGACGCGCTGGCCTACCTGCGCTGGCTGGCGAACCCTCAGGACGAGCAGTCGCTGCGACGGATCCTGAACGTTCCGCCCCGGGGCATCGGGGCCACCGCGGTGGAGCGGGTCGAAGACTGGGCCCGGGAGGAGGGCTTGCAGTTTCAGGAGGCCCTGGAGCGGACCGGAGACGTGCCCGATCTGCCGCCCCGGTCGAAGGCGGCCATGGACGCTTTCGTGGCGCTGATGGCCAAGCAGCGGAAGAGGCTCAGCCGGGTGAAGGCCTCGACGGTGGTGAAGCGGGTGCTGGAAGAGGTCGGCTTCGAGGCCTATTTGATGCAGGCGTCCGACGACCTCGGCGTCGTGGAGCGCAAGGTCGACAACGTTCGAGATCTCGTCCGGCAGCTGGAGCGCTTCGAGAGGCGCCGCCGGGGTGGGGGGCAGGAGCCCGAGGACGAGGATCCGGAGGCCCCCACCGAGCACGCACCCGAGGCCGCCCTCGATGCCGAGGGCGAGATCGAGACCGGCGCCGGCGCGCTGCCGCTGTTCCTGTCCGACCTCGCGCTCCTCGGTTTCGAAGAGGCGCCAGCGCCGACTCAGGAGCCCAAGCAGGCCGTTACTCTGTCCACCGTGCACGCGGCCAAGGGCCTGGAGTGGCCCCACGTCTTCTTGGTCGGCGCCGAGGAGGAGCTTCTTCCCCATCGCCGGGTCACGGCCGGCGAAGGCACGGTGGAGGAGGAGCGCCGCCTGGTCTACGTCGCCGTCACCCGCGCCCGTTCCCGGCTGACGGTGAGCTACGCCAAGCATCGGAACCGCTTCGGCCGCGTGGTCCCGCGCCAGCCCTCGAGATTTCTCGACGATTTCCCCGAGGAGCACGTGCACCGCTGGGATCGGGGCGGGGAAGAACGGAGTGAAGAGCAAAAAGAGGCGACGGCGCAGACGTGGCGGGCCAAGATCCGGGCGCAGTTGGGACTCGAATGATCACAGCCATCCTCTTGGGCGCCCTCGCCAGCGGCGGACCGCCGCCGTTGGTGGGCGTGGACCTTCAGCAAGCCATCCTTCAATCGAAGGCGGGCCGGCGCGCCGCTCGACAGCGGGACCGGGTACAGGCAGAGGTGAACGCTCGCCGCCAAGCCCTCCTCGAAAAGCGAAGCTCGATGGCGCCCGCCGACTTCGAGGCGGCGGTCGAAGCCTTCAATCACTTCGTGGACCAAAGCGATGCGCGCCTTCAGTCGCAGCAGGAAGAGCTCCTTGGACCGCTGACGGCGGAGCTGGAGGCTCAGGTCGACGTCTTGAGGAGCCGGGGCTTGCGGGTGCTGGACGTCCCCAAGGGTGGGCTCATCGGCCTGCCCAGCGCCTGCGATGCGACGGCGGCCGTGTCGGAGTCGAAGGCGGCAGTGTTCACGGCCCCTGCCGTCTGTCGCCAGCGCCAGGTGGTGCGGGTAGACGTCGGTCGCGCGCTGGCGGGGAGCGCCGCCGCGGCCAAGACCAGCCAGGCCCTCGATCAGCTGAAGGCCGAGCGGCAGGCGGCGGTGGATGAGCTGCGACGGCAGATGGCGGAGGCGGAGCCGAAAGAGCGGGCGGCGCTCGAGGCCCGGCTGGACAAGCGGTTCCAGGCCTTTCAGGAGGAGATTCAGCGGGCGGAAGAGCAGGCCGAACGGACGCTGCGGCGACGCCTGGTGGAGACGATCCAGAGGAGCCGTCCTTCTTCGGTCGTGGTCGTCCTCGGAAAAGAGGGTGACCCCTGCGATGCCACCGAGGCGGCGGCAGCGGCGCTCGGCGGAGCTTCCTTTTCCGAGGCACTCGAAGAGAGCTGTCCCACCGGCGCGGAGGCCGGGGCTGGCGCAAACTGACCGGAGATCCGAGGGTCGAGGCATGAGGCCGGGGGCTTGGGTCGGGTTCGCGCTCGTCGGAGCGGCGATGGCGACGGGAGCCGTCTGGGCGGCTCGGGCCGTCCTATCCGGGGCTTCGGACGTCGAGACCCCGGCGGAGTCGGTCGATGCGCTGGCCGAGGCCTGGCGCGCGGTGGCCGTGGCCCCTGAAGATCCGGCGGTCTGGATCCTCCTCGGGGAGCTTCAGCACGCCCTCGACCAGGACCGAGCGGCGGAGCGATCCTTCCGGACCGCGATCGCCCTCGGCGACCCAGGGGGCCGGGCCCGAGGTCGGCTGGGCTTCTTGCTCTACGGCGCCCATCGCGACGAGGAGGCTTTGGCGCTGCTGGAGGCGGCGGCCGAGGAGGGGGCGGAGCTCCCCTTGCTCGACTTCGTTCGAGGCCGGCTTCGGGCTCGGCTGGCCGAGCCAGCGCAGCGCGAAGCCACAAAGCCCGTCGAAAGCCCCGAAGAAGCGGCCTCGCTCCCGCCCGAGCCCGAGCCTCCGGGTGCCGAGCCTCCCTCCGAGCCCGAGCGGCCCGACATGGGCCCACCCGTCGAGGCGCCCATCCGGGAGGACCGGCCATGCACCGTGCCCCTCCGGCGGCTCGGCCGAGACTCGACCTTCCTCGTCGGGCTGTTCGTCGAGGGTCTGGAGGCGGAGCTCATCGTCGACACCGGGGCCAGCCTCACCGTCATCACCCAAGAGCTCGCCGAGGTCCTCGACCTGCCCCTCGACTGGGAGCGACCCCTTCGGGCCGTCACCGCCAACGGCACCGTCGACTTTCCAACCGCCGTCCTCGATCAGGTCGAGCTCCAAGGGCGCAGCGTCCGAGAGCTCCGGGTTGCGGTGTGCCGAGACTGCGTCCAACGCGTCGCCGACGGCCTCCTCGGCCTCGACCTACAGACCGCCTTCGGCCTCGATCTCGATCTCTCCGATCAACGCCTCGCCTTCACCGACTGCGAATGATCCGGGGAGGGCGTTCGCGAGTGTTCTCCGATGGAAACGCGATGACTCTGATCCCGCCTCGTGCGCATACAAGGCGAATGGTGCGCCGGGTCCTCGCTGCCCTCGTCATGCCGGCGGCGTTGGCCCTCGCCGCGTGCGCCCATGGGCCAAACGAGGAGGCGAGTCCCGTCTTTCCAGCTCCGATCTGGCGAGCGTCCCGGCCTGACTCGCCCGCCGTCTTCGATCTGCTGGGGACGATCCACCTTCGACCCCAGCGACCGCCACCCTTCCAGCGGCTCCTCGACGCCGCGGTGGATGCAGCCGACGTCCTGGTTCTGGAGGCCGACGTGGATCTGTCGGCTCTGGAGGCGGTCGGCCTGGTCGCTTGGCACGGCTTGAGCTGGCGGCCGCTGTCCACTCGTCTCTCCGCGGCCCAGTACGCCGAGCTGCAGAAGAAGCTCGGCACCCTCGGCCAGCCGCCGAAGGCCATGGATCTCTTCCAGCCTTGGCTGGCGGCGGAGCTGCTTCACATCTTCGAGATCCAGGACGCCGGCTACCGCAGCGACCACGGCATCGACGCGGTCCTACGCCGAAGGGCCGAAGCCCAGGACATGCCGATTCGCTTTCTGGAGACCGCCAACGAGCAGCTCGGCCTCTTCTCCTCCCTCGCTCCCGAGATCCAGCTCGAGATGCTGGAAGAAGCCATCACCTCGACCCTGACCGTCGCTCGGACGAGTCGGCTCCTCGCTGCTTACGACCGCGGCGACCTGAGCAGCCTCGAGGCCTTGGTGTCGGCCAGCGCCGAAGAGCGCCCCGCCTTCATGCGCTCGCTCCTCGACGATCGGAACGCCCATTTTGCCGACGGCATCGACGAAATGACCGGGGAAGAGGCCCGCATCCTCGTCGGGGTGGGGGCCGCCCACTTCGTGGGCGAGCACGGCTTGCCGGCCCTCCTCCGAGACCGAGGCTTCGAGGTGCGTCGTTTCACGGTCGAAGACGCAAACCTGCTGCTCGCGAATCCCGAGCGACGAAGCCCGAACCTCAGCCGCGCTCCCCTGAGCGAAACGACGAGGACCCCCTCAGTGGAGTCTCAGACCTGGTGACCGCGAAGATTCAGCACCCCCCTAGTGTCGGTACACGAAGAGGCGGTTGTCGATGGAGAGGTGGGGGCGGTACTCGAGGGCCGCCCGGGCGTTGATGGTCGGGTTGTAGCGCTTGGGCGTACACTCCAGGACCCGGACGCGGTCGCCGCCGTGCAGGGTGACCCACGCGTGGTTCATCTCGTCGTCGTGCAGGCCGCCAACGACGAAGCGCGCGCGGTGGCCGAGGCGAGAGAGCTGGGCCCAGGCCCACAGCGCGAAGTCTTCGCAGTCCCCGCTCATGTGGCGCTGAAAGCTGCTGGGCGCTTCCCAGGCGTCGGGGTGATGGAGTCGGTCGAGGTCGTCGACGTAGCGACCGCTGCTCAAGCGAAGGTCGACCTCGGCCTGGTCCTCGCACAGCTGCAGGTCCGGACTCTTCAGCGCCCCCCGCATGAACTCGCGGAAGGACTCGACGTCGTGCTCGCCCACAAAGGCCCCCTTCTTGGTCGGCGCGCCCCGCCATGAAAAAGCACCGAAGCGGGGGCGCCTGCGCAGAAAGTCGATGGTCGGACCATCGTAGCCACGCTCTTCACTGAACTCGAGCAACTCCTTGGTTGCGCCGGAGCGCAGCAGCGCCTCCATCCGGAAGGCGTCGAGCTCGGCGTCGGGGCGGTTCTTGGTCAGATACTCGGAGGCGTGGCTGAGGCCGATGTCGTAGTCACCGCACAGGACGTTGACGATGGCCAACAGCCGGCGCATGTCGAAGTCTTGGTAGTCGTAGGCCACGATCTGGGTCCAGCGCTGGGCCTCTCGATAGTGACGCTGCTCCAGAAAGTAAGACGCCGCGCTCTTGGCGACCGACGCGTCGATCTTTCCGATCGCGGTGAGCTGACCCAGGACCGCGGACACCGCCCGCCGGTCGTTGCGAAGGATCTGGGCCTGCAGGATCAGCAGCGCCTCGCCCGACTTCACCCGACCTCGCACGAGCCGAGCCATGAGCTTTTCGAGCTGTGCTTCGTTGATTTGCCTCGCCTCCGGGTCCATTTTGGACGCCATCAGCTGGGCCAGAAGTTCGAGAAGGAGGCGGAGCATGGTCGACCAGCTACAGGGTCTCGAGAGCGACGTTCATCTCGCCGAGAAGATGGTGCGCTTCCTCCACCTCCTCCAGAGTCCACAGAAGGTAGCGGACGTCGAGAGAGATGTTCCGAGACCATGCGATGTCATAGGCGAAGTCGCCGGCGATGTTCTCCCAGACCCGATCGAAGTTCAGTCCCACGAGCCGGCCTTGGCCGTCGAGCACGGGGCTCCCGCTGTTTCCGCCGGTGGTGTCGGCAGTGGACAGGAAGCAGACCGGGACGTCGCCGAGCTCCTTTTCCACCCATCGGGACCGGAGCCGGTTCTCCGCGGCGTCTCGGAAGCGCTGGGGCAGATCGAAGGGCGCCTCCCCGGTGTGCTTGCCGAGCTGGCCGGCGAGGGTCGTCATCGGGAGCGCCTGCAGGCCGTCTTTTACGATGTAGCCCCGGACCTGGGCCACGCTCACCCGTAGGCTCCCGTTGGCGTCGGGATACAGCGGGCCATCGGTTCTCTTCTGAACGAAGGCCAGCAAGCTCGGGCCGACCCGCATCCAGCCGCCCTCGATGGCCTTGATCTCGGCCTCGCTCTCCAGGGTCTTGCGGGCCAGAAAGAGGCCGAGGCGGGCGAGGCCGTCGCTGCTGGCGCGGATGGCCTGGGGATCCCGGGCGTCGAAGAGGCGGCGGGCGAAGGTTTCCCGGTCGAGCTTGCTCCGGCTCAGCATCTTGGCCGCCACGCCCCGGGCCCGGGCTCGGCTGTCCAGGGGCGCGCTGGCGAGGAAGGGCGGGATCAGGTCGAGGGCCTTCAGGCGGACCAAGGTGTCGGCCAGCCACGGCACCTCCACCGGCTGGGCGTAGTCCCGCAGGCGGCGGGATTGATTCTTCCAGAGCAGGCTCAGGTTCCGTTCGGCGTAGCGAGGGTCTCGCTCGGCGGCGGGCTTTTGGGACTCGAGGGCCACCCGGGCATCGTCGACGGCGACCGCGAGCAGATTCGGACCTCGCAGGAGGTTGTCGAGCAGAAAGGACCGCTCGAAGGCTGCCCGGGCCCGCTGGCTGAGCGCGGCGGCCTCTTCGAGCACGGGCTTCGCGGCAGCGCCGAGGCTCTCTTCGAAGGCCGCCTTGCGGGCGACGAGCCGCATTCTCTTCAGTCCGGCCAGCATGCCGCGGGCGTTCTTGAGGCGGTTGGCGAGGCTCTTCTTGCGCGCGACCACCCTGTGGCCGAGGGCGTCCGACGTCGCTCCCCGCCTCTGCAGCAGCTCGACCCAGTCGCTGTACAAAGAGACGACGGCCGGAAAGACCTGGTCCACGTAGCGTTGGACCTCGACCGAAGGCCAGTAGCGGTCGGTGCGGCCTGGGTAGCCGGTGGTCATCACGAAGTCGCCCTCGGCCACGCCGTCGGTGCCGAGGGTGAAGTGGACGTCGGGCTGGTAGGGGACGTTGTCCTCGGAGAAGGGCGCGGGCGCCCCGTCCGGGCCGACATAGGCCCGCAGCAGGCTGAAGTCGCCGGAGTGGCGGGGCCACTGCCAGTTGTCGACGTCCCCTCCAAACTCCCCGACGCCCGCCGGTGGAGCGTAGACCAATCGAACGTCTTCGATGTGAAGGCTCCGCACCAGCCGGTGCTGCTGGCCGAAGTAGTCGGAAAAGGCTTCGCAGCGGTGACCGGGGTGCTCGTTCTCACAGGCCTGGGCGAGCTCGTTGTGCTGCTTGGTGACCAAGGCGTGGCGCTCCGCGTCGTCCTCGACCGCTTGCAGGCCTGCCAGCACGGTCTGGGTGACGTCGGTGACCTCGACCACCACGTCGATCTCGCCTCGACCCCTGGCCGGTCGCTCCTCGGCCCGGCTTCGCGCCAAGAAGCCTTGGTGGAGAAGGTCCTCTTCCGGGGTCGAGAGGGCTTGGATGGCCGGATAGGCGCAGTGATGGTTGGTGGCGACCAACCCCTCCGCCGACACGAAGCCCGCCGAGCAGCCGGAGTAGTCGACCGCCGCCCGCAGCAGGCCGTCGGCCCCGGACAATCGCTCCACTGCCATCTGAAGTCCCATCCGCTCCAGACGCTCCCCGTCCAGACGCGGAAGCTGACTCGGCAGCCACTGCCCCTCGTCGGCGCCAGCGGTCGAGGGTCCGAGGAGGGCGAACGCGATCGCGGTCCCGAGGATTCTCACGAATCTTCGCCTAGCACTGGATGCCAGCCCAACCCAGGTCGGAAAAGGCTTCCCGCTCGCCGCCGGTCATTTAAGCCTCGACCCGTGGACGTCCGGAACTCCGTCGTGGAAGCCATCGGGGACACCCCCCTCATCAAGCTGAAGGCCGCGTCCGAGCGGACTGGCTGCACCATCCTCGGCAAGGCCGAGTTCATGAACCCGGGCCAGTCGGTGAAGGATCGCGCGGCCCTGTTCATCGTGAGGGACGCCGTGAAGCGGGGGACCCTGAAGCCCGGCGGCCTCATCGTCGAGGGAACGGCCGGCAATACCGGCATCGGCCTGGCGATGGTCGGGCGCGCCCTCGGTTTTCGAACCCTGATCGTCATTCCCGAGACCCAGTCCGAGGAGAAGAAGGCGGCGATTCGTCAGGCTGGAGCCGAGCTGATCGAGGTGCCCGCCAAGCCCTATCGAGACGAGATGAACTACATCAAGTATTCGGGTCGCTTGGCCGAGAAGCTGAACCAAGAGGAGCCCAACGGCGCCATCTGGGCCAATCAGTTCGATAACGTCGCCAACCGTCAGGCCCATTTCGAAACCACGGGTCCCGAGATCTGGGCGCAGACCGCAGGCAAGGTCGACGGCTTCATTTGCGCCATCGGCAGCGGCGGCACCCTGGGCGGCGTTCACCTCGCACTGAAAGACCGGAACCCAAAGGTCCGGATCGGCCTCGCCGACCCGATGGGGGCTGCCATGTACAGCTACTTCACGACCGGTCAGCTGGCCTCGGAAGGGGGTTCCATCACCGAGGGCATCGGCCAGGGACGCATCACCGCCAACCTCACCGAGCTGGAGGTCGACGACGCTTTCCGGGTCACGGACCAGGAGGCCTTGGATCAAGTGTATGCGTGCATCGAAACCGAGGGCATGGCTCTCGGCCTGTCGGCCGGGATCAACATCGCCGGCGCCATCAAGCTGGCCGAGAAGATTGGGCCTGGGCACACCGTCGCGACCATTCTGTGCGACTACGCGAGCCGTTACGCGAGCAAGATCTTCAATCCCAGCTTCCTCGACTCGAAGGAGCTCCGCTACCCTGAGTGGGTGGCCGCCGGCTCCCGGCCGATGATCGACGCATGAAGCTCGAACGCGAAGAGCGCCCCGTCCCGACGTGGGCGGAGAAGAAGCGACGCGAGCTGCTCGAGACCCGGATCTTCTCCGTCTCGGAGCGGCGTCTAGAGCGCAGCAGTGACGGGCGGGAAGGCGACTTCGTCTGCGTCGAGGCCCCGGATTGGGTAAACGTCGTGGCCCTGACCGAGGACCGGCGGCTGGTTCTCATCGAACAGTTTCGCTACGGCATCGACGCGACGACCCTCGAGATCCCAGGCGGCATGGTGGACCCTGGCGAAGGGGCCGAGGCCGCCGCCCGTCGAGAGCTCCAAGAGGAGACGGGCTACACCGCGACCCAGTGGCGGGCCATCGGCACGGTTCATCCCAACCCCGCCTTCCAGACCAACCGGACCCTCACCTATCTGGCCCTCGACGCTGCCCGCACCCATCCGGTCGCGTTCGACGAGCACGAGGCCTGCCGCCTCGTGCTCGCACCGTGGCCGGACGCCCTCGACCTCGTGGCCCAGGGGCAGATCACCCACAGCCTCGTCGTGTGCGGCCTTTTTCACGCCGAGCGCGCCCTCCGAGGAGCCCCGTGATAGGTCTGCGACATTCCGATCATGGACGAGTGTCGGCCCGAGTCCGAGCCAGCCCGTAGGCGCACCCAGCCGTACGCAGCTGGAGGTTGACCCTGCCAACCCTGGGCGCGATGTCGGTTGAATGAGTCTTCGCCCCCGATCTATCGGTATTTCCCTGGCGGCGCTGCTCGCGGGGCCGGCGTGCTCTGGCGGCGGCGGGGGGTCTCCGCCGCCGGGCGAGCTCGCCATCGTGAGCTTCTCGGCCGCCATGAACCCGGTGGAGGCGGGAACCACGACCACCTTGTCCTGGTCGGTCCAGGGCGCGAGCACGGTTCAGATCCAGGACGACCTGGGCGAGCGCATCGTGGACGGGCCCGAGCAAAGCGGGAGCGTCGAGACCCCCGTCATCGAGGAAGACCGGGTCTACACCCTCACCGCCCTCCAGGGGAACGACTTCGCGCGCACCACGCTCCGCGTCGAGATCGCGACCGACACCCGGCCTCGGGTGGCCCGCTTCGAAGCCGAGCCCAGCAGCGTGGTCTCGGGTGAGAGCGCCATCCTTCGGTGGAGCACCCGCAACACCACGAGCGTTCGAATCGAAGCGCAAGGTGGGGCGCTCGTGGTCGAAGAGGGCATCGACGT
>CAYZFR010000014.1:0-32977 GCA_964477875.1 uncultured Myxococcales bacterium
GATCGTTTCACGTGACTGGAGTTCAGACGTGTGCTCTTCCGATCTCCTTCATCCCGAGGGCCCGCACGATGACGTTCTTGTGCGGGAAGTTCTCGATCTCTTCCGGGCTGAGCTTGTTGGCCTTGATGTAATCGTTGAGCAAGGAGTGGTCGTCGGTGAGCTGCTCGATTTTGCCGTCTCGGATCCGATAGCCCCGGCTGTCCCCGACATGGCAGAGGTAGGCGCCCCCCCGGGTGAAGAAGGCGGCCACGATCGTCGTTCCCATGCCTTTGTAGCGGTGGTCGTGGCTCGCCGACTCGTAGATCCGCTGATTTCCGAATTTGATGGCGGTGACGAGGCGGTTCTCGTCGTAACGCAGGCCGAGCTGCTCCTTGAAGGGCCAGGTGACGTCCTCGTCCTGGGCCGTCATCTTGAAGAAGTTCATGATGGTCTCGACCGCGATGCGGCTCGCCACCTCGCCGGACGAGTGCCCTCCCATGCCGTCGGCCACGATGTACAGGCTCTCGGAAGGGATGAGCGCGAGGTTGTCTTCGTTGTGGGTCCGTTTCATGCCCACGTGGGTCAGCCCTGCGTAGCGCAGCTTCAAGGTGCCCCAGGACCGTCAGCATCAGGGAGCGGAGTCAAGGGAGCCCCTCGGCCAGACGCACCGCCGTCGGGTCCAGGACGTGGGCGCCGTCGGGTCCGAAGACCACGTGCGCGTGGGCGCCCGGTGGAACGATGGCGTGGTCGAGAACGATGCAGCGATCGAGGCTGCGGTCCGGCGCCACGGTGGCGCCAGGCCAGAGGATCGAGTCGCGGTCGGCGGCGCTCGGATCGCTCAGGCCGAGGCGGCGCGCCCGCAGGTGTAGGCCGAGGTAGCGCTCGGGGGTCGAAAACTCCCACCAGCGCGCGTCCGTGATCCAGGCCGCGACCCGTCCGGCTTCGATGAAGGGCGGGAACACGTTCCGAACGGTGTCGCCGAAGACGGGCCGCAGGCGGCGGAGGACCTCGGGGGCCAGAACCTGCACCCCCGTGAACGCGAGGGGCGCTTCCGAGACGGGTGTACGACCGGGCTCGAAGCCGACCACCCGACCGCCGGCGACCCGGACCTCACGAAAGGCCTCCCGCGCTCGGTTCTCGAACAGGGCCATGGTCACGGCGGTCCCGGCGGTGTGATGGGCCTCCCACAGCGCATCGAACGGGAGGTCGGTGTGAAGTTTGCCGTTCACGACCAAGACGGGGGCGCTGGCGTCCAGGAGACCTCGGGCCAGGGCCTGCCCTAGGGCGCCCGCGGTGCCCAGGAGCTCGGTTTCGGGCGAGAAGACGACCGGGAGGTCGCGCAGGGCCTCTCGGACCGTGCCCGGCATGTGATGAAGGTTTACGACGAGCCGGTCGGCGTCGGCGAGCTGACTGGCGAGGCGGCGGATCAGCGGCTGGCCGAGGAAGGGGACGGCGGGCTTGGCGCGCCGCCGGGTGAGGGGGTCGAGGCGGCTGCCGAGGCCGGCGGCGAGGAGCATGACCTGCACGGTCCCTAGGCGTACCGAAGCGGCGAGGCAGGGACCACCCACGCCGACATCGAGCGGCTATCGGCCGGGGATGATGCAGGCTACGATGGGGAAATGGCGCGGCCTCGGGGGCAAAGAGCGAGGATCGGACCTTCCGACGAGCTCGGCGAGGCTCTGTTGGAGGCCTGGCGGGCCGGAGAGCCCCACGCCTTTCGCGATCTGTTTCGGGCTTATCGAAGCTTGGTCTACGGCGTGCTCCGGAATCTGCTGCCGGGCGACCCCGAGCTGGACGACGTGGTGCAGACCGCCTTCCTGGAGGTCCATCGATCCCTGAACACCTTCGAGGGCCGCTCCAAGCTGTCCTCGTGGGTGGCCCGGGTGGCGCTCAACGTCGGCTACCACCACCTCCGTCGGAAGCGCAGTCGGCCCAGCGACTATCGAACCGAGCCTTTGGCAGATGTACACCTCGACGAACGGGTGAGGTCGGATCCGGAGGCGCTGTTGACGGGCTCCGAGGCCTCGGCGCGGATGCGCCTCATTCTGGACAGCTTGGCGCCCAAGAAGCGGACCGTGTTCATCCTCAATGACCTTCAAGGTCTCCCGCAGGAGGAGGTGGCCGAGATCGTGGGCAGCAGCGTGGCGACGGTGCGCACGCGCTTGTTCTATGCCCGCAAGGAGTTCTGGCGGCGCGCGGCAAAAGACCCGGTGCTGTCCGAGCTCGGCGTCGGCGAGGACGACGAGAGGGCCCGCGGGCTGGCTTGATGCGCATCGCGGCCGTCGTCTTCGCCGGGCTCGTGCTGGTGGCGGGGGTGAGCCTCGCATGGTTTTGGGCGGGCTTGCACGAGGCCCTGCTGGCGCCGAAGGCCCCCCTCGGCGCGCCGCCCACCGTGCTGCGTTTCGAAGCGACCGAGTCGCCGGCCGCGGTTTGGAGGCAGCTGGTCGAAGGAGGGGTGGCGAAAGACGACGCCGTCCTGGAGCGTTTCTTCGAGGGGCTGGCGGCCCCCCGGCGCTTCCCGGCCGGTGAGGTGTCGCTGTCAGCGGGGGAGCCGATCCTCCGCCAAATGGAGCGGGTGGCGGCGGGAGACGTCGTGACCTACACGGTCAATCTCGGCGCCGGTGCTTCGACGGAGGCGATCGGGAAGCAGCTCGAGGACGCGGAGATCGTGGACGCCGAGGCCTTCGTGGACGCGGTCCGCCGACACGACGCGGCCCGCCTTCGGGGCATCGAGGCCGAGACCCTGGACGGCTTTCTGTTTCCCGACGTGTACGCTTTCCCGCATCGAACGTCCGCCGAGGCCGTCGTCGACGCCATGGTCGAGCGATTCTTCGAAGCGTTGGAGCCGGCGGACTGGGCGGCGGCGGCGCGTAACGAGCTCGACGTAGCGCGCTGGGTTCGGCTCGCCGCCCTGCTCCAGCAGAGCGACGTGCCCTCGGACATCTGGCGCCTACACGCGGCGCTGCTGCGGAATCGGCGGCGCCAAGGGTTTTCATGGGAGCCGCAGGCGGAAACCGGCGAGGGTCCGGTGGCCGTTCATGGCCTGGAACGGGCCCCTCGGGCTTGGCCTCGGCCTGCGGTGAATCCAGGACTGGCCGCGCTGCGAGCGGCCGCACGACCTGCGGAGAGCGACTCTCTGTACCTGGTCCGGTCAGCGAACGGCGAATATGTCTACTCGGTGGACCTGGAGGGTTTGGAGGAAGCGATGGGCATCCAGCGCTCGGTACCGCGCTTGCCCCCCTGAGGCGGTTCGCAGAACCGGCGCCTGCACTTCCGCTCGTGTCCGCGAAGCGCTAGCGTCCATTCGATGACTCTCCGCGTCGCCGAAATCGCGCGTCTTCAAAACTTCGACGAGTACAAGGAGCTCCACTGGGAAGGGAGCTTCGACGAGTACCTGGACATCGTCCGCCGCAACCCAGCCGTCATACGCTCCGCGCATCAGCGCGTGTACGACATGATCGAGTCCCACGGCCGCGAGGAGTACATCGACTCCCGCAAGAAGCTGGTGCGCTACCCCTTCTTTCGCGACGAGGCGAACGGCGGCAAGGACGCGATCTACGGCTTGGACATTCCGCTCATGCGGCTCGTGAACGTATTTCGCTCGGCCGCCATGGGCTACGGCACCGAGAAGCGGGTGCTTTTGCTCCACGGCCCGGTCGGTTCCTCGAAGTCGACCATCGCCCGCATCCTCAAGAAGGGGCTGGAGGCCTACTCGCGCTCCCCCGGCGGCGCGCTCTACACCTTCGAATGGAGGCTTCCCGACGAGCTCGCGCACATCGCGGGCAGCAACGTCTTCAAGAGTCCCATGAACGAAGAACCGCTGAAGCTGGTGCCCGAAGACTGGCGCAGAAAGGTCTTCGAGGACCTCGGGCTCTACTCGAGCCGCATGCCCTACCCGGTTCAGATCAGCGGCCAGCTGGATCCCGCTTCCCGCTTCGTGTTCAACGAGCTGATGCTCCACTACGGCGGAGACTGGAGCAAGGTCATCCAGCACGTGGTGGTGAAACGTCTCGTCCTGTCCGAGAAGGACCGGATCGGCATCGGCACCTTCCAGCCCAAAGACGAGAAGAACCAGGACAGCACCGAGCTGTCCGGCGACATCAACTATCGCAAGATCGCAGAGTTCGGCAGCGACTCCGACCCGCGGGCTTTCAACTTCGACGGCGAGTTCAACATCGCCAACCGCGGCATCATCGAGTTCATCGAGGTGCTGAAGCTGGACGTCGCGTTCTTGTACGACCTCCTGTCGGCGTCGCAGGAGCACAAGATCAAGCCCAAGAAGTTCGCCCAGACGGACATCGACGAGGTGATCATCGGTCACACCAACGAGGCCGAGTACAAGAAGCTCCTCAACAACGAGTTCATGGAGGCGCTCCGGGACCGGACGGTGAAGATCGACATTCCGTACATCACCAAGCTCGACGAAGAGATCAAGATCTACGTCAAGGACTACAGCCCCAAGCGGATCAAGAAGCACGTGGCTCCCCACACCCTGGAGATGGCGGCGATGTGGGCGGTGCTGACCCGGCTCGAAGAGCCAAAGAAGCACAACCTCACGATGCTGCAGAAGCTGAAGCTCTACAACGGGAAGAGCCTTCCCGGATACACCGAAGACAACGTGAAGGAGCTCCGCAAGGAGACCGTTCGCGAGGGGCTGGACGGGATTTCGCCGCGCTATGTGCAGGACAAGATCTCGAACGCACTCGTGTCCGAGAAGTCGGAGGGGCATCTGAACCCCTTCCTGCTCATGAACGAGCTGGAGAACGGCCTCAAGAACCACTCTCTCATCAACGACGAGGAATCGAAGAAGCGATACCGAGAGTTGATCGCGGTGGTGAAGCAGGAGTACGAAGACGTCGTCAAAAACGAGGTTCAGCGCGCGATCTCCGCCGACGAGGAGGCGGTGCAGAAGCTGTGCGCCAACTACATTGACAACGTGAAGGCCTACACCCAGCGAGAGCGGGTCAAGAACAAGTACACAGGTCAGGACGAAGAGCCCGACGAGCGGCTCATGCGCAGCATCGAGGAGAAGATCGACATCCCCGAGTCCCGAAAAGACGACTTTCGGCGTGAAATCATGAACTACATCGGTGCGCTGGCCATCGAGGGGAAGGTCTTCGACTACCGGACCAACGAGCGGCTCCACAAGGCCCTGGAGGCGAAGCTGTTCGAAGACCAAAAAGACTCGATCAAGCTATCCTCCTTGATTTCGAACGTCGTCGACAAGGAGACCCAGAAGAAGATCGACATCGTGAAGGAGCGAATGATCCGCAACTTCGGCTACAACGAGGAGTCCGCGACCGACGTGCTCAACTACGTGGCTTCGATCTTCGCTAGAGGCGACGCCAAGGGGGGCTGATGGCGCTCAGAATCGAAGCTGACCACCGGCGCTTCAAGAACATCGTCCGGGGAAAGATCAAACAGAACCTCCGGAAGTACATCCAGAAGGGCGAGATGATCGGGAAGCAGGGCAAGGACCTGGTCTCGATACCCGTTCCCTCCATCGAGCTCCCGCGCTTCAAGTTCGGGCACAAGGACACCGGGGGTGCAGGCCAGGGCGACGGCGAGGTCGGTGACACCCTGCAGCCTGGCCAGGTCGAGCCCGGGGAAGGCCAAGGGGCCGGCGAGGGCGAAGGCCAGCACATGCTCGAGGTCGACGTGACCATGGAGGAGCTGGCGGAGATGCTAGGGGAAGAGCTTCAGCTCCCCCGCATCGAGCCCAAGGGAAAAGAGAAGATCGAGAACATCAAGTACCGCTACACGGGCGTGTCGCCCGCTGGCCCGGAGTCTCTTCGACACTTCAAGCGGACCTTCAAGCGGGCCCTGCAGCGGACGATCGCTTCCGGCCAGTACACGCCCGAGAACCCGGTCGTCATTCCGATCAAGCAGGATCTCCGCTACCGGGCGTACAAGGAGGTCGTGCAGCCTCAGGCGAACGCGGTCATCATCTACATGATGGACGTGTCCGGCTCGATGGGCGACGAGCAGAAAGAGATCGTGCGTATCGAGTCTTTCTGGATCGATACCTGGCTGCGGTCTCAGTACAAGGGCATCGAGGCCCGCTACATCATCCACGACGCGATGGCGAAGGAGGTCGACCGCGAGACCTTCTTCCACACCCGCGAGTCGGGCGGCACGATGATCTCGTCGGCCTACAAGCTGTGCAGTCGGATCATGGACGAGGACTACCCGCCCTCGGAGTGGAACGTATACCCCTTCCACTTCTCGGACGGCGACAACTGGTCTGCCGACGACACCAGCCACTGCATCCGCCTGCTTCGCGATAAGATGCTCCCGGCGGTGAACATGTTCTGCTACGGGCAGGTCGAGTCGCCCTACGGCTCGGGCCAGTTCATCAAGGATCTGAAAGAGGCCTTCCCCGGAGGCCCCGAGGAGCGCGTCCTCACCTCCGAGGTCAAAGACAAGGAAGCCATCTACGGCTCCATCCGAGACTTCCTAGGCCAGGGCCTCTGAGCACGAAGAGCCCTTGCGGGGGCAGACGGCCCATCTCGCGAGCCCCCCAGCCGCCACACTCGAGGACGAGAGAAGACGGGTCGTGTGTCCCTTGGCTTCAGAGGGGGGTGAGCCAGATGTCTTGTTTGGGGCGGGCGGAGAGGAGCCTGCGGGTTCGGGGGTCGAGGTGGACGGTGGCGCCTTCGATGTGGGCGAGGCCGGTGGTGCCCTTGAAGCCGATGGGGCCGTCGGGCTGGCCGGTAGCGATCATGTAGCGGCGGGGGCGGGCGGCGCCGTCCTCCGGCGGAGAGGAGAGAGGCTCGGGCGACAGCCGAAGGCGGCGCGCCTCTCGGATCGGCTCGATGTCGGCGGCCTTGGCCTCGAAGTGGGGACCGCCGTCGAAGGGGTCGATCCGGTGGCTGTAGCTGAAGCCGACGTCCTGAATCATGCGCAGCACGCCTTTCGTGTCCTCGCCGACTTCGCCGATGAGGCGTCGGACGTCCTCGGGCAGCAGGCTCGCATAGAGCGGCGTCTGGGGAAAAAGAGCGTAGATGAACTCCTTGTTGTGGTGACTGAGCTTGTCGGCTTCCTGGTAGCTCAAGCCCGTGAAGTGGCGCCCGAGGTGCTCCCACAGTCGGGAGCGCCCGTCCTCCTCCAGGGGGGGCATGAGCTCCGCGATCACCTGCTCTCTGAAGCGCTCTCGATACATCGCGATGAACAGAAAGCGCATGAAGGACAGCGGCTTGCCGAGGCTTCGCCCCCGGTAGGCGGGGTCGAGGACCAAGGCCCCGATCTCCGTTGGCCCACGGTAGTTGAAGCCAAGCCGAAGGGTGGTGTGGCTGAAGTGCCGGTCCAGGGTCGAGGAATAGCGCTCGTCGTCGACGACGTCGAAGAAGACGTGGGGCGCGTCGGGGTGGCCGTGCTGGGCGTATACCATCGACGTGCCGATGAGGCGGCCCGAGGGCTTGCTCTGCAAGACGAACATGTAGACGCAGCGATCCCACGCCAGCTTGCCTTGGAAGCTGGCCCGAGCCGTCCGGATGCTCCGTGCCAGGACCGCCTCGTCGTGGGGAATGTTGACCGAGTTCAGGTGGGACGAGAGCTCGAAGATCGCCCCCAAGTCGCGATTCTGGACCTCACGGATCAAAAAGGTCTCCTCCGCCTCGGGTTTCTCGCGGGTCCTTCCTCCTTTGAGGGCCATGGCCGCGCACGCTAACACAGGCGCCGTGGGTCCCCGCCTGTCGAAGAACGAGTTCCACCAGCTGTCGACCCGCCTAAATGCGGAGCGGGGGCGGCTCTTCGAACTCGACTCCCTCGACGGCTGGGAGCTGTCCCGCGCCGCGACCTCGGTGGTGGACGACGTCGTCCTGCAGGTCGTGGATTCGCTCGGGGTAGCGCCCGAGGTCCAGCCCGTGGCCCTGGGCAGCTATGGTCGAGGCGATCTCTGCCCCTGGTCCGACGTCGACCTGATGTTCCTCTGCGAACGGGAGGACGACTTCGAGCGGGAGCGGGTGGACGGGGTCTTCTACGCCCTCTGGGATCAGGGGTTTCAGGTCGGGCACGCCGTGCGCACCGTCGGCGAAGCTCTGAGTCTGGCCCGGGAAGACCACACCGTTCTGTCCAGTCTGTTGGAGTATCGGCCCATCCGACCGGGCGCCCCCATCGAGGCGCTTCAGCGAGGCTTGGCCGCCATCTTTCGAGATGGACAGCGGGTCGAGCGCTTCATCGACGAGAAGGTCGCGGAGGCCCGGGACCGGCACGAACGCTTCGGCGAGACGGTCTTCATGCTCGAGCCCAACGTGAAGGAGAGCCCCGGAGGGCTTCGCGACCTCCACCTCGCGCTCTGGGTGGCCCGGGCGCGATGGAAGGTCGACGGCTTCCAAGCCATGCTGTCACGGAGCTTTTTGTCCGAGCGCGAGGCGGTGGCTCTCATGCGGGCCGAGTCCTTCCTGATCTGGGCGCGCTGGCACATGCATCGCATTACCGGTCGCCGGCAGGATCACCTGCGCTTCGACCTGCAGGAGGCCTTGGGTGCGCTGCTGTCACCCGACGGCCGGGCCGCCCCCGACCTAGACGAGCGCCGGCGCACGGAGCGCTTCATGCGGGCCTATTACTTCCACGCCGGACAAGTGGAACAGCACGCCGTCAGCGTCGCCGACCGGGCCCGAAGCTCGCCGACTGGAACCACCGCATTCGAGGTCGCCATCCGCCCCACCTCCGGCGGCTTCAAGCTGTGGAAGGGGGCCTTGACGGTGAGCAACCGTAATCAGCTGCTCGAGGACCCGTCGGCCGTGGTTCGGCTGTTCAGGGTCGCCCAGGAGGAGGCGCTTCCGGTCTACAGCTACACGAAGAACCTGGTGAGGGAGGCCGCGCGCCGTTTCGACGCGGAGACCCGCCGACGGAATGACGTGCTGAGCGAGTTCTTCTGGCTGCTGGAGGATCCGAAGTCGGACGGCCGAGTGCTCCGTGAATTTCACGAGCTCGGCGTTCTGCGGGCCATCATCCCCGAGTTCCGGCGGGTGACCTCTCGCTGGCAGCACTCGCTGTACCACATCTACACCGTCGACGTTCACAGCATCATCGTGCTCGAAAACCTGAAACGGCTTCGCCGAGGGGACTTCGCCTCTGAGCTCATCGAGCTCACTCGCTGGATGGGCGAGCTGCTCCGCCCTCACGTCGTGTACTTCGCCGGTCTTCTTCACGACGTCGGCAAGGGCTGGCCCAAGGGCGACCACTCGATTCGGGGCGAGAAGGTGGCGCGGGTGGTCGGCGAGCGTTTCGAGGAGGCCGAGCTCATCGAGTGGGGCTCCCGCGAGACCGAGGACCTCGCATGGCTGGTCCGGGAGCATCTGCTGATGTCCGACCTCTCTCAGCGCCGCGACGTCTCCGATCCGGACCTGCTGCAGGACTTCGCGAGTCGCTGCGAGACGCTAGAGCGACTTCGCATGCTTCACATCCTGACCTTTGCTGACATGCGCGGCACCTCGCCCAAGGTATGGACGAGCTGGAAAGGCAGCTTGCTGGCCCAGCTCAGCGCCAACGCGGCTGGGCTCTTGATGAGCAGCGCCGACGCCCACGAGCGGCTGCAGCGCCGTCGCCGGCGCCTGCAGCACGAGCTGGTCGCGGAGGCCTCACGACGCCCCGAGCTCGGCGTCCACCCCGACGAGGTGCAGGAGTTCGTGGGCGTGATGCCCCCTCGCTACATTTTCGGCTTCACGCCCCGGCGCATGGTCCGCCACGTCGAGATGTGGCGAGACGTCTCTCGGCTCGGCGGCTTCTCCTTTCATGTCAGCGCCCTCCGTCGAGAGAAGCTGTCCCGGGTCACGGTGGTGTGCCCGGACCGTCCGGGCCTCCTCGCTCTTTTGGCGGGCGCCTTGGCCGCCAATCGCCTGGAGGTGAAGACGGCTCAGATCTTCAGCATCGACGCGGCCCTCACTCCGCCCAAGACCGAAGGCTACGACCCCACCGACACTTACGACCTGGTGGCCGTGGATCCAGAGCGGACCGCCGAACGTCTCGCGCTCGACGTCCTCAACGTCACCGACGAGCGGGGGGAGCTCTGCGACGAAGCGACCCGCTGGCGCCAGTTTCGAGCCGACCTGGAGGCGGTCCTGTTCGGCGGACAGAGCGTAGACGAGCTTCTGGACGCGCGACGGCCGGTCTCTTCCTTGATGCCGCGGGCGATGCCTGAAGTCCCGGTCGAGGTCGCCTTCTCCAACGAGGAGAGCGACGAGGAGACCATCATCGACGTGTGGGGACCCGACCGGCACACGCTCCTTTATCAGCTGGCCCGTGCCCTGACCGACTCGGGCCTCACGATCGGGCTTGCGAAGATCTCCAGCCAGGGCAGTCGGGTGGCCGATGGCTTCTATGTTCGAGACGCGGCAAGCGGCGGCAAAATCACCGACGTGACGCGAATGAAACGGATCAAGGCGGCGCTGGTAGAGGCCTTTCAGAGGTCTTCGGAGCGCCCGCGCCCGCTCTCGGAGATGGTCTGATTCGCCCGCTTGAGCTGACTCTGGGCCGCCCTCAGCGCCGGGCTCACGAAGCGCTTGGCGGGGACCTCGGGCCGCAGGTGGCGAAGGCTTCGATGTCGATTCGCCGCCCGGTCCATGAACTCCTGCTGAGCGCGGAGACCTTCGGTTGCGCCGAGGGGCGTGTAGCTGCCATCGGAATTCATGAGCCAGGCAAAGGTCTCGTCGCGAAAGCCGACCGCGAGCACCTCCTCGATCACGCGGGCCTTGGCGTCGGGGTCGAGGATCGGGAAGACGACCTCGATCCGGCGGTCCAAATTGCGGGGCATGAGATCGGCGCTGCCGGAGTAGACCAGGTCGTCGCCCCCGTTGCGCCACCAAAAGATCCGGGCGTGCTCGAGGAAACGGTCCAGGATCGAGCGGACGCGGATGTTCTCGCTCACGCCCTCGATGCCTGGCCGAAGGCAACAAATGCCGCGAATCAAGAGGTCGACCTGGACCCCGTTCTGGCTCGCCCAGTACAGGGCGTCGATGATCTCGCTGTCCACCAGCGAGTTCATCTGTGCAGTCAAGCCGGCCGGTCGGCCTGCCAGCGCGTGCTCGATCTCGTTCTCGATCCGCTCCAGCAAGTGGGCGCGAAGGTTGAATGGCGCCACCACCAGATGTTGGAGCTCGGGCAGCTCGGCGTAGCCGGTCAGCACGTTGAACAAGAGCATCGCGTCTCGAGTCAGCTCCGGCCGGGAGGTCAGAAGACTGAGGTCGGTGTAGAGCTTGGCCGTGGTTGGGTTGTAGTTGCCAGTGCCCAAGTGCAGGAAGCGCTGCAGCTCCGAGCCTCGACGCCGTGTCACGAGGAGCATCTTGCAGTGGGTCTTTAGGCCGATGAGGCCGTAGACGACGTGGACACCGCTCTGCTCCAGGTCCCGGGCCCAGGCGATGTTGTTCGCCTCGTCGAAGCGGGCCTTCAGCTCGACGAGGGCCGTGACTTCCTTACCGGCTTCGGCGGCGCGCTTGAGAGCGCGGATGATGGGTGAGTCTCCAGACGTACGATAGAGCGTTTGCTTGATCGCCACCACGTCGGGGTCGCCGGCCGCCTGCTCCAAGAAGTCCACCACGTGCCGGAACGCGTCGTAGGGGTGGTGGAGGAGGACGTCGCCCTCTTCGATGGAACGAAAGAGTGTCGGAGCGTAGCGGAGCCGGGCCACCGCCACCGGCTGAAAGGGCGGATCCTTCAGCGTGGGCTGATCCACCGCCTGCACGATCTCCATGACGTCGGCCAGCCGTACCGGACCGGGGCTCTTGACGATCTGCCGGTCGGTGACGCCGACCATGGTGCGAAGCTGGTCCGTTAACTGCAGCGAGGTATCGAGTCCCAGCTCCAGACGCACCGGCTCTCCACGGTCCCGGCGGCGAAGCTCGTCCTGGATGGTCGACAGCAGGTCGTCGGCTTCTTCTTCCGCCAGGTCGAGGTCGCTGGCCCTCGTGAGCCGGAAGGCGGCGGATTCGAGGATGCGATGGCCCGGAAACAAGGAGTGAGCGTGACCGGCGATGAGCCGCTCCATGGCGACGAAACGTCGCTCCCCCGCTTCAACGAAGCGAGGCAGCACGGAGGGAACCTGAACGACCGCCAGCAGCTCGTCGGCCTCGCCTTCCAGGCGCCGGCTCTGAAGGCGAAAGGCCAAGTTGAGGCTTCCGCTCCGCAGGAGCGGAAACGGATGAGCGAGATCGATGGCGATCGGCGTCAGGCAGGGGTGGACCTCGCGCTCGTAGTACTCGGCTAGGCTGCCGGCGTCCTCGCAGTCGATCTCGATCCCGTTTCGCTGCAGCTCCGGGCCCACGACGTCCAGAAGCGTTCGGCCGATGGCCTGACCCAGGCCACGGGCCGCCTCCCCCGCCTGTCGCAGGAGCTCACTGGCGTCCCACTCCAGGGTGCGGGGGCCGGGGAGATCGGTTCTCCCTCGAGCTACTCGCCGCTGCAGGCCCCCGATTCGCACCATGTAGAATTCGTCGAGGTTGCTGGCGGCGATGGAAACGAACTTCAGCCGTTCGAGGACCGGCACATCTTCTCGTCGCGCCAGCTCCAGCACCCGCTCGTCGAAGGCGAGCCACGACAGCTCCCGGTTCGAGTAGCGCTCGGTGAGGGCCATCGGTGCAGCCTACCCGAACGCGCGAAAATGGCGAGCGACGCCTCGGCTTGCCGGGCGGCGAAGGCCCTCGTAGCCTCGCCGGCATCGGATCTCACTCCGCCCACGACGTGCTCGGCCCAGGCGGGATCGCCGTCCGTCGCTTCGGCTTCGAGTCCCGTCCTGCCCAGGTCGAGATGGCCGAGGATCTGCTTCGGCGCTTCTCGGAGGGGGGCGTGGTCGCCATCGAAGCGCCCACCGGCGTCGGCAAGACCCTGGCGTATCTCGTCGCCGCGCTGCTGTCGGGGCAGCGGGTGGTGGTATCGACCCACACCAAGACCCTCCAGGACCAGCTCATCGACAAGGAGCTCCCGAGGCTGGAGGCGATCGCGGACGAGCTAGGCCTGGGCCTCGTGCGCGCGACGCCGGACTTCGTCCCCCCGCCGCCCGGCGCTCCGGGGGTGCTGGCCTACGCCCTCATGAAGGGCCGCGCGAACTACCTGTGCCTCGACCGCTTCGAGCGCCGGGCGGGCCAGCAGAGCCTCGGCTTCGGCGGCGACGATCCCTGGGCCCTGGTCCGAGACTGGTCCCAGCGGACCGAGCGCGGCGATCGGGCCGAGCTTCCGGTGCTGCGGGACGACGATCCTCGCTGGGGCGAGGTCGACGCGCGCTCCGAGACCTGCACCGGGATGCGCTGCCGTCACTACGAGGGCTGCTTCGTGGTTCGCATGCGGCAGGAGGCCCAGCGGGCCCGGATCATCGTGGTGAATCACCACCTGCTCATGTCCGATGTCGCGCTCAAGGCGAGGGCCGAGATGGCGGGCCCCGGGCGAGGGGGCTTCGAGGTCATTCCGGAGGCCGACGTGCTCCTGGTCGACGAGGCCCACGGTCTGGAGAGCGTGGCCTCGGAGTATTTCGGCGGCACGATATCCCGGCGCATGCTGGAGCGGCTGGGCAAGGACGTGACCCAGTTCTTGGCCGAGGGCCCCGACGGATCGGCCCGGCTCACCTTGATGCTCACCCAAGTCCTGCTTCGGGCGGACGCTGTCTTCGAGGCCCTGCCCCGGCAGGAAGGGCGCACGCGGATCGGGCTCGAGGACCCGGCCTACGCCCTGGCCCGGGAGCGAGCCGAGGCGGCGGTGGAAGGGCTGGGCGAGCTGGCCGACGGGCTAGAGAGCCTCCCCACCGGTGACGCGGGCGTCCTCGGCCTGGCCCGGCGCTGCCGAGAGGCGAGGGACGCGATCGGCTTCGTGCTCGGGGCCGAAGATCCGGAATACGTCTACTGGAGCGAACGCAGTGGTCGGGCCGCCACCCTCGGGGCGTCGCCGATCGAGGTCTCCAACCTGCTCCGCCAGTTCCTGTATCCGCGCTTCGGGGCCGTTGGCCTCTGCAGCGCCACCCTCTCCTCCGGTCCGGGAGGCCTGCGCTACTTCCTGGCCGCGGCCGGCGCCCCTGAGGACACCGAGGAAACGACCCTCGCCTCGCCCTTCGACTACACCCAACAGGCCGCGCTGTTCACGCCCCGGACGGCCAAGGAGCCCGACGATCCGGAGGCGACCTCGGCTCTCGTCGAGCAGAGTCTGGAGCTTCTGGAGTTCATCGAGGGTGGGGCGCTGTTGCTGTTCACCAGCCTTCGGGCCATGCGCAGCGCCCACCAGGCCATCCGCAACCGAGCCCAGAGGACCTGCCTCGTCCAAGGGAGCGCCGCCAAACGAGACCTGCTCCGGCGCTTCGTGGAGGAAGCGCCGGCCATCCTCTGCGCCACCGCCAGCTTCTGGGAGGGGGTGGACGTCCCGGGGGCGGCGCTGGAGCTGGTGGTCATCGACCGGCTCCCCTTCGACAGCCCCGGCGATCCGCTGGTGGCGGCCCGAGCGGAGCGGGTCCGGAGGTCGGGGCGCCAGCCCTTCCAGGAGCTTCACCTGCCCCGCGCCATCCTCCGCCTCAAGCAGGGTTTTGGTCGCCTGGTGCGGGGCCCCGAGGATCGGGGCGTGGTGGCCCTGATGGACGGGCGGGTGCAGTCTCGAAGTTACGGGCGAGCGTTTTTGGATGCACTCCCGGCCAGCCCGCGCTTTCGAGAGGTGTCGGAGCTGAAGGCATGGTGGACACATTGAACACGACCGCCGCGGGCGGCCTCTACGCCTGGGCTCGCCCCTTGCTGTTCAGGCTCGGAGCCGAGCAGGCCCACGAGATGACCCTCGGCGCGGCGGCGAGATTCGCGGCCTCGCCGGCTCTGTGCGCCATGGCTCGGCGCATGTTCTCGGTCGTCGAGGACCAGGCCCTCCGCACCCAGGCCTTCGGCTTGGAATTCTCGAACCCGATCGGCCTCGCGGCCGGTCTCGACAAGGACGGAGTGGCCATCGACTTCTGGGCCGCCCTCGGTTTCGGCTTCGTCGAGGTCGGCACGGTCACGCCCGGAGAGGGCCAGCCGGGTAACGAGGGGCCACGGCTCGCCCGCTTTCCGAGCCAGGGGGCGCTGCTGAACCGGATGGGCTTCAACAATCGCGGGGCACCCGCCCTGGCCGAGCGTCTCGCGAAGAGGCGCACCGGGATCCCGATCGGCGCCAACGTCGGGAAGGCCAAGACCACGCCCCTCGAGTCGGCGGCTGGCGACTACGCGGCGGCGGCGGCGGCGGTCGGCCCCCACGCCGACTTTCTCGTCATCAACGTCTCCAGCCCCAACACGCCGGGCCTGCGGAGCTTGCAGGCGGTCGAGGCCCTGGAGCCCATTCTGGACGCGGTGCGCCGGGCCGAGTCGGGCCGGCCCATCCTTCTGAAGGTCGCCCCAGACCTAGATGATGAAGCACTTCGTGAAGTGGGGGCTTGGGTGAAGGCCCGGGCGCTGGATGGTGTGATCGCGAGCAATACGACCCAGCGGCTGGAGCTGCTGGGTCGGGAGGTCGCGTTCAACGGCGGCGTGTCGGGCCGGCCTTTGGCGCCGAGGGCCCTGGAGGTAGTCCGAGTCCTCTACGGGGTTCTGGGGGAAGAGGTTCCGATCATCGGTGTAGGTGGCATCGACGGTCCGGACGCCGCCTACGCTCGGATCCGGGCTGGGGCCCGGCTCGTACAAATCTATACGGGTTTCGTTTATGGTGGGCCTGCCCTCGTCGGGGAAATGGCCACCGGTCTCCTCCGCCGGCTGAAAGCGGACGGCTTTGGGACTATCGCGGAAGCCGTGGGTGCCGATGAGAGATCGCGGAAGGCCCCGTGCAGTTCAACATCCGCAACAAAGAGCTGACCCTCAAGGTCGTCTACTACGGGCCCGCGCTGTCCGGAAAGACCACCAACATCGAGGCGCTCCACGCCTCCATGGACGCTGGGGTTCGCGGGCGTCTGATGACCCTCGACACGAAGGGGGATCGGACCCTGTTTTTCGACCTCCTACCGGCCCACTTCCAGACCCGCTCCGGCTTCGTGGTCAAGCTCAAGCTGTTCACGGTGCCCGGTCAGGTCATGCACGAGTCGACCCGCCGCATCGTGCTGGCCGGCTGCGATGCGGTGGTGTTCATTGCCGACGCCGCGAAGAGCCAGCGGGCCCAGAACAACGTCGCTTTCTCGGAGATGCTCAAGAATCTCGAGGCGAACGGGCTCGAACCCAACGCCGTCCCGATCGTCATCCAGTTCAACAAGCTGGACCTGCCGGACGCCATCTCGGAGAAAGAGCTCTCCGAGTACGAGCGGACCGGCAAAGAGCCGATCTTCCGCGCGGTGGCCATTCGGAGCGAGGGCGTGGTCGAGACGCTTCAGGGGTGCCTGCAGCTGCTCTGGGACCATCTCGACGCCACCCACGACTTCAAGCGCAAGTTCGCCATCAGCCGCGAGGAGTTCATGCGCGGCATCTTCCAGTCCATCGATCCGGCGGCGAGGGGGGCAGGCCAGTGAGCGGCTCGGCTCGGCTTCCGGTGGTGCCCAGCGAGGGGCCGCGACCTTCCGCTCGCGGCGACGGCTCCAGCATCGACGAGCACATCAGCCTCGGCGAGCTCCTCGACCTCGACGCCTTCAAGGACGTCTGCGCCAGCTTCGTCGACCTCTACAAGATCGGCATCAAGCTCTTCGATGGCGACGGGACGAAGCTCGTCGACATCCGGGTCGGGAACGGCGACTGGTGCGGCTACATCTTCCAGAACCCGGTGGGGCGTCAGAAGTGCACGGGCCTCGTCAGCAAGATCAAGAGCTTCGATTACCAGGGTCTGGGGGCGGGCAAGATCGTCGAGCAGTACTGCTTCTCAGGCCTCAAGTACGTGATCATGCCGATCACCTACGGCGGCGACTACTTGGGGCGCGTCATCTACGGCCCCTTCCGGCCTGACGATCTCGAGCGGCCAGGCAAGGCGGTCGAAGAGTTTCCCCACTTCGATCCCGGCCGCCTGTGGAGCTTCGCGGGAAAGATCCGCCAGGCCCCCGACGAAACCATCATCAAGATCCTCAACAACTTCCGGGGCGTCATCGACACCATCACGTTCATCGCGATGAAGGCGCACCTGACCCAGCGCCTCCACGTCGAGTCGGTCACCGCGAGCTACAACGAGCTGTCGGAGACCAATCAGCGGCTCCGGGAGTCCTTCGAGAAGCTCCAGGCGCTCGACAAGATGAAGTCGAACTTCCTTGCCATGATTTCTCACGAGCTCAGGACCCCGCTCACTAGCGTCATCGGCTACAGCGAGATGATGTTGGAGGGCATGGCCGGCGACGTGAACGACGAGCAGCGAGAGTATCTGGAGACGATCAAGGACAAGGGCGAAAGCCTTCTGTCGCTGATCGGTTCCTTGCTCGATATGTCCAAGATGGAGGCGGGGGCCATGCAGATGAACCTGCAGGAGCTCGACACCGCCACCGTGGTCGAACAGGCCCGGACCTCCATCGTGCCTCAGGCATCGAAGAAGCGCATCGAGGTCGGCGTCGACGTTTCCACCGATCTCCCCGAGTACCGGGCCGACCCCGAGCGATTGCGCCAGTCTCTGGTAAATCTGATGGGAAACGCCGTGAAGTTCACGCCCGAGCACGGTCGCATCGACCTGGTGGTCCGGGTGTGGACGGGGGTCCTCCCCGGCGAAGCAGGGGGGCGCTTCGGCCCCCCCCAGCGCGACTTCGTGCGCTTCGACGTCAAAGACACCGGCATCGGCATCCCGCCCGACAAGCTGGAGACGATCTTCAAAAGCTTCTACCAGGTCGACAACAGCATCACCCGCGAGTTCGGCGGCACCGGGCTCGGTCTATCCATCGTGAAGCGCTTCATGCAGGCTCATGGGGGGGACGTGGCTGTCCACAGCCAACCCGGCTCGGGTTCGACTTTTTCGCTACTGATTCCGGTCACCTGAGCGTCGAGTCGGCGGCAAAACGGATGGACTTTGCCCCACATGGGGACTTAGGGTCCGCCAACGATGGCGGAGGAACCAAGGGTCGCCCACCAGCGCATTCTTCTCAAGCTCTCCGGGGAAGCGCTGGCCTCCGAGGGGCAGGCCATCAACCCGAGCATCCTCCGACGAATCGGCGAGGAGGTCCGCAGCGTTCTCGACAAGGGGGTCGAGGTGGCGCTGGTGATCGGCGGCGGTAACATCTTCCGCGGCGTATCTGCCGCGACCCACGGCATGGACCGGGCGACCGCCGACTACATGGGTATGCTCGCCACCTCCATCAACGCCCTGGCACTTCAAGACGCGCTGGAGCGACACGGCATCCAGACGCGGGTCCAGTCCGCCATCGAGATGCAGCAGATCGCGGAGCCCTACATTCGCCGGCGGGCAGTGCGTCATCTCGAGAAGGGGCGGGTGGTCATCTTCGCCGCTGGCACCGGCAACCCATACTTCACCACCGACACCGCGGCCTCCCTTCGGGCGATGGAGATCAACGCGGGAGTCATCGTGAAGGCGACCAAAGTGGACGGCGTATACGAGCGGGATCCCATGAAGGATCCATCGGCTCGACGTTTCGCCCAGATCAGCTACCTCGACGCTCTAAATCGAGGGCTCAAGGTCATGGACTCGACGGCCATCTCGCTGTGCATGGACAACCGGCTTCCGATCGTCGTCTTCGCCATGGATCGGCCGGGGGACCTCGGGCGTCTCGTGCAGGGTGAAGCGGTGGGAACCCTCGTCCACACTGTTGAGACCAAACTCGGGTGAGGAACTGAACGACCATGGAGAAAGAAGTCATCGAACAGCTGGAACAGGCGGGTGAGCACGCCATCGACTCCCTCCGGACGGCGCTGAGTCGGATCCGGACAGGGCGGGCCAACCTCGGCATGCTGGACAGCGTCCGCGTGGAGTACTACGGGACCAAGTCTCCCTTGAATCAGGTGGCGACCCTGACCATCGCCGACCCGCGCCTGATCACCGTGAGACCCTTCGACCGCAGCATGACGGGAGAGATCGAGAAGGTCCTCAGAAACTCTTCCGATCTCGGAATCACGCCTCAGAACGACGGCGAGAAGATCCTGCTCCCCATCCCTCCCCTGACCGAGGAGCGTCGCAAGGAGTTCACCAAGATCGCCAAGCAGAAGGGCGAAGAGGCCAAGATCAGCGTGCGCAACGCCCGCCGCGACGCCAACGACCTGGTCAAGCAGCTCGAAAAGGACGGCGACCTCCCCGAGGACGACGCCAAGAAGCTCGGCGACCAGGTCCAAAAGATCACCGACGACTTCGTCAAGAACATCGACGACATCGTGACGAAGAAGGAGAAGGAGATCATGGAGGTCTAATGGCTGCCGACGCCTCCAGCCAGCTCGTCCCCGGTCAGCTCCCGCGCCACATCGCCATCATCATGGATGGCAATGGGCGATGGGCCGAGCTGAACGGTCGACACCGGCTGGAGGGCCATGCGCAGGGGGCCCAGTCGGTGCGCCGGATCGTGACCGCGGCCCGGGAGCAGGGGATCCAGGCCCTGACCCTGTACGCCTTCTCGGTCCAGAACTGGGGCCGTCCTCGAGACGAGGTCGACCGTCTGATGACCCTGCTCCTCGACTATTTGGTGGAAGAGCAGGCTACCATCATGAAGAACGGCATCCGGCTTCGTGGCATCGGCCAGCTCGAGCGGTTGCCGGAGTCGGTGCGCAACCAGCTCCGATTCCTGGAGGACCTCTCGGCCAGCAACGACGACATGATCCTCACGTTGGCGCTTTCCTACGGCGGCCGAGAGGAGATCGTGGAGGTTTGCCGGCACCTCGCCCTCGACGTGTCCAAGGGTCGCCTCGAGCCGGGCGACATCGACGAGTCCTCCATCGATGCCTACATGTTCACCAAAGATCTTCCGCCTCTCGATCTCTTGATTCGAACGAGTGGGGAGATGCGCCTGTCGAACTTCCTGTTGTGGCAGTCGGCCTACGCGGAGATCGTGGTCACCGAGGTGCTGTGGCCCGATTTCAGCGAGGACGACTTCTTCGGGTGCATCGAGACTTTCCGGCAGAGGCAACGCCGCTTCGGACTGACCGGCAGCCAGCTCGCGTCGCCGCCTTCGGATTGACGGGTGGCTCTTCGGATCTTCAGCGCTCTGACCGCGCTACCCATCGTCCTGTGGCTGATGTTCACCGGCGGCTGGGTGTTTGGCGCCTTCGGGCTGCTGGTTGGCGCCGTCTGCCTGTACGAGTTCATGGAGATCACCATGGGCGACGATCCGTGGGCTCGGTTTCTGTTCACGCTCCTGGGGCTGGCGCTCATGCTGGCCATCTTTACCGGCAAGCTGGGGGCCGAGAACGGCCTCGTGGCGCTGACCGTGCTTCCGTTGGCATCGGCCAGCTACGTGCTGGCGCGCCCGGGCGAGGTGCCGACGGCGGCCCGCCGCATGGGCATGGGCGTGACCGGCGTCCTCTGGGCGGGGGGGCTGCTGGCCGCGACCTGCGCGCTGCGGCAGCTCCCCGGCGGCTTCGGGTGGCTCCTCCTCGCCTGCGCCCTGTCCTGGGGAAGCGACACCGGCGCGTACTTCGCGGGCCGGGCCTTCGGCCGGCGCAAGCTGGCGCCCCTCGTCAGCCCCGGCAAGACCTGGGAGGGTGTGGCCGGCGGCGTGCTCTTGGGCACCACACTGGCGTTCGGGATCCGGAGCCTGTTTTCGGTGCCGATCCCGCCCCTTCATCTGGCGATCCTGTCTCCGATCGCCGCCGCGATGGGCATGATCGGTGATCTCTCGGAGTCCCTCTTGAAACGCTCGGTGGGCGTGAAAGATTCGGGGAGCATCATGCCGGGGCACGGGGGCCTGTTGGACCGAGTCGACGCCCTGCTGTTCGTGGGCCCGGTGGTGCTGATGTACGCCCTCTTGGGGGCCGATCTCAGCCTTCGCTGGCTCGTGATCCGGGTTGGATGACCGGAGTTGCTGGTCCCCCGGGGCCGTTCGGCGATAAGGTCGTGGGACCGTGGACGGTGCGACCAAGGTCTCCGCCTTCATCCTCTTCATCGGTATCCTGATCTTCGTCCACGAGCTGGGCCATTTCCTCGCCGCGAAGCTCTTCCGTGTGAAGGTTACCAAGTTCAGCCTCGGCTTCGGGCCGCCGCTGCTGCAGTTCACCCGGGGCGAAACCACCTACCAGATCGCGGCCGTCCCACTGGGCGGCTACGTCCGTATGCACGGCGACGACCCCAGCACGTCGGAGGAGGATCGGGCGGCCGACCCCGATCGCGACCGGGCCTTCGACAGCGCGCCGATCAGCCACCGTGCGGTGATCGCTCTCGCCGGTCCGGCCTTCAATCTGATCTTCCCGATCGTCTGCTTCTTCGCCTACTTCCTGCTCGGTCCGAAGGTCTACGCTCCGGTGGTCGGCATCGTCGATCCCAGCCGCCCGGCGGCGAACTCCGCACTCCAGGCCGGAGACCGTGTGGTCGAGGTCGCCGGCACCTCGATCTACAGCTTCGACCGGATGCGAGAGGTCGTCAGCAAGTATCCAGGGGAGTCCATCGAGGTCGTCGTGCAGCGGGATGGAGAGCGGATCCGCACCCGCCTCGTACCCGACGAGGCTCCGGACCAGAACCTCTTCGGAGAGCCGATCGCGCGGGGCGTGATCGGCGTTCACCTCAATGCCTTCGGCCATCGGATCGGCGTCGCCGATCCCACCCTGAGCTCGGAGGAGGTTCAGACTGGAGACCTTGTGCTGGCCGTCGACGACCAAGAGATCGAGTCTTGGACCGAGCTTCGCTCGGCCTTTCGCCGCCGTGCCGGAATGGAGGCCGAGCTGCGCCTGGCTCGGCCCGACGTTCGCCGCGCCGGCGACGTCCTCAGCGCCGACATTCCTCGACCCTACGCCCTTTCGGTGACCGTGCCCGCGAGCGGTGAGCCAGAAGGCCTGGGCTGGGCGCCCAGCTCACAGTTCGTGCGGGCGGTGGCGCCCCAGGGACCGGCCGCCGAGGCTGGGATCCGACCCGGAGACCGGGTGTGGGCCGTCGGTGGGCATCGCACCATCAACTTTACGTCCTTCGCCGGCCGCGTCCTCGAGGCCGAGGGGGAGCCGATCGAGGTCGAGCTTCGCCGGGACGGGGAGCCACTCCTCCTGAACCTGGACCCGGCCACGATCAGCTGCGTTCACGAGAACACCAAGAAGCCCACCACCGAACTGGCTCTCGGCTTCGGCCGAAGCATGCCCAGCGACGGATCTCCCTGTACGCAGCTCGCCCGGGCCCAGTGGCCCGAGGCGGCCTGGCACTCCAGCGCCCCGGTCCCCATCGAAGAAGCCCAGCTCGGGATCGGTGAAGCCTTCATGTCCGCCGTCCGGGAGACGTGGAGCGTCGTCTACAACACCGTACGCGGCATCTTCAAACTGTTCACCAACGAGGTGAGCGTCGAGAACGTCGGCGGCCCAGTGCGCCTGTTCCAGCTCGCGTCCGAGGCCGCAGAGCTGGGGGTCTTGGTCTATCTGGGCATGTTGGCGGCGGTGTCGGTGAACCTCGGTCTCGTCAATCTGCTCCCGATTCCGGTGTTCGACGGAGGCCACCTGCTCCTCTTGCTCATCGAGGCGATCAAACGAAGGCCCCTCTCGATCCAGGCCCGCGAGTACGCGAACCTGTTCGGTTTGATGTTCATCATCTCCTTGTTCGTCCTCGCGATGCGGAACGACATCCTGGCGCTGGGCATCTTTTGAGCGCCCTCGTCATCGAGTCCTCCGCCCGTCCTGCGCAGGTTGCCTTGTCCGAGGACGACGGATCATTTCACACCGTCGACCGAGGCAGCCTCGCCGCCGGCGTGGCAGAGCTCGTGGCGGATTGGTCCCGAATCACCCGCTACGGTCTCTCGGTGGGTCCTGGCTCCTTCACCGGCCTGCGAGTCGGTTTGTCATTGCTGAAGGGGCTGGCCTTCGTCCATCCCCGTCCCGTGGCCTGCGTGAGCTCGCTTCGGCTGTGGGCGGCCAGCGTGGACGCGCCCCGGGTCGCGGCGGTGCTGGACGCCCGGCGCGAACGGGTCTTCATGGGTCTGTACGAGGGCGGCGCCGTGCTCGTCGAGGAGGCGGCTCGGCCGGTGGCCGAGGCCAAGGCGCTGCTGGAAGAGCAAGACTGCGTCTTGGTCGGGGACGGGGCCGCCTTGCTGGGGCTTTGGCATCCGGTCGCCCCCCTCGCTCGGCCGTCGGTCGAGGCGCTGGCGCAGCTCGTTCGTGACACGCCCGAGTCCGCGCTGCGAGCGGCCATCGACGTCGAGCCTCGCTATCTGCTTCGCACCGAGGTCGAGGAGCGGCTGGGGCCGGCCGGGAGCGGGAATTGACACCGGCGCAGGCTGGTCCCTAGCCTCGACCTCACCCCATGAAGTGGACCCGGGAAGAGCGCATCCAGCGGTTGATGCGTGAACACGCGGAACTCGAGAAGCGACTGGCGAAGCTCGATGGGAGGAACTTCCTCAGTGAGATGGAGCGCCTCGAGAAGAAGAGGCTGCAAAAGCTCAAGCTTCTGAAGAAAGACGAGCTGCTCCAGCTCGGCGCGGCGTGAAGCGCGTCGCCCTCGTCGGCGCCCACACCGCTCTCGCCGAACAGATCGTCGCCTGCGCTGAAGACCGTGGCTTCGCGGTCGAGTGGGTGCGGGCCACGACCACCGAGCACGTCACCGGCGATCTCGTCCTGGTCGGGCCGGAGCTGTTGTCCGAGGTCGATGCCCTCGTCCTGTGCTTCGACGACCCGGTGACCCAGGCCCTGTGGGCTGCGCCTTCGGGGCCTCCGGTCGCCGCTCTGGGCCTCGACGGCCACGAGGACGCAGCGGCGGCCTGGGTCGAGGCGCCCGCGGCCCTTCAGGCCCGCCGGGTCTACGTCGATCCGGGGCCGGTGGAGCCCGCGGCGGCGCTGATGGAGACGCTGGCCGATCTCGAGCCGACGGCGGCTCGCCTGGTGGCGCTGGAGTCGGCGGCGAGCTTCGACAAGGCCGGGATGGACGCCCTGTCCGAACAGACTCGAGCCGTCTACGGGATGAAAGACGTGACGCCGGCCTTCTTCCCCGGACCCATGGCCTTCGGCCTGTGGGCTTCCTCGGCGCCCGAAGGCGCGGAGCCCGCGTCGCGCGAGCAGGCGACCAAGGCCATACTCCAGGCGGCGATGCCCGAGGTCTCTTGGAGCGTGACCCAGCTCTGGACGCCGAGCTTCTCGGGGGAGCTCTTCGTCTTGGAGGTCGAGACCCGCCATCCGCCCCAAGGCGATCTGTGGGCCCGTCTGGAGCAGGGCCGGGCGCTGCGGCGGGCTCCGGGGGCAAGCCTGTGCTCTCTGGACGCGGTGGACCGGGACGATGTGCTGCTGGCCCGACTGGAGGCTACCGGGGTTGGCCTTCGGGTGGTCGGGGCCTACGACCGTCTCCGCCGAGGCGGACCCACCCAGGTCGTCCGCTGGCTCGCCCGCAGGTTTCCGCCCGGCACGAATTCGTCAGATTGACGCGGGGCGCGAGCCCGGCTGACGGACTGGCAGCCGCCGGCCAGGCGGGGACTTACGGTTGGCAGCGGAACGATTCTTGCATACCTCTCCCTCGCCCCATGTCCGTGTCGCTCCTCGCGTTGGCCCTCGTCGCTCAGCAGAGCCGCCCCGTCATCAACATCGAGCCGATCACCCGGAACGAGATCCTGCTCATCAACCGTGAGGACATCCTGAATCGCAACACCGAGATCGACCTCGCCTGGACCGCCGTCCACCAAGGAAGCTTCAACTACGAGGTGACCTACGACCGGCGGACCACGGAGGGTGACCAGGCCCCGCTGGTCGAGTTTCAGAATCTTCGGGAAACCGCCGTCACCCCTCAGGGCACCTCGCGCAGCGGGGTCCGAAATGTCCTCGTGATGCTGCCCTCGGACATCGCGGGCTTCAAGGAGGGTGTCAGCGTCACGTCCACCACGACCCGCATCGGAGAGTTCGACGTGGCCGCTCTCGACAACTTCGAGCGGAGCATCGTCATCAACATCTTCCCCGGCGGGGATCCCACGGACGACGTCCGCTCGGCCCAGGAGAGCTTCATCTTCACCATCGACACCGTTCGGCCCCCGCCTCCTGCGCTCAACGAGGTCCTGCCGGGCGAAAACCGCCTCACGCTCCGCTTCGACCGAGCCGTCGAGCAGGGGCAGGAAGAGATCGAGTTCAGCCGCATCATCTACTGCGTGGACACGTCGACCGAGATAGCCCTCCTCGACGACGCCCAGCAGCGCCGCCCGGAGGAGGACATCGTCGCCGACGCCCGAGCCGTCTTCGTCGACGACACCGGCTTCGACCCCGACGCCGGGCCCTTCGAGATCGAAGATCTGCCCTGCGACGAGCTGGGACTGGAGGTCCAGTCGTCGGGGACCATCGGCGAGACCCTCAGCGAATTCGCCATCGACGGGGGCTTGGTCAACGGTCGGCCCACCCTGGTGGGCATGCGCTCCATCGACTCCCTCGAAAACGAGGGGCTGGTCTCGAACGTGCGGTTCGGCGTGCCACGGGAGGTCGACGACTTTTTCGAGCGCTTCAATCAAGACGGGGTCATCGAAGAGGGCGGCTTCTGCTTCGTGGCCACCGCGGCCTACGGCGACTATGACCACCCCATGGTTCGGGTCCTGCGGGCCTTTCGGGACGAGATCTTGGCCGCTCATCCGGCCGGCCAGGCCTTCATCGGCGCATACTACGCCGAGGGGCCGGCCTGGGCCGAGTGGATCCGGACCGTACCCGGCGGGCGAGCGGGGGCCCAGTTCGCCCTGTCGTTCCTCACCCTCGTGGCCGGGCTGCTCCTCGTCGCCCCGGCCTCGAGTCTTCTCCTCGCGGCGGGCTTTTGGGCCCGCCGGCGCGGGGGGCGAGTGGCTCTCGGCCTCGGCCTCTTCCTCGCACTGGGCGCCAGCTCGGCCGAGGCGCTGGAGCGCCCCGAGCCGACGCTCCCCGTCGGCATCGGCTTCGAGTTCAAGGTCGGCCCCTTTCAGCCAGCCCTCGCCACCGACACCAGCAACAGCGCCTTCGTCGACGTCTTTCGGGACGGCGGCGTCACCAACCCGCTGTTCGTGTTCGGAAGTGAGCTTCAGCTCCTGCGGACCAAGCTCGGCAGCTTTGGCGCCTTCGGTTCGGTCGGCTTCGTGAGCTGGGAGGGCAGGGCGCTCACTCCGGATACCGAGCCTCCTCAGCAAGAGACCGACACCACCGCCCTCAACCTGATCCCGCTGACCGGTCAGCTCTTCTACCGGGCCGACTTCCTGCTCGAGCGCACGCCCATCCCCCTCGTGCCCTACCTGCGCGGCGGGCTCGCCTACGACATCTACTGGACGACCGACGGGAGCGGCAGGATCTCCGAGGTCGAGGAGGACGGGGAGACCATTCGAGGCCTCGGGGGCAAGTTCGGCTACACCGGCACCGCCGGCGTCGCCTTGTACTTGAACTTCATCGATCCCAGCTCGTCTCGGGATCTCTACAACTCGACCCGGATCCGGGGGACCTACCTTTTCGGCGAACTGATCCTTAGCGACGTCGACGGCTTCGGTCAGGACGGCTTCGACTTCTCGGACGGCACCTGGAACGTGGGTTTGTTTTTGGAGCTGTGAGTCTTCGAACTCTGAAGCTCGTCGTCGAATACGACGGCACCGACTTCGCGGGGTGGCAGGTCCAGGGCGGCCAACGGACCGTGCAGGGCGCGCTTCAGGAGGCCGTCGAGGCCATGACTCGGGTCGCGACTCCAGTCCGCGGCGCGAGCCGTACCGACGCCGGGGTCCACGCCTTGGGGCAGGTGGCGGCCTTCGACACCAAGGGCGAGATATCCCCCCGGAGTTTTTTGCGGGGGCTGAACCGCTATCTGCCCGACGACGTGGTGGTGCACGAGGTCGAAGAGATGGCGCCGGGCTGGGATCCGAAGCGAAGCGCCCGCGGCAAGCGCTACCGGTACGTCTACTGGACCCGCCCTTCCCCGAGCGCCCTCGACCGTCACCGGGCTTGGCACCTGCCCTACGCCCTGGATCTGGGGGCGATGCGAGCGGCGGCGGAGGCCTTTTTGGGCACCCACGACTTCGAAGCCTTTCGAGCCAGCGGCTGCGTGGCCAAGCACGCCCACCGCACGATCTACGAGGCGCGCCTCGAGGAGGCGGGGCCGCACCGCTTGCACTTCGTGGTGGTCGGTAACGCCTTCGTGCGGAACATGGTCCGGATCATGGCCGGGACCCTGGGCGAGGTTGGCCGGGGGAAGAGGGACTCCAGCGGCGTCGCTTCCGCCCTGCAGAGCCGCCGCCGGGAGGAGGCCGGCCGGACCGCTCCCGCCCGAGGGCTCTTCCTGGAAGAGGTCGTGCACGATGACCGATTGCCCGCCCGACCGGCTGATGATGTGGATTGGCGGGGCAGGTGAATGGCGAACTTCCTCCGGCTCTGCGGCCTTGGCCTGACCACGACCGTCTTTTCACTTCTCGGGGTCCTGGCGCTGCCCTTCGGCGTGCCGGCTCTCACCTGGGTCGCGCGCACCTGGTCGCGCCTCAATCTGAGGTTCTGCGGCGTAAAGGTGATTCGAGAGGGCTGGGACTCGGCGCTTCGGGAGCGGGTCGCCTACGTGGCGATGGCCAATCACATCAGCCACTTCGACGTCATGGCGCTGTACGGCCATGTTCCCCTCTCGATGCGGCCGGTGGCGAAGCAGGAGCTGAGCCGCATCCCGGTGTTCGGCTGGGTGTTGTGGGCTGGGGCGGCCATCATGATCGACCGGCGGAACCGGAAGAAGGCCGCCGACAGCCTCCGCTGGGCAGCGGCGGTGATCCGCGCCGGCTCGTCGGTCCTGGTGTTTCCGGAGGGCACGCGGACGCCGGAAGGCCGGATGGGCACCCTGAAGAAAGGGGCCTTTCACCTGGCGCTGGAGGCTCAGGTGCCAGTGCTGCCCATCGGCGTGGAGGGCTCGGGCAAAATCCTGCCGCCCCACAGCCTCCGGATCCGCCCCGGCACCATCCATCTTCGTATAGGGAAACCGATAGAGACCACCGGCCTGCGGAACAACGACGCCGGTCGCCGGGCCTTGATGGCTCAGGTCGAAGACGCGCTGGCCGAGCTGAGCCGCCAGCGTAAAAGCACAACTGCAGCTTGACTGCTCGGCTGGACGCCTTTATCACCCACGCCCTCATGTCCGAGCAGGCCGCCAAGAAGCCGCGGATCGCCAATCTGCGACCCACCCGGTCCTTCGGGTACGACGACGCCGACCGAAAGTGGCTGTTGGTCGACGCTGAAGGAAAGTCCTTGGGCCGCCTGGCCTCTCAGGTCGCCAAGCTCCTGCGCGGCAAGCACAAGCCGACCTTCACCCCCCACACCGACTCCGGCGACTTCGTGGTCGTCGTGAACGCGGCCAAAGTCGAGATGCGGGGCAACGACAAGATCAACAAGACGGTCTACAACAAGCACACCGGCTACATGGGCAACTTGAAGAGCCGGACCGCCTATCAGGTACGGGACACTACCCCCGCCAAACTGGTCGAGCTCGCGGTGGCCGGAATGATCCCCCGCGGAAGCTTGGGCAACAAGATGATGAAGAAGCTCAAGATCTACGGCGACAGCAACCACCCGCACCAGGCTCAGAAGCCGCAGCCGATCGAAGTCGAGGCCTGAGCAGGAACCGAAAATGGCGCAGCAGCAGTACTACGCAACCGGCCGCCGCAAAGAGTCCGTGGCCCGAGTCTACCTTCGGCCCGGCAGCGGTCAGATCATGATCAACAAGACTCCCGTCGACGAGTACTTCGGCCGGGAGACCCTGCGCATGATCATCCGCCAGCCCCTCGAGCTCATCGAGCAGGAGGGCAAGTGGAACATCTCCGTGAACGTCACCGGTGGTGGTTTGTCTGGCCAAGCCGGTGCGGTCCGGCACGGCATCACCCGCGCGCTCATCGAGGCCGACGGCGAGCTTCGTCCGCCTCTGAAGAAGGCCGGCTTCGTGACCCGCGACGCCCGCATGGTCGAGCGCAAGAAGTACGGCCAGCCTGGCGCTCGCAAACGCTTCCAGTTCTCCAAGCGCTGAGCGGCCTGGATGGACCGCCGGAGCTTTCTCGGCGGCCTGCTGGCCCTGTTCGGCGGGCCGAGCCACCGCGCATCGGCCGCCCCCGACTATCCTCGTTTCCGTCCTCTGCAGCTCCGCGAGCTCTATGAGGCTCGGCTTCGCTTCGTCGGCGGCGTCCCTGCCTTGTCCATCGGCATCGGTCAGGGCCTGGCCAAGGCCGAGATCCGGGCCGAGCGTCCGCTGCGCATCTTCTTCGATGAAGGCGGCCTCCCCAAAGTGGTCTTTGTCGATGGCCCGGCGCAGCTGACCTCCCTGCGCGCCGCCGGGCGCCGCCGGTGGTGGGTCCGGGCGGCGACCGTTCAGCCGGGCGAAGAGCCAGAAGCCCTGGCCAAGGCCCAGCGCTGGAAGCGAGCCCACCGTTGGGTCGACGCCGGCGTCTTGGTGGCGCTGCGGGGCAACGTGCTCGACACCAGAGAGAGTCGGCTTTGGCTGGGCGGCGGCGACCGGGAAAAGGCCGAAGCCCTCCGCCAGGCCATTTTCGCTGCCGAAGGTCGGGCCCCGGCCCTCGAATCCGACCTGGACGAGCCGGTGTCCAAGGTCCGGATCTCCGACGCCAACGGCCGCACCCTCCACGAGGCCGAGGGCGCGGTCTGTGTGACCACCGCCCAGGGGACCGACCTGGAGTGGGTTGGGCGCGGGCGCTACGGCGGTCACTTCTACGCCGCCAGCGATCCCGATGGCCGGCTGAGTCTGATCAACGCGGTGTCGGCGGAGCGCCTCTTGAGCGGGCTGGTTCCCGCCGAGATGTTTGCCTCTGCCCCCGTCGAAGCCTTGAAGGCCCAGGCGGTGACGGCCCGAGGCGCCATCTTCGCCAAACTGGGGCTGCGGCACTTCGACGTCCCCTTCCACCTGTGCGGCGAGCAGCACTGCCAGGTGTATCGCGGTGTGGAGCGGGAAGACCGCCGGACCGACGCCGCCATCGCAGCCACCCGGGGCCTGCTCGCGGTTCGGCCCCGAGCCAGCGTGGAGGCGCCGCTGCAGCTCGTTCCCTCGGTCTACAGCTCGACCTGCGGCGGCTTCACCGAAAACAACGACGTCGTCTGGGACCAAGCCCCCAAGCCTAGCCTGCGGGCTCGGCTGGACGGCGACCCCGCCGACCCGCTGTTGCGGCCCTTCGCCGGCGGGCTCGACGAGGACAACATCCGGGCCTTCCTGGAGTCCGAGCCGCCGACCTATGACGCCCGCTCCAGCGTCGTCCAGGCCGGCAAGTACCGCTGGCGTCGAAGGTTCGAGGCCGAGGCCCTCGACCAGCTGGTGGCCGAGCTCGGCGTGGGTCAGGTGGAGCGGCTCGAGATCCTGGGGCGAGGTCCCGGTGGACGGGTCAGCGGTGTCCGGATCCATGGCCGAAAACGGACCTCGGATGTGCTTCGAGAGCTGCCCGTCCGCCGGCGCTTCGGCGGCCTCCACAGCGGCATGTTCGTGCTCGACCACGAACGGGATGCCGCTGGCCGCCTGCTCGCGGTCGAGTTCGTCGGCGGCGGCTGGGGCCACGGCTCGGGCATGTGCCAGGTCGGCGCGATCGGCCGGGCCGAGAAGGGCCAGAGCTTCCAGGAGATCCTGGCGCACTACTACTCCGGCGCCGTCGTCGAGCAGCTCTACTGACGGAGGCGGATCCGGATCGGACCTCTGGCGAGGCTGGGGTCGACGACCTTGCCCTTCTGGGTGATCTCGACCTGGTCCCGGTCGACGAGGCGTCGGGCGGCCTGACGGGCGGGCTCCATCAGCTCTCGCCAGGTGGCCTCGGTACCGACGGCGCGGGCCGCCTCGCTGGGGCAGATGGTGCCGCCCCGCTTTCGCTGGGCGAGGAGATCGAGGATGGCCTGCTCGAGCGCCCGCTGGGGGCCGCTGTTCCTGTTCCGGCGGCAGGCGGCGCTGCAGTACTTCACCTGCTCCCAGTTCTTGGCCCACTTCTTCCGCCACTCGATGCGCCGGCCGCAGACGGCGCACAGCTTGTCGGTCCCGGTGCTCACGCCGCCATGATGGCGTCGGCCATGCGAAGGCCCGAGAGGAAGGCGCCCTCGACCCGGGCTCCGTTCAGCCAGTCTCCGGTCAGGCCCAGTCCCCGCTCGGGGTCCCACCAGCAGCCGACGTCGAGGGCCCTTTCAGGGGCCGAGTAGCGCCAGCGGTGGGCGGCGTGAAAGGTCGTCTGGAGCGGCTCGATATCGACGGCTTCGAAGAAGGCCTGGAGGAGCTTCCCTTCCACTTCGTGCGGCGGGAGCTCCAGGTGGGTCTGGGACCACTCCGCTCCGCCGTGAAGCACCCAGGTCTCGGTCTCGTGCCGGCCCGGCTTGCTGGAGTTCCGGGCCGCCCAGGACAGCGGCCCTTCGTTGACGAAGATGCCGTCGAAGTCGACGTCCAGGGGCCGCACGAAGGCCAGCATCACCGTCCAGCAGGGCGTCATTCGAACCTGGTCGGTCAGGGCCTCGGCCTCGCCGTGCCCCGCCAAGAGCGCCTTCGACTGCGCCGGCGGCAGGCTCGACACCACCACATCAAAGCCCGCCTCCTGGCCCCCCACCAGGTGCCAGCCCCCGTTTTCGTGGCGCAGCTCGGTGATGGGCGTCTCGTACTGCACGTCCAGCTCCGTCCCGAGGGTCCGAGCCAAGGCGTTCATGCCCGGCACCCCAACCCAGCGGGTGGGGCCGTCCGATTTGGCGCTCAGGCGCCCATTTTCCCGCACGCCGATCCGAGCCTCCCATGGCGCCACGATCTGCGCCCGGGCCCAGGTGTCCACCTGGGTCTGAAAGCGCTCTTCGCGAACGGTGAAGTACTGGGCCCCGTGGTCGAAACAGGGACCAGGCTCGGTGCGACGGGTCGCGGTGCGCCCTCCGGGCCCCCGGGCTTTGTCGAACACGCGGACCTCGTGGCCGGCCTGGCTCAATTCCCGGGCGCACGCGAGCCCGCTGAGTCCGGCGCCGATGACGGCGACGCGACTCATGCTCGTGCGCGAACGGGGGTCGGCGCGCCTCGGGCACGGAGCGTCTTCTCGATGAACAGCTCGCCGGCCCGGTAGGAGGAGCGCACCAGAGGACCGCTGGCCACGTAGCCGAAGCCGAGCTCCTTTGCGATGTCAGCGTAGCGGTCGAAGGTGTTGGGGTGAATGTACTCCACCACCGCCAAGTGCTTCTTGGAGGGGCGGAGGTACTGGCCGAAGGTGATGATGTCGACGTCGTTGTCGCGGCAGTCCTTCATGGCCTCGACGACCTCGTCTTCGGTCTCGCCGAGCCCGAGCATGAGGGAGGTCTTGGTGAGCAGCCCGGGGGCGAGCTCTTTGGTCCAGCGCAGCACGTCCAGGGACTGGTCGTAGTCGGCCCTGGGGTCGCGGACGGTCGGGGTGAGGCGGCGAACGGTCTCCAGGTTGTGGGCCATGACCGCGATGGGGGCCTCGGCGACTTTACGAAGCGCGTCGCGATTCCCCGTGAAATCGGGGATCAGCATCTCGAGCAGGACGTCGGGGCTCTCTGCCTTGATGGCGCGCAGGCAGTCGGCCAGGTGGGCGGCGCCGCCGTCCTCGACGTCGTCGCGGTCGACGCTGGTGAGCACGACGTAGCTGAGGCCCATCTCGACTACCGCCTCCGCGATCTTCTGCGGCTCGTCGGGGTCGAGCGCCGGCGGGCGCTTGGCGGTCTTGATGGCGCAAAAGCGGCAACCCCGGGTGCAGGTGTCGCCCATGAGCATGAAGGTGCCGGTGCCGATACTCCAGCACTCGCCGATGTTGGGGCAACGCGCTTCCTCACAGACGGTGGCCAAAGTGAGGCGCCGCGCCCGTTGTTTCAGCGCTTCATAGTGTTCGCCCGAAGGCGCCTTGATCTTGAGCCAGCTGGGCTTGCCGCGGTCCAGGACCCCGGCCGGCTGGCCGTTTTCGTCCTGCAGAATCGGAAGAGCGGAACGCACCACCCTGTTCTAGCACCGCCGACTCGGCGCTCCAACGACAGAGGCACATCGGCCGGCGCCAGGTGAGGTGCCCTAGTGTCCTGAGTCAGTAGAAACTTGAAAATGAAGGCCGAGTCGAGCTTCGTCCGAGGTGGTCCGACGAAGAGGGCGCGTA
>CAYZFR010000015.1:0-32293 GCA_964477875.1 uncultured Myxococcales bacterium
GAAGGTGAAGTCCAGCGGGTACCAGTAGAGGACGTGCCACTTGCCCTCGAAGTCCTTGCTGGAAATGGTTTTCTCTTCGTTGTTCACGAAGGCTTTGGCGGTCCAAAGGGGTGCTTTCTGTCCGATGTAGGTCATGTTGTTCTCTCCTGCTCCTGTTTGGAATGGATCTAAATCCATAGCGGTCCTAACACGATGCGCTACCGAGCCAAGGGCGAAGCGCCTCTCGGCTCGGGTCTCGTGAACTTTTTCGCTGGTTGAGCGAAACCCGTGCCCGCCGCCGAGCGTCCATGAAAGGGACCGTTCGGATACCGATAGCCGAATCTTCCAGGCGTGTGCAGAAGTCACACATTGGTACCGTGACTCCGCCTGCGCCGAGCCCTTAGGGTCTCCTGGCGATGACCGGCCCCGACCACCCGGCTCCCGCGGTGCAGCAAGCGCACGTGGTGATCGACGGTCCAGGTCTCGAAGCACGTCCGGTCATGCTGCGGGAGGGCATCAACGCCATCGGGCGCCTGCCGGCCAACGACATCATTCTCACCGACGCCCTGGTCAGCCGCCACCATGCCCGCATCAGCTTTCTCGAGGGGCGCGCCACGGTACAGGATCTCGGCAGCCACAACGGGACCTTCGTCAACGAACGACGGGTCTACACCAGCGCCCTTCGCGACGAAGACGTGATCCGGGTCGGCGCCTTCAAGCTCGCCTTTCGCTTTGGACCCGCGCCCTCGCAGCCGCCGCGCCGTGGCTCGAGCTCGTCCACGCGGAACGCAGCCAAGGCCCAAACCGAACCTTCCGCTCCACCGGGCGTGGCCTCGCTCCTCCTTCGCCTCGTGGATCTCGCCCACGCCAATGCCTCCGACACGCCCCTCGCCCGCAGCTTGGCCGGCATCGAGCACGCTTTCCATACCCACGCGGCGGCGATCATCCGACGAGAAGCCGACGGCTCCATCGTCGTGGCCGCCCAGCGCCATCGTCAAGGCGGGGAGCAAGAGATCGACCCCCGGATCGCGGAGTGGGTCATCCAGCGACGCTTCCCCATCGCGGTCAGTCATCCCGCCAAGGATCCGCGCTTCGTGGGGTGCGGAGCTCGCCACCCCGTCGCCTGCGTGCCGATCGGGAGCTACGACAGTCGCGGCGCGTTGTATGTCGAGCGCGCCGGCCCATCCTTTTCGATCATGGACCTGGACGCGCTTCAGGGCTCGGCTCACTTGATCGGAGCCATGCTGGACCGGGGCGACCGAGACCGCGCCCCCTGGTCCCTTCCGACGCCGGTCGACGGGAGCGGCACCCACCCTCGACTGCGGCAACCCGGAGTGGCGATCGTGCTCGAGCTGGACCCTGGGCCGGGGAGCTCCGAAGACGTCCTGGTAGACGATCACGGGTTGGGCGAGTGGGCCGCCTTGGTGCGGGGCTGGGTGCGTCTGGTCGGGCAGCGCAACGGCTACGTCCTGGGCATGGAGAAGGGTCGTCTCGTCGCCGCCTTCATGGACGACGGGATCGACGACGGCGGCCGAGGCGCCCCCGAGTGCTTGGCCGGCATCGCCGAGGGACTGCGGCCCGGACAGGCCAAGCGACTGCGGGCCGGCGCCTGCTGGGCCGAGCTCCACGTCGAGGTCTGGAGCGACGGGCCGATCCGCCGGCTGATCGGCTCCGGCGCCGCCGTGGAAGGGGCCGAGGCCCTGTGCCGGCGCTCCGAGTTCGGCTCCGCTCGCCTCAGCCCCGAGGTCGCCCGCTCCTTCGATTTTTCGGGCGGCGAAGGCCCGAGGGCCGAGTATGCGCTGAACTGGGAACAAGTCGGGCGTATGCTGCGCTTGCAGTGAGCCTACGGCAGCGTCTCCTGAACATCGCCCGGGCCGAGCTGTCCGCCGCCCAACGCCGACTCTTCCCCCGCTCCGGGCCCGACGACCCTGACGACGTGGGCTTCGAGGAGCCCCGCCACCCTCCCCCAGGCCCGCCGGTCGACGATCCGCTCGACACCGCCTACCGGGACCTGGAGCTGCCGCGAGGGGCGCCGGTGGAGGAGGCAAGGCAGGCCTACCGGCGACTGATGAAGCGCTACCACCCCGACCGCTTCGCCGACCCCGCCGAGAAAGCGGCCGCCACCCGGCTCGCCCGAGGCCTTCGAGAGGCCTACGACCGAATCGCTGCTGCCCACGAAGGAACCCGCAGCCACCGCTGAAGTCTTGGCGCTCTGCCTTGCCGCTTTCGTCCCGAGCAGGTGACAAACGGGCTATGACGACGTCGGACGCCCTCGTCCAGATCCCAAGGAAGCATCGACCGACGACCCTTCACGATGCGGTCATTCGTTTCTCCGGCGACTCCGGAGACGGGATGCAACTCACCGGCACCCAGTTCACCCAGACCGCCGCCCGGCTCGGAAACGATACATCGACCTTCCCTGACTTCCCGGCCGAGATCCGGGCGCCGGCAGGGACGACCTTCGGCGTATCGGGCTTTCAGATCCACTTCTCCGATCACGCCATCTACACCCCGGGCGACCATCCCGATGTGCTGGTGGCGATGAACCCCGCCGCCTTGAAGGTCAACTTGCCGGATCTGAAGTCGGGGGGCATCCTGATCCTCAACCAGGACGCCTTCACCAAGAGCAACCTGGAGAAGGCCGGCTACACGAGCAACCCGCTGGAAGACGGGAGCCTCTCCGCCTACCGAAGCTTCTCCATGAACATCACCACCCAGGTCGAGAAGATCCAGGGTGAAAACAGCAAGCTGTCCTTCAAAGAGATCGGCCGCACCAAGAACTTTTGGACGCTGGGCCTCATCTATTACCTGTACTCGAGGCCGCTGGAGCCGACGCTGGCGTTCATCGACGCGAAGTTCGCAGACGGTGAGCTGGCGGAGGCCAACCGGCGCGCCCTCAAGGCCGGCTACCTCTACGGAGAGGTCGCAGAGCTGTTTCAGGAGACCTACGAAGTCCGCTCCGCCCAGCTGGCGCCCGGTACCTACCGCAACGTGACCGGCAACCAGGCCACCGCCTGGGGCGCCATCGCGGCCGCCGAACGCGCCGGCCTACCGCTGTTCTATGGTTCCTACCCGATCACACCGGCGTCGGACGTGCTGCACGAGCTGTCCCGGCACAAGAGCCTCGGCGTGCGGACCATGCAGGCCGAAGACGAGATCGCCGCCATCACCGCCAGCATCGGAGCGAGCTTCGGCGGCATGCTGGCCCTGACCGGCTCCTCGGGCCCCGGCATCGCCCTCAAGACCGAGGGTTTGGGCCTCGCGGTGAGCGCCGAGCTCCCCCTCGTGGTGCTGAACGTGCAGCGAGGCGGCCCCTCCACGGGCCTGCCGACCAAGACCGAGCAAGCGGACCTGATGCAGGCCATCCACGGCCGAAACGGCGAGTGCCCAATCCCAGTCCTGGCCGCCGCCACGCCCTCCGACTGCTTTGCGATGATGATGGAGAGCTTCCGCATCGCCTTGAAGTACATGACGCCGGTCATCCTGCTCACCGATGGCTACCTCGCCAACGGCTCCGAACCCTGGCGGCTTCCAGAGCAAGACGAATTGCCGCACATCGAGGCTCGCTTCGCCGTACCGAGCGAAGGCTTTCACCCCTTCCTCCGCGACCCCGACACCCTGGCTCGGATCTGGCCGCTGCCGGGGCGGGCTGGCCTCGAGCACCGGATCGGAGGTATCGAGAAGAGCTACGAGACAGGACACATCAGCTACGATCCCGACAATCACGAAAAGATGATCCAGGTCCGGCAGGCCAAGGTGGAGCGGGTGGCCCACGACGGCGCCCACACCGAGCTCTTCGGCCCCCGGCAGGGCCGGATACTCGTGCTCGGCTGGGGCTCGACCTACGGCGCCATTCGCCAGGCGGTCCACGTCTCGAGGGAAAAAGGCCGCTCCGTGAGCCACGCCCACGTCCGCCATTTGAACCCCTTGCCCGCCGACCTCGAAGACGTGCTGGCCGGCTTCGAGCAGGTGCTGATCCCCGAAATGAACCTGGGCCAGCTGCGGACCTTGGTCCGAGCGAAGTACCTGGTCCCGGCCCGCGGGCTCAGCAAGGTTCGGGGCAAGCCCTTCTCGGTGGAGGAGATCGTCCACCACATCCAGACCCTGGAAGATCAACCATGAGCGCTACTACACTGACCAAAAAAGACTTCGCCACCAACCAGGAGGTCCGATGGTGTCCGGGCTGCGGGGACTACGCCATCCTCGCCGCCGTACAGCGGGTGATGCCCAAGCTGGGCGCCCGCCGCGAGAACACCGTGTTCGTGTCGGGCATCGGCTGCTCCAGCCGCTTCCCGTACTACATGAACACCTTCGGCTTTCACACCATCCACGGCCGGGCGCCGGCGGTGGCCACGGGGTTGAAGATCGCCAACCCGGAGCTCGACGTGTGGGTGGTGACCGGCGACGGCGACGGCCTGTCCATCGGAGGCAATCACCTGCTCCACGCCCTACGACGAAACGTCGGGCTCAAGATCCTGCTCTTCAACAATCGCATCTACGGCCTCACCAAGGGTCAGTATTCCCCGACCTCGGAGGCGGGAAAGAAGACGAAGTCGACGCCCTTCGGCTCCATCGACGCCCCCTTCAACCCGGTCCCCCTCGCGCTCGGTGCCAACGCGAGCTTCGTTGCCCGGGCTTTCGATCGAGACCCAAAGAATCTGGAGCGGGTCCTGGAGCGGGCCGCCGCCCACAAGGGCTCGGCCTTCGTGGAGATCTTCCAGAACTGCAACGTCTTCAACGACGGGGCCTTCGACGGCTTCACCGACAAGAAGCTGCGTGCCGACCAGCAGGTGTGGCTAGAGCACGGTCAGCCCTTGCGCTTCGGTTCCGAAGGGGAGAAGGGCATCGTTTTGGACGGGCCGCCCAGCTTCGAGCCCAAGGTGGTGACGATCGGCGTCGACGCCGCCGAGGACGATCTGCTCGTACACGACGAGCGGCAGGCGAACGGAATCCTGGCCAGCGTCCTCGGGAGCATGACGCCGCCTCTGGCCCCGATGGCCATGGGCGTGCTCCGAGACTTCGAGCGGGCCACCTTCGAGGATGGCGTGCTGAACCAGGTTCAGCATGCGCCATCTCGGGGCGTAGCCTCCGTTCACGAGCTGATCCGGACCGGCGACACTTGGACCGTCGAGTGATTCGACGGCCCTCGGGAGGAAGAATTCCTTTGATGCGAGGCCTCGGTTCGGCGAGGGGAGGAGCCCCATGGTCCTCCGCCGCCGCAGCCCGGTCGATCTGAGCCCTCTCACCCCCCTACCCACGACCGAACCCAACCGCCTTCCCGAGATGGTCGATGCGGCCCGGGTCGCCCATCAAGTCTGGAGCCGACAGCGCTTCGAAGCCCGGGTTGCAGCGCTTCGCCGAGCCAGTAGAGCGATGCTGGCCGACCGGGAGCGCCTGCTTTCCATCGTGCGGGCCGAGGTCGGCAAGACCGAAGCAGACGCCCTGTTTACCGAGGCTCTCGGTCCCCTCGAGACCCTCAATGCGTGGGTCCCCATGGTGCAAGGCGTCCTGCAGCCCAAAAAAGTCTCCCTCAATCCTCTCAGCTTTCCCAAGAAGAGCGGCTGGTCTCGGCTCCTGCCGCGCGGCGTGGTGGCCGTCATCGCGCCCTGGAATTTTCCGGTGGCCGGGCTGTATCGGAGCTGCTTTCCGGCCCTGCTGATGGGGAACGCGATCCTGGTCAAGCCGAGCGAGTACGCCTCGGAGAGCAGCCGCTGGTTCGTCGACCACCTGGCGGCGGAGCTGCCTCCCGACCTGGCCCGAACCATCGTGGGCGGGCCGGAGCTCGGACGTGCTCTGGTCGAAGCCGACATCGACGCCTGCGCCTTCACCGGCTCGGTAGCGACCGGCCGTCGTGTTCAGGTCGAGTGCGCGCGCCGGGGCGTCCCGTGCAGCGTCGAGCTCGGCGGCAACGACTTCGCGATCGTCCTCAACGACTGCGATCTGAAACGCACCATCGCCGGCCTCACGCAGTGGTCCCTGCAGAATGCGGGTCAGGCCTGCGGGGCCATCGAGGTGGCGGCCGTGGATCAGGCGGTGGCCGACCCCCTGGTGGCGGGTCTGGCCATCGCGTTCCGAGGCCTTCGCCTGGGGGTGGACGTGGCGCCCCTCGTCAACAAGAGGCAGCTCGACCAGGTCGACGCTCACGTCAAGGACGCCCTGCGAAAGGGCGCGCGGCTCGTGTGCGGTGGGCATCGCAGCGGCCCCGGCCTCGGCTTCCTCCCCACCGTCCTCGACCACTGCACCGAGGACATGGACATCGTGCGGGAAGAGACCTTCGGGCCCGTTCTCCCGATCGTCCGGGTACCCAATGCCTACGAGGCGACCAAGCTCGCCAATCGCTCCCAGTTCGGTCTCACCGCGTCGATCTGGTCCAAAGACATCGACCGAGCGAAGAAGCTCGCCGGCCGCCTCGACGTCGGGGTCGTCACCATCAACAACCATGCGCTGACCGGTGCCATCCCCGACCTCCCCTGGGCCGGCACCAAGGACTCCGGCCCCGGCATCGCGAACAGCGTCCATGCCCTGTCCACCTTCGGTCGTCCGAACGCAGTGCTCGTCGACGAGAGCAAGAGTCCGGAGCCCTTCTGGCTCCCCTACGACCGGCAGCTCGTCGAGCTCGGCCATCGGCTCGCGGACGCGCAGATCGGCCGGATCCTCAAAGCCTACCGGATCCCCATCCTCCTCCGCCGTCGCAGCGAGGCGATCAAGCGCCACTTCGGCTGGTAGTCTCACGCCTCGCACGCGGACCTTAGCCCGTGATAACGACCTGGGTGCGTGCACGACTACGGTCCTGGATTCGTCGCCGACCTAGCACTGGTTCTGGCGGTGGCGGGGGTGACCGGCGTGGTCGCCCGCCGCTTTCGACAGCCGACCATCCTCGCCTACCTGATGGCCGGCTTCGTGGTGGGCCCCTACCTGCCGGTGCCGCTCTTCGCCGACGCGGAGCGGGTGGAGACGCTGGCCGAGCTCGGCGTGGTGCTGGTCATGTTCGCGGTCGGCCTCGAGTTCAGCATCACGAAGCTGCTCCGCGTGCTCCCGACCAGCGGCGTCACCGGCCTCATCCAGGTCGGCTTTCTGGGCTGGTGCGCCTACGCCGTGGCCTCGATGCTCGGCTCCTCGTCCTTGGAGGCGACCTTCGTAGCCGGCAGCCTCTGCATCTCCAGCACCATGGTGGTGAGCCGGATCTTCGCCGAGCAGCCGGTGCCGCAGGAGGTTCGTTCCAGCGTTCTGGGCGTCCTCGTCGTCCAAGACGTCCTCGCCATCGTATTGATCGCCGCCCTCACCGGCGTGGCGAGCGGCGGCGGCCTCGAGTTTCGTGACCTCCTTCTCGTGCTCAGCAAGCTCGGTGCGGTCCTGGTCGCGCTGTTGGTCTTCGGCCTCCTGATCGTCCCTCGGCTCGTGCGCTGGGTGTCGAAGCTGGGGAGCGACGAGCTTCTGATCGTCTTCGTCGTCGGCCTGTGTTTCTCGCTCGGCCACCTCGCCTCCAGCCTCGGCTACTCAGTGGCCCTCGGCGCCTTCGTCGCCGGCGTGCTGGTGGCCGAGTCGGGTCTGGCCGAGAAGGTCGAGCACCAGATCGTCCCGTTGCGGGACGTGTTCGGGGCCGTCTTCTTCGTCTCGGTCGGGATGAGCTTCAACCCCAGCGTCGTCGTCGCCCAGCTCCCCGTCGCCCTCGCGCTGACCGCCGTCGTCATCCTGGGACATCTCGTCTCGGTCACGACGGCCGGCGTGCTGGTGGGGGGCGGACTTCGACGCTCCCTCGCCTCCGCGCTCGCCCTCGGTCAGATCGGTGAGTTCGCCTTCATCATCGTGGGCCTGGGCATTGGCGCCGGCGTCGTTCGACCCCAGATGCAGCCGGTCCTCCTCGCGGTGGCCCTCCTCACCGCCTTCACGACGCCCCTCGCGATCCGGCACACCGAGCCGATCTTGCGCTGGGTGGACCACCACTTGCCGAGCCGCGTTCACCGCTTGATCGTTCTGTACGAGCAGTGGTTCGCCAGCATCGGGACCCGGAGCAGCGGCCACATCCGCAGCCGGGCCTCCAGCGCCATTCGCTTCGCGCTGGTGGACGCCGCGGTGGCCGTCCTCCTGCTCGCCTGCGCCCTGACCTGGTTCGAGGAGCTGCGCTCTGCCCTGGGCGAAGCCACAGGCGCCTCGGAGCGCGTGGCTGGCGCGTTGGTTGGGGTGCTCATCGTCCTGCTCGTCATCCCCCTCCTCTACGGCCTGGCGCGCAACGTCCTCGTACTGTCTTCGGTCATCGCAGACCTCGTCGCCGAAGCCGGGCCCCAGGGCTCGGACCGCCGGACCGTGCACCGCCTCGTTCGAGACACCGTCCACATCACCGCCACCCTCGCCGTCGGCCTCCCCGCCGCCGCCGTCCTTCGGCCCGAGCTCCCGGCGCCGATCGGCCTCCCGATCGTGCTCGCGATCGCGGGCGCCTTCTCGTGGGTGCTCGTCCGAAACGCAGGCGGCCTCGAGTCCGAGCTCCGGTCCGGGGCCGAACGAATGGCTCGGGAGCTCTCCCGCCAGAGTCGCTCGCAGTCCTCCCTCGACCCCGCGAAAACGCCCGACCCACCTCCCGCCGCGGCCGACGACGAGACCGGCCTTCCGTTCCCGGGCTTCGAAGCCGTCCAGCTGTTCAAGGTCCCGGAAGACGTCTGGCCCGAGAACACGACCCTGGCTGACCTCGACCTCCGAGCCGCGACCGGGGTGGTGGTGCTGACCATTCAGCGCGGCGAAAGCCTCGTCACCCTCCCCACCGGCGCCGAGCCCATCCGGAGCGGCGACGTCCTCGGCCTGTGGGGCGCCCCCACCTACATGGACCAGGCCCTCCGCCTCCTCGCGGGACGAGATCCGTCCCTCTCCTCGGCCTCCTGATCCCAAGCGGGACGAGGCTCAGGGCATGGTGAGCCCGCCGTCGACGGCGACGAGCTGGCCGGTAACGAACCGGGTGAGGTCGCTGGCGAAGGCGACCACGGCGTCGGCGATGTCGTCGGGGGCGCCGAGTCGCCGGAGCGGGGTGATGGAGCGGACCAGGTTCTGGACCTCTTCGGTGGTGGGCTCGCTGGCTCGGGTGGTCATGATGAGGCCGCCCGCGATCATGTTGACGCGGATGCCTTCGGGCCCGAGCTCGGCGGCGAGGTTCCTCGAGAAGCCCAGCATGGCCGACTTCGCCGTGGTGTACGCGTGGTACTGCACGACCGGGTTGGAGATGAGGTTGGTCAAAATGTTGACCACGCTTCCACCCCCGCGGCTCCGCATCGACGGAAGCGCCGACTGGATCACGTGGGTGGCGCCGGCCACCGTGCCGTCGAGCTGCGCCTGGAACTGGGACCACTCCATCTCTTCGAAGCGGGGGTTGTTGGCCGGATCGAAGCGATAGTCGTGAAGCGCGTTGTTCACCACCACGTCGACGCCCCCGAAGGTCGTGACGACTCGGTTCACCATCGCCCGCACCTGGTCTCGGTCTCGGACGTCGGCCTGAATCGCGATCGCCCGTCGGTCCTGGGCCGTCAGCTCGGCGACGAGGCCTTCCGCGGCTTCCTTCGACCGGAAGTAGTTGACGCAAACCGCGGCGCCTTCGGCCGCGAGCGCCCGGGCGATGGCCGCCCCAATGCCCTGACTGGCGCCGGTCACGATGGCGACATCGTCGGCCAGCAGATTTCGGTTGTGCATGGTCTTCCCTCGGCGCCGCCCCAACGCGGCGCTCGCCGGACCCGCAAAGCAGCGAGGCCCGGTCCTGGTGCACTCCCTACGCCCGTACGAACGGGTTCAGGTTCCAAGGGACTGTCTCAGCCGGCGCGCCGCATTGCGCGCCCGCACCCCCGTGCAGCCGGAGAGCTAACGCGGGGTCTTCGCGCTGTCGAGCGCGGTGCGTTGGATCAGGGGATGGGGACGAGGAGGCGGCCTCGGGTCTTGTTGGCCAGGAGGTCTTCGCAGGCCTGGGGAATGGCGTCGAAGGCGACCTCGGTCTGCAGGGCCTCGAGGGTGGTCACGTCGAGATGCTCGGCGAGCTGGGCCCAGGCCCGCTCTCGGCGCTCGGTCGGACAGTACACCGAGTCGACGCCGAGCAAGCGCACGCCCCGAAGGATGAAAGGCGCGACCGAGGCCGGCAGATCCATGCCGCCGGCCAGACCGGTGGCAGCGATGGCGCCCCCGTACTTGGTCATCGAGATGAGGTTGGCGAGCACGGTGGAGCCCACCACGTCCACGGCGCCGATCCAACGCTCCTTGCCCAGAGGCCGGACTTTGCCCTCCAGCTCGCTCCGCTCCAGCAGCTCCGCCGCACCGAGCGACTTCAGCCAGTCCTCGTGCTCGCGCCGCCCGGTCACCGCCAACACTCGGTAGCCCTGCTTGGCCAGCAGGTGCACCGCCACCGAGCCCACACCCCCGGTGGCGCCGGTGACGACCACGCCGCCATCGGCGGGCCGCAAGCCGGCCTCCTTCAAGGCCAGGACGCACAGGCTCGCGGTGTAGCCCGCGGTGCCGATCACCATCGCCTGCCGGGGCGAAAAGACCGAGGGGATCGGCGTGAGCCAATCGGCTGGGACCTTCGTCTTCTCGGTCCAGCCGCCCCAGTGGGTCTCGCTCATGCCCCAGCCGTTGCCGACCACGGGCGTTCCCGCCTTCAGGCCGCCCGCGCCGGCGGCCAGCGTGCCGCTGAAGTCGAGCCCCAGCACCATCGGATGCTTGCGCACGATGGGCGCCTTGCCGGTCACGGCCAGCGCGTCCTTGTAGTTGACGGTCGAGAAGGCCACATCGACCCAGGCGTCGCCGTCGACTTCGGCCCAGTCCGACTCGCGCAATGACTTCAGCTCGGGAGGACCGTCGGCGGTCTTGATCCAGGCACGCACCTCTTCCGCCTACTGCTCGGACGCGGTCTCCGCCAAGGGGGCGGCCGGCTGCGGAGCCGGCGCCGATGCTTCCGGCGGCACGTCCCGCCGTCCCGAATCCGGGGGGTAGGCCCGCATCCTCATCTCGGACATGTCGAGGCCCTCCCACTCGTGCTCCGGGTCCACCCGTAGACCGACCGTGGCCTTCAGGGCGTACCAAGTGCCGGTCGCCGCCGCGGCCACGAACAGACCGACCGCCACCACACCGACCAGCTGGGCGAGCAGCAGCCTGGCACCACCGCCGTACAGCAGGCCGTCGCCCACGCCGGCCACGAAGCGCGCTTCGGCAAAGAGGCCCACCGCCAGGGTGCCCCAGATCCCGTTCACGAGATGAACGGGGATGGCGCCGACCGGGTCGTCGATCCGGAAGCGGTCCAGGGCATGGATGCCCGCCACCACCAGCCCACCGGCCACCAGACCGATGAACACCGCTGAGCCGGCGGATACGAAAGCGCAGCCGGCGGTGATGCCGACCAGGCCCGCCAGGCAGCCGTTCACCATCATGGTGAGGTCGAAGGTCTTGTTGACGCTGTAGCCGGCGATGGTGGCGCCGGCGACGCCGGCCATGGAGGCGAGCAGCGTCGTGGTGGCGATGTGGGCGATCGCGACGGGGTCGGCGGCCATGGTGGAGCCAGCGTTGAAGCCGAACCACCCCAACCACAGGATGAAGCCTCCCGCGGTGGCGAGGGCGAGGTTGTGGCCGGGAAGGGGGGTCACCCGGCCGTCCTTCCCGAAGCGGCCCATGCGGGGCCCGACCAGGATCGCCCCGGTCAGAGCCCCCCAGCCGCCGACCGCATGGACCTGGGTGCTGCCCGCGAAGTCCCAAAAGCCGAAGCCGGCCAGCCACCCCCCGCCCCAGATCCAATGGCCGGTGATCGGGTAGACCAGGGCGACGAGCACGGCGGAGAAGATCAGGTAGGCCTCGAAGCGGATACGCTCGGCCACTGCCCCCGACACGATGGAGGCAGCCGCCATCGCGAAGCAGGCCTGGAAAAAGAACTTCGCCTCCAGCGGGATGCCGGCCCAACTCAGGGACCCGAATACCCCCGCGTAAGCCTCGTTCACGGCCGGGCTGTTGTCGGCCCCGCCGAGGAAGAAGCCTCCCAGACCGACCACGCTCCCGTCGGCGAACATCAGCCCGAACCCGATGGAGAAGAAGGCCAAGCCCGCGATGGAGGCCACCGCGAAGTTCTTGGTGAGGACGCTGACCGCGTTCTTCGCCCGACAGAAGCCCGTCTCGAGGAGGCCGAAGCCCGCGTTCATGAAGAAGACGAGGACGCCAGCGACGATGACCCAGACGGTGTCTAGCGCAACCTGCGTGTTCATTGGCCTCAGGTTGGCCAATGCCGCACCGCATCGGCCAACAAAATTGGCGCCGCTGATCTAAATTCCCGCCGTGGCCCTCAGAACCCAGCTCTTGATGGCGGTGGTCGGCCCCGCTCTGCTCGTCCTGGCCGGCGTCGTGTGGATGGTCGACGTATCGAGCCAGGCCGCCCTGGAGGCCTCCTTGGGCCGCCGGCTGGTCTCGGTCGCCCACGGCGCGGCGGCGCTCCTCCCGGGCCGCGTAGTTCTCCTCGGTGAAGGTGACGACGATCGACGGACCGCGCGCAGCGCCCGAAAGAAACTGGCCGAGCTCGCCGCCGCCACCGGCGTCCCTCGATTGGTGGTCGCGACCGAGCGCGGGGTGGTGGTCGACTCGGCCGGCGAGCGCCGGATCGGCGAGCCCTACCTTCGGGCCGCCGCCGACGCCTTCGAGCTCAGCCAGGTCCTGGGCGGCGACGCCGTTGCCTCCCTCCTCTTCGAAGGGCCCGAGGGGCGACCGCACAAGAGCGGCTACGCGCCCTTTCGCCACGACGGCGCCATCGTCGGCTACGTCGCCGCCACCGCCCCCGCCGACTACACCGAAGCCTTGGATCGACTGCGGGCCCGCCTGTGGGGCGGCACCGCGGTTGGCCTCGGGATCCTGATCGTCCTCGCATCGACCGTGGGACGCTGGGTCGCCGTTCCCCTCTCTCGCCTCGCCGCCGCCGCTCGACGGATCGGGGAAGGAGAGCTGCAGACCAAGGTCGCCGTCGAGGGTCCCCACGAGGCCCGGGTGCTGGCCACCACCATGAACCGAATGACGGAGGCGCTCCGGGCTCGGGACATCCGACTTCAGATGATGCTGTCCGGCATCGCCCACGAGGTTCGAAACCCACTCGGCGGGATCGAGCTGTTCGGCGGGCTGCTCCACGAAGACCTCGACGCCGGCGACCCGCGCCGAAACCACGTGGATCGGATCCTCAGTGAGCTCCGCACGCTGTCCAAGGTGGTGAACGACTTTCTGGAGTATGCCCGGGAGCGGCCCCCCGAGCTGAACGCCCATCGGGCCGAAGACCTGCTGCGGGACGCCTGGGAGATGACGGCCTGCGAGGCTCCCTTCCGGCTCGAAGACCACAGCGGAGGCGGTTCCGTCCGAGTGGACGGGGACCGCATGCGTCGAGCCTTGATGAACCTGCTCCAAAATGGCGCCCAGGCCGCGGAGGGCGGCGAAGTGGCGGCCTCGGTCGCGGACGCCGGAGAGGAGCTGGTGCTCAGCATCGAAGACGCTGGCCCTGGGATCGATCCCGCGATCCGCCCTCAGATTTTCGAGCCCTTCTTCACCACCCGACAAAAGGGGACCGGTCTCGGTCTGGCTTTGGTCAACAAGACCGTCAGCGAGGTCGGAGGACGGGTGGAGGTCGGCGACTCGATTCGACTGGGCGGTGCACGTTTCGAAATTCGTCTCCCGAAGTCCGCCGCGGCTCGGTAGTCTGAGGCCATGAGTCGGCTGCTCGTCATCGACGACAACGAGACCATCCGCGACGGCGTGGCCGCGGTGGCCGGCCGAGCCGGCCACGAGGTCGTCACCGCCTCGTCGGGTGACGAGGGCGTTCGACGCTTCATCGACGGCGACTTCGCCCTCGTCCTCACCGACCTCAAGATGGACGGGCTCGACGGCATCGGGGTCCTGGAGGCGGTCAAGAACGCCCGGCCCGAGACGGCGGTGATGATCATGACCGCCTACGGCACGATCGAAAACGCCGTCGAGGCGATGAAGCTGGGCGCCTTCGACTACGTTCAAAAGCCCTTCTCTCCCAACGACCTTCGCATCCGGATCCAGCGCGCCCTGGAGTGGGTGGAGCTGAACAAGGCCCAGGAGCGACTGGAGGGCACCCGCGGCATCCTCAAGCGGCCATCAGGCGAGGACGAAGACGGTCACTTCATGGGCATGGTGGGCTCGAGCCCGAGCATGCAGCGGGTCTTCGAGCTCGTCCGCAAGGTGGCGGACAGCGACACCCACGTGCACATCTACGGGGAGTCCGGCACCGGCAAGGAGCTGGTAGCTTCGGCGCTTCACGCGCTGTCCTCCCGGGCCGAGGGGCCGATGATCCCGGTGAACTGTGGCGCCATGCCCGAGTCCCTGATCGAGTCCGAGCTCTTCGGTCACGAGAAAGGCGCCTTCACCGGCGCCGCCAAGCGCAAGCTGGGCCGCTTCGAGCTCGCCGACGGCGGCACCATCTTTTTGGACGAAGTAGGCGAGCTCAGCCCTGCGGTGCAGGTCAAATTGCTTCGGGTACTCCAGGAGAAGACCATCGACCGGGTCGGGGGCGAGCGCTCGATCTCGGTCGACGTGCGGATCGTCTCCGCCACCCACCGCGACCTTCGAAAAGAGGTCGAACAAGGCCGTTTTCGCGAGGACCTCTTCTATCGCCTCCACGTCGTGCCCTTGAACCTGCCCCCGCTACGGGAACGGACCGACGACATCGTCCCTCTCGCCCGTCACTTCATGCACAAGCTGCGGGCGCGTACCATGAGCGATGTCGACGAGCTCAGCCCCGAGGCCGAGGGCCTGTTGCGGGCCTACGGCTTTCCCGGCAACGTGCGGGAGCTGGAGAACATCATCGAGCAGGCGATGGTCTTCGCAGAGCCGCCCCGCATCCTCCCCCGGGACCTGCCGCCCCAGGTGACGGGGCGCTCCGAGGCCCCCGGTCAGTCCGTGCCCATCCCCACTGGCGACGTCGGGCTCAACACCTTTTTGGAGTCGGCCGAGCGACAGATGATCCTAGCCGCCTACGAAGCCTCGAATGGAGTAAAGACCGAGACGGCGCGCCGGCTGAAGATCAAGACGAGCGCCCTCTATTACAAGCTCGAAAAGTACGGGATCGGTACCGTCGCCGGACGCTCGGCTGGCGCCCCCTCAGATTCCTGAAAGCCCGAAAAGACCAACGAGTCCTTTGCGCCCCCGGTACGGCCGTTGCATCCTCGATCACTCCGGTGACGCGAAGACTGGCCATATGCGCCCTGGTCCTCTGGGCCGGGGCGGCCCACGCCCAAACCGAAGGCGTGCCGAGCTGGCTACAGCGGTGCCGAGACCGGGTCGAGGCCATCCAAGCCGTCGAGGGGCGGCTCGCTGCGCTATTCGACCAGCAGCGTGCCCTTCGCGACGCCATTACCGCCCGCAAGGCCACTGGAGACGGCGGCGGCCCCGAACTTCAGGCCCTGCTCGAAAGCTCCCTCCGCCTGGAGACCGAGCTGGAAGCCAGGCTCGACGAGCGAGAGTCCCTGAGAGACGAGACGGCCCAAGCATGCGACCGCGGGATTGAGCTGGCCCGACGCTCGCTGCGAAGCCTCCAGCCTGGCCTGCGGACCGGTCCGGTTGCCGAGCGACGGCAGATCGCGCGCCGCATGCAGGCCCAAAGAGACCAGCTCATCGAGCTTCAGGAGCTTCGTCGAAGCTTGTCGCCGCCCGAGGACGAAGTCGGTCTCAGCTGGAGCGACCTGCCTTTAGAGGCGGAGCCCCTCGACGGGCCGGAAGATCTGGAAGAGAAGGCCGACTTCGTCGAGGACGCCCGGGATCGACTTCGCGAAAAGCGGAAGATGCTCGCCGCCCTGTATACCCAGGCTCGACAGACCAAGGCCCTCCGGCGAGCGGCTCGGGATTTCGTCACCGACATTCAGATCTTCGACGAGTCGGCCCGCAGCCCCCAGACCGGCGGAAGCGCCAGCAACGAGCCCGCCGGCGGGAGTGGCCGAGGCGGGGACGGCGCAGAGAGTCCGGCCCAGGGCGGCTCCGGAGCGCCCGACCTCCCCCGTCTGGACGGAGACTTCTCGGGCAGCGGTGACACCCCGGGCCCGGTCGAGCAGGGGGACGGTAGCTCGGGTGGAGGCTTCGAAGACTTCGACGGCGGCGGAGGCGGCTCGATTCCGCCCTCCTTCATCGCCGACCCGGGACGAGCCCCTGCCGCCGACGGCCCCAGCCCCCCCGAAATCGACGCTGCCGGGCTCGTCTCCGGCGCCTCGCCCAGCTTCCTGCTCAATCTTCGGATCGAGCAGCTCGAGGACCGAAACCTCGAGCTCGAGACCCTACGAGAGCTTCTCACCGACATGGCCCGCCTCGACGACGTGCTCGGAGCTCGGGCGGCCGAGATGCGCATGAAGGCCAAGGAGCTCGGCCGCCCCGAGTCCCCGTGATCCGGCTGGCGCTGCTGGTCTTCGGCTTCGGGCTGCTCGTTCCTTCGAGAGCGTCGGCCGAGGCGTCCGGATCGGTACGAGCCAGCCTGGGCGGCGAGTACGACAGCAACGCAGGCCGGGTCACGGACCTGAACGACGGATCCTCCGACTTCGGCGTGGTGGACGATGGGCTGATGCGCTTCATCGGCGAGGGCCGAGGCCGGTGGCGGGAAGGCCCATGGCTGCTTCGGGGCCGGCTTTCTCTGGGCGCCAAGCGCTTCATCAATCAGTCCTCGGAAGACCTGGTCGCCACCAACAGTCGCCTCGCCGTTCGGCGGACCCTCGGGCTGTGGAACCTGGAGCTGGAGGGCCGCCATCGGCTCAGCCGGATGCGCCGCGGCGTGCGAGACTACAGCTTCAGTCAGGCCAACCTCGCCTTGGCCCGAAGCATCGGTCCGCGGGTCGAGGTGGAGGTGCACGCTTCGGCCTGGCGCTACGCCTTCGAGGCCCGACCCGAGTTCAGCTACCTCGGGCCGGTGGGCGGGCTCGAGGCCCGGGTCCGCCTCGGTGAGGCCTACCAGCTGCGTGCAGGCATCGACGGCCTATACCGCCAGTTCGACGACATGGAACGGACCCACACCGAAGCTCGGGTTTCGGCTCAGCTGGATTATGGTGACACCTGGCTTTGGGGCCTGCGCTATCTGGGGCGTTTTCAAGACTCGACCTTCGTGCTCCGAAGCACCGACGGGTCGCCGGTCCGAGACGGAGATGGCCGGCCGATCGAACCCGAAGACGTGGCCCGCCACAAGCTGACCGCCTTCGCGGCAGTCGGGCTTCCGTGGCGCCTCTACCTGAGTGGGACGGCGGCCGTTCTGTTCAACATCAACGCCGATCGCGACGCCGTGGAGGCCCTGCCCGGCGTAGCCGACCCCGTGGATCTCGCCAACTTCGACGAGAATCAGAATCAGCTCCAGGTCCAGCTCCGACGGGGCCTGACCGAGGCCCTGTCGTTGGAGGTGCGATACGCCCTCTTCTTCAGCCTCTTCAATTCCAGCGAGGTGAACGACTTCGTGCGTCAAACCGTCTTTTTTGGGGTGACCGGTTACTTGGAGGGTCGTTCCGGCGATTGAACGGCCGGGAACCCTCGGGCAATCTGGGCGTGTGAGCACCGACCTGCGCGCCGAGCGACACCACGTCGAGCTGAAGCTGGTCTACGACGACGGCACCAGCTTCTCGTCGGGCCGAGTCCGAGACGTTTCGGACACCGGCCTCTTCTTGGAGACCGCCGAGCCCCTCCCGAAGGGCACGGTCATCAAACTCTTCCCTCTCGACCCAGAGGCCGGCGAGATCTTCGAGATCGAGGCGGAGGTGGTGCGGGTGGAGGGCGACGACGAAGATGCTTCGACCCTCGGCGGGATGGGTCTGCATTTTCTCCATGAGGAGGACGTAGCCCCGGTCCACGTGCTCATCGACGCGCTCGAGAAGCGCAAGGACCGCACGGTGAAGGACCCCTTCTTGGGTATCCGCGTGCCCCTCACCCAGGACGACGCCCGCGGCCATGGAGAGGCGACGCCGGACTGAGGCCGGGCGCCTTCTCAGCTGAAGCTGGAGCCGCAGCCGCAAGTGGTGGAGGCGCCGGGGTTGATGAATTTGAAGCCCGAGCCCTGGATCCCCATGACGTAGTCGATGGAGGTCCCTTCGAGGTGCATGGCCGAGATGGGGTCCACGAAGACCCGGAGGTCGCCGAAGACCATCTCGAAATCTCCGAACTTCGGCTCGTTGTCGAAGTCGAGCCCGTATTGGAAGCCCGAGCAGCCTCCGCCCTGCACGAAGACGCGCAGACCGTAGTTGTCGTCGAACTTCTCGGCCACCAGGGCCTCTTTCACCATCTCGATCGCCTTCGGCGTCATCTCGACCGGCGGCTCTTCGTTCGGACCCAGGAGGACGTGTTCGGTGCTCATCGCCTGAAATCCTAGCACCGCCGAGCCCAGGGTAAAGACGATTCGCTTTCCCGCGTTCATCCTGGGATGACGCCCGTGTGCCTCGTTTCCATCAGTCCTTCCGGGTCGAAGCGCCGTTGCAGGCCGTGCAGGCCTTTCATGCGAGCCCTTCGGCCCTGAAGGCGCTCACGCCGCCGCCGGTGGTGGTCCAGCTCCACCGCTTCGGCGAGCTCCAGGAAGGGATGGAGGCCGAGTTCACGCTGTGGATGGGGCCGATCCCCATCCGGTGGATCGCCCGGCACGAAAACGTCGGACCTGAGGGTTTTGACGATGTCCTGGTTAAGGGCCCCATGGCCGCCTGGCGGCACCGCCACCGCTTCGTGGACGAGGGAAACGGCAGGTCCAGGGTCGACGACGACATCGAGTACACCCACCCTCGAGGATGGGCGGGCCTTTGGACCCGCTTGATGTTCGGGCGGCTGGCCCTGCGGGGTACCTTCTTCTACCGTAAGCTCGCCACTCGGAGAGGCGTGCGCCGAATGCAGGATGACCTGCAGCACAAAGGCCGATAGCGCGCCTCGGATTTCGGGTCCGGGTGCTAGCCTCGCTCCATGGAGCTCCGAAGTCTCGGCCGCACCGGCCTCACCGTGAGTCGCCTCGGGCTGGGCACGGCCGCCCTCGGTCGACCAGCCTACATGACGCTGGGCCGGGCGCGCGACTTCCCGGAGGGCCGCTCTCCGCAAGAGCTGGCCGCGAGAACCTTTTCCATCCTCGATCTCGCGCGAGCAGCCGGCGTTCGCTATGTCGATACCGCGCGCTCCTACGGTCAGGGCGAAGGCTTCGTGGCCGACTGGCTGGCGAGCCGCGACGTGGAGCCGGGCGGGTTCACGGTCGGGTCCAAGTGGGGCTATCAGTACGTCGGCGCGTGGCGGATGGACGCCGATGTGCACGAGACCAAAAACCTCGACCTGCCGACGCTCGAGCGCCAGTGGGAGGCGAGTCGGAAGGTGCTCTGGTCCCACCTGGACCTGTATCAGGTTCATTCGGTGACCCCCGACAGCCCCGTGCTCGCCGACGAGGGCGTTTGGGCGCGCCTAGCCCTTCTCCGCCGAGAGTTCGGGGTCCGAATCGGCGCCACGGTGAGCGGCCCCCGGCAGGCCGACGCGATCCGCGCTCTGTCGAAGCTTCGCGTCGATGGGGAGCCGATCGTCGAATCCATTCAAGCGACCTGGAACCTCCTGGAGACCAGCGCCGGCCGTGCCCTCGCCGAAGCCCATGACCAGGGCGTGGGGGTGATCGTGAAGGAGGTTCACGCCAACGGTCGCCTCGCCGCCCCCGACCAGGTTCCGGCCGGTCTCGTCGAGGAGGCAGCTCACGCTGGCCTGAGCCTGGACGCCTGGGCCATCTCGGCCGCCCTCGCCCAGCCGTGGGCCGACGTCGTCCTGTCCGGCGCCGTCACCCGCACCCAGCTCGAGAGCCATCTCGGCGCGAACGCGGCCCGCTTCGACGCCGATCCTGAGACCTTTGCCGAGGCGCCGGAGGCCTACTGGGCACGCCGGAGTGAGCTCCCTTGGAACTAAGAGGGTGCTGTTCAGCTGAGCTGGTGAGCGACCAGCCGGCGGTATAAACCGTCGGCGGTCATCAGGGCTTCGTGGTCGCCCTGCTCCACCACCCGACCCTGGTCGAGCACCACCACCACGTCCGCGTCGCGGACCGTGCTCAGACGATGGGCGATCACGATCAGCGTTCGCCCCGCCTGCAGGCGATCCAAGGCCTGCTTCACTTCGGCCTCCGCCTCGGCGTCGAGGGCCGAGGTCGCTTCGTCGAGGACGAGGATGGGCGGGTCGGCGAGCAGGGCCCGGGCGATGGCGATCCGCTGGCGCTGTCCCCCACTCAGCTGAACGCCCCGCTCCCCCACCTCGGTCTCATAGCCGTCGGGCAGCGCGGTCACGAAGTCGTGCGCGTAAGCATCTCGGGCCGCCTGCCGTACGTCGGCCTGGCTCGCCCCCGGGCGACCGAATCGAATGTTCTCGGCGATGCTGGTCGAAAACAGGACCGGCTCCTGGGCCACCAGGCCCATCTGGTCCCGAAGCCAGCCGAGCTCGTAGTCCCGCAGGTCCCGGCCATCGAGCCGGATCTGGCCCGCCACCGGATCGTAGAATCGGAACAGCAGGCTCACGATGGTGGACTTGCCGGCCCCTGACGGGCCGACGAGGGCGATGGTTCGGGTCGGCTCGACCTCGAGCGTGATCTGTCGGAGCACAATGCCGCCCCGGGCTGGGTAGCCGAAATCGACGCGGTCGAAGACGATGTGGCCCTGGGCTCGGCCTTCGGGCACCCAGCCGAGGCCGACAGCGGGTCGCTCGGCGTCGAGGAAGGCGAACACCCGCTGCGTCGCCCCGGTGGCCCGCATGAAGTCGCTCCACAGCTCGGCCAGGCTCCCGAGGGAAACCGAGAGGATGAGCGTGTAGAGAATGAAGGCGGTGAGCTCGCCCCCGCTCAATGTTCCCTCGACGTTCATCTGGGCCCCCAGCAAGAGGACACCGATCATCGCCGTGAAGCCGACCATCGTCGATCCGACGAAGAACGAGGACGAAGCCCGGATCCGTTGCCGGGCGGCGTCGAAGGCGTCCTGGACCCGGCGCTCATAGTGAGCGGTGGCGCGCTCTTCCGCGCTGAAGGCCCGAATGGTCCGGATGGCGCCCAGCGTCTCTTCCGCCACCTCGCCGGCCCGGGCGAGCGCATCCTGCGCTTCGGCGGAGCGACGCCGCACGAGCCGGCCGAAGAGGACGGCGCCGATCGCGATCGGTGGCACCACGGCCAGCATCACGAGGGTGAGCTTCACCGAGATCGTGAACAGCAAGGCCACCGCGCCCAAGGCCGAGGCGAGGCTCCGCAGCCCCATGGACACGTTCACGCTCACCGCGTTCTGGATGAGCTGGGCATCGGAGCTCAGCCGGTTGAGGAGCTCACCGGTTCGGTGGCGGTCGAAGAACGCGATCGGCTCCCCGGCGAATCGGGCGAAGAGGGTGTTTCGCAAGTCGGCGACGATGCGCTCCCCGGCGAGGGTGAAAAGGTAGAATCGAAGCCCCCCGGCGATCGACTGCACCGTGAGGAGTCCGAACACCCAGGCTGCGGTGCGCCAGACCGTATCCATGCTCTCGGCGCCGAGGCCTTCGTCCAGAAGCCCCTGCACGACTTTGGGAAGGGCCAGCGTAGCGGCGCTGGACAGGGCCAAGAACACCAGGCCGGCCGAGAGGCGCGGCGCCTCCGGGCGGGCGAGTCGAAGCAGTCTGAGAAGGGCAGCCATCCGAAAGGCGGGTGCGCCGGCCGGCGATCAATCCGGCCCGTCGCGCACCTGGATCCCGTAGCGGGTCCGGATCGGCTGGTCATGCGGAGAGACCACTTCGGTCTGCAGGCGAAACCGGGACGGTCCCCGTTCGTCGAGCTCCAGGAGCCAGTCCAGATAGTGGGCTTCGGGCCCTACCCGCGCCTCGTGGAGGACCTGCTCGGGCCCGTGGTCGAAGATGGCGCGGATCCGGATGATGCGCGGCCCATCTCCGGCCGGCACCCAGCGAAAGGCCAGTTTCTGCGGCCGCCGCAGGCCGACCATCTGCCGGGGCCGGAGCTGGAAGGGTCCGCCGGGGCCCTGGGCGTAGACCTCGATGCTTCCGGGCAGACCCTGCGCAGGCGGCCGCCCGGTACACGCGGCCGCCCAGAGCACGGCGACGATAGCCGTCCGCCGGACTGCCTCAGCCCTCCGTGGGCGGCATGACATCGCTGTCATGGTAGGCCTACGAATCCGCCGCCCCGGCCGCAAAAGCCCGCTGCAGAGCTTGCCCGCGGTTCCGGTCCACTGTTTGCTTCCGGCCACCGCGGGGCCCCGGCTGTCGTTCGGGAAAACAAGTCTGAGTTTCGCCGCTGGATGTTCTCATCCGGACGAGCCGCCGGGGCCCCGCGCACTTCACCAAGTCGACGTCGCGGACGCGTGACGCCATACTCTTCACATCCTCGCACGGGACCGCGCTTTGTAGTCCCTGGGTTTACACCATGTCCCTCGACGTCCAGAGCGCGCTCCTCGGCACCCTCGTCATCATCGCGGTGATGGCCGGTGTCCTGCTGCGACGTCGCGGCCGCCGGACCGACCGACTGTTCGGTTACCTGTGCATCAACCTGATATTTTGGCTGGTCCCCGAGGCGCTCCGTACGCTGGCGATCTCGCCCTACGTCGACCGTCTCTCCCTCGCGGCCGCCGCCGCCCTCCCGGTCAACCTGGTCCGTCTGTTCGTCGAGCTGATCCCACGGACGGCGCTGCGGGGACGTCGACTGCTGGGCGGCCTCTATCCCCTGAGCTTCGCTGTCGTCCTCCTCGCCTTGAGCCCCCTCGGCGAAGTGCCCTGGATCCGAATCGCCACCGGCTTCGTCGCCGCCGCCAGCGTCCTGTGGGCGACCTGGGCCTTGATGCGGGGCCCGAGCAGCGACGCCCGGGTGGATACGACGCGGCGGCGCTACGTCGCTTTCGGAGCAGCGGGCGTGGCGAGCCTGGTCGGCTTGACCGAGCTCGCTGGCGCCAGCGCCGCCGGTCACCTGGCGGTGATGGTCTACGTCTTCTTTCTCTCTCAGGTCATCTTGAGAGAGCGACTCCTGGACCTGAACGAGTTCCTGGGCCGCATGGCGGTGCTGGGCGTCCTGGTCGTCCTGTTCGCCTCGGTGAGCGCGCTGCTGGTCAGCATCGGAAGCGGTCCCGCGAGTCGCCTCTTCAACGCCACGGTAGGGATCGTCGTGCTGCTCACGGTCTACGAGCCGCTCAAGGATCGGCTGGAGCGGAAGATGGCGGAGCTCTTCTTCCGAGAGCGAGAAGGCTTCACGCGCTCCATCGACGGTCTGCGCCGGCGCCTCCAGCAGGAGCTGCTCGAACCCCGCGCGATGAGCCGGGCGATGGTGGACGTCCTGTACGCGAGCCGGCGAGCGACCCACGTGGCGGTGTACCTGGTCGACAGCGGCGGGAGCAGCTTCAGCCTCGCCGCCCACCAGGGCCCCGATCCGGAGCGTCGCGTCAGCGCCGGCTCTTTGGGCGTCCTCTTCCAGGCCATCCACGAGACCTTCAACCCGCTGCTCACCGACCGCCTGGCCGACGAAGGCGACGACGAACGCCTCCTGGAAGCGATGCAGTCCGTCAGCGCCGACGCCTTGTTTCCCTTCTGGTCCCAGGACGAGGTGCTGGGCTTTCTCGCCTTGCGAGACGACCGCTCGCCCGAACCCTTCTCGACCTCGGAGATCGAGCGGCTGCAGCGGTTGGCCGAAACGGCCGCCACTGTCGTCTGGAACTCCCAGCTCTCCGCCCGGGTTCGAGAGCGCGAACGCCTCGCCGCCATCGGCGCCATGGCGGCCGGCCTCGCCCACGAGATCCGAAATCCCCTCGGCGCGATCAAGGGCGCCGCCGAGTATCTGGACCCGAGCCGCTTCCCCGACCCCCACGAGGCGGAGTTCCTCCAGGTGATCATCGAGGAGACCAACCGCCTCAACGGCGTGGTGAGCCAGTTTCTGGACTACGCCCGACCTTTCCAGCCTCGACTTCGAGAGACCGACTTGAACGAGGTCGTCCGGCGCACCCTGCGGCTGATCGAAGTCGAGACCCGTGGCCGGGCTCGCATCGAGACCGAGCTGAACGACGAACTGCCCGAGATTCGGGCCGACTCTGCCCAGCTGAAGCAAGTCGTCCTCAACCTGGTGCTGAACGCCGTCGATGCCTCGGACGAGGAGCAGCCCGTCCGGGTGCGGACGAGTTGGAGCGAGGACGAGGTTCGACTCGAGGTCAAAGACGAGGGCCGCGGGATCCCACCGGCCGAGCTGTCCCAGGTCTTCATCCCCTTCTTCACGACCAAAGACAGCGGAACCGGACTTGGACTGGCCGTCTGCCAGCGCATCGTGACCGCCCACGGCGGGGAGATCCGCGTGAGCTCGACGCCGGGCGAGGGCGCGAGATTCTCGATCACGCTCCCGGTCGCGGGACCGGACGGTCGACGTACGGCGGAGCCGGCGCCGATGCAGGCGGTGGGTGGCTGAGTTTCGGGCCGGAGGTCGGGAGGACGTGGCTCAGACGACCGGCACGCAGCGGCACTCGACCGGGTCGCAGGTCTCGCTGCTGCTGCAGCCGCCGCAATCATCGGGGCAGACGCAGCCACAGCCGGCGGCGGGGTCGCAGATCTCGTTGTTGCTGCAGGTGCTGCCGCAATCCGCCGGGCACTCACATGCACAGCTGGTTGGATTGCAGGTCGCACCGTCGACGCAGCCGCCGCAGTCGTCCGGACACACGCAAGCGCAGTCCGCGCTCGGATCGCAGACTGCGTTGCCAGAGCAGGCGGCATCGCAGTCCTGATCGCACACGCACTCGCACAGCGAGGTGTTGCAGCTCGTATTCCCGCCGCAGGCTCCTCCGCAGTCGACCGGGCACTCGCAGGCGCAGCTGGCGTCGTTGCAGACGGTCAATGACCCGGCGCAGGCGCCACCGCAGTCGTCGCAGATGCAGCTGCAGCTGGCGGCGTCGCAGCTGGTGCCCGTCCCGCAGGCGCCGCCGCAGTCGGCGCCGCACTGGCAGGAGCAGGTCGTCGGGTCGCAGACCTCGCCCGGACCGCAGTTGCCGTTGCAGTCGGGCGTGCAGGCGCAGTCGCAGTTCTCGTCGCAGACCTGGTTCGGTCCGCACAGCCCGCAGACCGCGGCGTCGCAAACGCACACGCCCAGATCTTCGTCGCAGGTCTGGTTCAGGGCGCAGCTGTCTCCACAGGCCGAATCCACCGGCTCCCAGTTCCGGTAGCTGATCACGACGATGTCGTCCGGATTGGGCCGGAAGTTGAAGCCGCGGAAGAAGATCGAGTTGCTCGCTGCGTCGTAGTCGAAGCCGTCGTCACGGTCTCGAGGTATGATGTCCACCATCCCGTTACCGCCCTGACCGAGGCGAATGACGCCCACCCGTAGGGTGCTGGAGATCGGATCGCCGGTGAGCTGGTACTGGGAGGCCGCGCCGGCGACGGCGTCGACGATGGACTGCAGGGCTGGTCCTGGATTCGAGCTGCAGGGCGTATAGAAGGCGCCGCCGGTGGCGTTGACGACCTCGGTGTAGCCGAGTCCGGGCTCGTTGCGCCCGCTACTGCAGGCGTAGCCGGTGCAGGACGTGGCCATGGCCTGAGGCAGGATGACCTGCGCGAAGGCGGTGCCGTCATTGGCCACCAGCTGATCGATGTAGGGTTGGACGATCGAGTCGATGCAGGCCTGCTGATTCGAGTCCGGCACGACCTCACACACCGAGTTGTCGTTGCTGCTGTAGACGTCCTCGATGCCCGTGTCGCATACGGGATCGTAGCCGAAGCATCGTGAGCCGTCCTCGGTGATCTCCTCGGCGTACTCGTCGGTGACGTAGACGACGGCCAGAGCCGCGCCGTCCCGAAGCTTGAGGGGGTCGACGACCCCAGGAGCGCTGCGCGGCAGGGCCTCGTCGATGGCGTTGGAGGCCGCCTCCAGCCCGAACTCGCAACCGTCGGTTCCCGAGGTGTCCTGGAGGTACTGGGCAAAGACGGTCGGATTGGTCGTGAATCCGACGCCCCGGAAGTCGCCGCCGTTGTTTGGAAACTTGTAGTCGTTCTCGGTGTGGGGAACGACGGCGAGCCGGAAGTCGATGTTGTTGCTCGTCAGCTCGTTCACGATCAGATTGGCGGCGTTGACGATTCGGCCTCGGTCGTCGTCGGTGGAGCCCGAGATGTCGGCCATCCAGATGAAGTCGGCGACCGAGGCATCTTCGGCCAAGAAGGGGTCGCAGTCCTTGCCCCGCGACGCGTTCAGCTCCGCGAGGGCGGTCCCGTTCACGAGATCGTTGACGGCGATGGCCCGATTGTCGGTGCGGTCGTCGAAGGCGTCCAGGTCGAGGATCGCTCCGACCACGATCACCTCGTCGGTCCGGACGAGGAGCTGCTGAGCGTAGATGAAGTCGTCGACCGCTGCTCCGGCGAAGGTGGGTAGGGTGCCGAGGTCACCGGCGTCGAGGCCGGTCACGAGCCGGATCATCCGGTTGCGGACTTCGGCCGGCGTCTCGGTGCCGCCGTCCACGTCCACCTCGTAGAGGGCCGAGACCACGGTGGAGTAGCCGTCGTGGGACACGATGTTCCGACCGCTGACCCGAGCCTGCCGCCCGAGGCCCTCGCTGGCCACGCTGGTGCTGACGCGGGCGTCGAGCGCCGCCGCCTGCCCCGAGCCGGTGGCGGGGGCGCCGCCGATCAGCGGCATGCGAAGGACGAAACCAGCCATCTCGTCGGTAGAGTCGTTCAGCGCCGACACCGCTACGCTGCTGCTGGTCGCGAGCACGGTCACCGGCACCACCGTCACGCGGGTCTCGGTGCTCAAGGTCCAGCTCTGGTCCTCGTCGAAGTCGACCACCTTGAGGTTGTTGTCGGCGCAGATCTGAAGAATGCCCGGGATCCGGTCCGCTTCGGGGCTCGCGGCGTCGGTGGGGTCGAAGCCGGCCAAGACCTCGTCACCATCGTCGAGCCCATCGTCATCCGAATCCTCGTCGTTGGGGTCGCTCTCGCCGGGGTCGACCCGGCCGTTGCCGTTCGCGTCTTCGTCCCCGTCGCTGAGGCCATCGCCGTCGCTGTCGGCAACGGCGGGATCGGTGGTGGATGTCGGGTCCAGGTCGACCGGAATCCCTGCCGGGCAGTTGCTGCCCGGCAGAACCATGGTCAAACCAAGCTCCAGGCCGTCCGAGAGACCGTCGCCATCACTGTCGGTCCGAAGCGGACTGGTTCCGCTCATCAGCTCCTCGCCGTCCGAGATGCCGTCGCAGTCGGTGTCGGTGCTGGTGGGATCGGTCTCGTAGGGCTCGCGGCGACCGTTGAGGTTGGCGTCCTCCTCGCCGTCGAGAAGGCCATCGCCGTCAGTATCGGGGACCCGAGGGTCGGTCTCTCCGGCGTCGAAGACGCCGTCCCGGTTTTGGTCTTCGACCCCGTCCGCGAGGCCATCGCCGTCGCTGTCTCGATTGGTTCCGTCCAGCTCGCCGGCGTCGACGGTCCCGTCGCGATCCTCGTCTTCGATGCCGTCTTCGAGCCCGTCGGCGTCGGTGTCGACCAGACGCGGATCCAGCTCATCGGCTTCACGGGCGCCGTTTCCGTTTCGGTCTTCAGCGCCGTCCGCGATGCCGTCCCCATCGGTGTCGACTTCGACGGGGCTGGTCGTGGTCGAGGGGTCGGCGTCGCCGTCCAAGGGCGGACAGCCCGAGCCTTCCACCCGAGCAGTCCGACCCAGCTCGACGCCATCCGGCACGCCGTCGCCGTCGCTGTCCGCGTTCTCGGGATCGGTGCGCTGCCCGTTGGGGAAGATTCGTCCGAACTCTTCCTCGTCGCTCAGGCCATCGCAGTCCTGGTCCCGCCGCGCGTTGTCCTCGTTGAAGGGATCGGCCCCCATGTCGACGCCCATGTCGCCAGCGTCGGGCCCAACCTCGCCGCCGGCGTCGGTGAGGCCGCCGCCGGAGTCCGGATTCGGACCGGCGTCGGTCCCGATGCTAGCGTCCTGCTCGATCCGACCGACGTCGCGACCGGACGTTCCGCCGCCGCCGATCGGCTGGGCGTCGTCACAGGCTACGGCGACGGCGAGCAAAAGCGTGAGCAACGAAAATTGACGGTGCATGCCCATCAGCGATCTACCACCGGGGATCGCTCCGATCCAAATCGGCACACCCCCGCCCGTCTCACAATCGACCGCTCGGGACGATTCATCAGTCGGAAAGCGCTTCTCGAGCACGGGCCCGCTGGTCGGGCGTTCCCAGCTCCATCAAGGCCTTCAAGCGACGCCGGGCGAGAGCGTGATCACCTTCTCGTTCGAGGAGCCCCACCTCCGCCCACATCCACTCCGCCCGATCCACTTCATTTCCAACGAGTCGCCGCGCCCTGCGCCATGCTTCTCGCTGCGCGTCGACCGGCGCCGCCATCATTCGAGCGAGCGCCGACACCAGCTCCGGGTTGGGCGCGGTGGCGGGAGAGGCTCGGCCGGCGCTGGGCGCGGTCCGCCCCACTGGCGGCGCGGGCGCGGCCTCGTCCGCTTCCATCGCCGACCGACCGCCGAGGGCCCCGATGCCCGTCGCATCGGCGGCCGGCGCCTCCTCCTCGACCTCGGGCGCCCGGTCCTCGGCGGCCTTCGGGGCTTCGGCGATCGCCCTGTTCGTCGCCCCTTTGGAGGCGGGTGCCGGTCCAGACCGCTTCTTGGCTTGCCCTCGCAGCTGAGGCGACTGGCGGACCGGCGGCGGTGCCTCCGCCTTCGGTGCGGCCCGAGCCCGAGGCGCGGAGTCACCCTTTTGCGCCTCCATCGCCGGAGGCTTCGACGGAGAGGACGGGCGGTCCGAGCCCTGCTGCGGATCCCCCATCACGTAGATCGCGAGACCCGCCACGGCGAATCCGGCCGTGGACCAGCCCAGCCATCCGAATCGTCGCGTCCGACTCGAGGCGCGAGCCTGAGCGGCCAGCTTCGTCTCGAGCCCGGGAGGCGGCGCTTCCTCCTGGGCCAGCTCTCGCCACAGCTCGCTGATGAGCCGCTCTCCCTCGTCCCGCTCGCTCACGACGTCCACCCCGCCTCGCTCAAGGCGCTCTTCAAGGCCTGAAGGGCGTAGCGCATGCGACTCTTCACGGTGTTTTCGGGCGCCTCCGTCACTTCGGCGATCTCCTTGAACGACAGGCCGGCTTCCTCACGCAACAAGAACACCTCTCTCTGAAGCGGCGGCAAGCGGTCGACGGCGGCGCTCAGGGCATCCCGGAGCCGCTTTCGATCCAGCGTCCGGTCGGCGCCGTCCGAGGGGTCCATCGACCACTCTTCTTTCGACGTCTGGTCGAGGCTTTCGGTCTGTCGGTGGCGCTGTTTTCGCGCCTCGTCGATGCACAGGTTGCGGGCGATGGTGAACAGCCAGGTCCGAAATCGAGCTCGGCCGTCGTAGCCGCGGATCCCCCGCATCATCCGGAGCATGGCCTCCTGGGCCATATCGTCGGCCTTGGCCGGCCCTGCGGTGCGCGCACAAAAGCGATGGACCGAGGCGAGGTGCCGCCGGGTCAGGATCTCGAGCGCCGCCCCATCCCCGGCCTGGGCCCGACGTACGAGGTCCCGTTCTTCGTCGAGATCTTCGCTCACGCCCGTCTCCATGCCCGGGCCGCCGCCAGCCATCGCGCCCCCACCGGGTGACGAGGGTCGTCGAGGTCCATCGACTCCACCCGACGGCCGCGCCACATCAGCTCCGCTCTCCGGGTCAAGCGCCGGAGCGGCCCGAGCTCGTGGGCGATCAGGAGCACGCCCATACCAGCCTCGACCTCTTGGCGGAGGACCTCTTCCAGGCCCGCCGCGGTGACCGGGTCCACCGAGGCGAAGGGTTCGTCGAGGACCAGCAGGCGGGGATGGACGGCGAGGATGCGCGCGAGGGCGAGGCGCTGGCGCTGCCCGCCCGACAGGGCGTCCACCGGCGCCGCCGCCACCTCGGGGTCGAGACCCAGCCGCTGCAAGCGAGCTTCCACATCGAGCGGCGCCTTTCGGGCGCCGAGGGCCCACGCCTCCTCGATCACGGCCCTCGCGGTCAGGGCAGGGTTCAGCGCCTCGGCGGCGAATTGATGAACGTAGGGACAGAGGTGGCGGGGCGTGAGGGGCCACCGCGCCGGTTTCCCCTCCCAGAACAGCCGGCCCGCGGAGGGGCGCTGGAGCCCGCCCAGCACGCGACCGAGCGTCGTCTTGCCGGCTCCGCTCGGCCCGACCAAGCCCTTCAGCTCGCCGGCCGCCAACTCCAGATCCACCCCATCCAAGATCGGGCGCCCTTCGACGCGAACCGACACTTCCCTCAGGCCGAGCAGCATCAGTCGCGCTGGAGGAGCTCCAGGTACTCTTCCCTCGTGAAGGCGCCTCGCTCGATGAGGACGTCGACCAGCACCCGAAGGGCTCGGGCCTGGCGATGTTGGGTTCGCAACACGTGTTGCAGTCTCTCCCGCGGGTCCACGAGGTCGACGGACGGGTCCACCGCCGGCGCCCGGACCTCCTCGGCCTCGAAGTCGATCTCTCTCGCTCCCAAGCGAGGGGCCACGTCGGAGGTGGCGTACTCGAGACGGTCGACCGCCTCCTGAATCGCGTGCTCGCCGCCGACCGAGAGCACGATCTCGAAGCCGGTCTGGGTGCGGACGTGGTCGAGGAGCTGGGTCTGGCTAGGATCGACCATGGCCAAGCGCAGCGTGCGCGTCTGAGCGTCGTAGGACTCGGGGAAGACGCCCTGGCTTCGCATGAATGGAAGGCCGATCCGCTCGACCAGCTCCGCCGGCGCGAAGGCTTGGGCCAGCAGCGCGGGCCGGATCCCCATGGTTTGGGCGATGGACTGAACGATGAGCTCCTCCGGGATCTGAAGGCGATCGACCAGGACCTGGGTCAGCCGGCCCCCGCCCCTCCGCTGCTCGTCCAGCGCACGCTCGAGCTGAGCCGCCGAGATGGCCCCGGCGCGCACGAGCAGGTCACCCAATCGCGAGGCCTGCATCCCCAATACGTCTATCCGTCCAGCGGCTGCGGGACCACCCCGGGGGGCGGCGAGAGCCGAAAGAGCTCCGGAGTGGAGGCGCCGCCGAAGGCGGGCTGGCGGAGTCGGATCCGCAGGCGACCCTGCTCACTCTGCACCCGCATCCCCGTCGGATGGGAAGCCTCGAAGTCGGCGAAGCGGGCGTCGACGCCGGCGTCCAGGAAACGGACGCGCAGGATCCGGTCCAGGCTCTCGGCCACCCACACGTCGACGATGTGGGGCCCGTTGCGCATGCGGGCCCGCCACGCGCTCGGGTCGCGGCTGGGCGACACCCCCTCGACGCGCCAGTCAGGCCCCGGCGCGCCGCCCAGGACCACGGCCACCAGGTCTTCGGGTGACAGCGGGACGGGGAGCACGTCCGCTACGTGCGCCGGGGTCGCCGGCCCCACCCGAAAACGATCCCTGGTCAGTCGCCAGAGGGTGTCGCCGTCGCTGACGACGACCTCCACCGGCTCCTCGAAGGGCGAAAGAATTTCGATGCGGAAGCGGTCCGGCCGCTCAGCCACCAGCACCCCGCGAAAGCGCGCGCGCTCTTCGCCGAACCACTCGATGTCGGCTTCGGTCGCCAAGCGGTCCACCGCGTCGAGCTCGGCGAAGAGGCGCTCCGGGGCCGGCGGTGGCCCGGAGGGCGGTCGCTGCCCGGCGCAGGCGGCAACACACACCAGAGCCCCGGCGAGGGCGGGTGCTCTCACGGTTCGGAGGCCTCGGCCCTCGGCCCCACCGCCGGAGCCCCCACCGCGGCGAGGCGGGCGTCCCGAGGATGACGACGAAGGGCCCACTCCACCCAGCGCTCGGGCTTGGCCGTCCAGCGGAGCTCTGCTTCTAGGACCCGAGGGTCGGCCGGTTCATGCCGGCGCGCCCGGTCGATCCACGCGCCACCACGGTAGACCGCCATCCACGCCAGCACCTCTGGATGGTCCGGCGCCACTTCCAGCATCGCTTCGACGAGGTCGCGCCCTGGCGGAGCGTCCCCTCGGGCGGACCAGGCCGCCCGAACCCGATCCGCTTCGCTCCATGCGGCCGGCATCTCGGCGCCGACCAGCGCCCATGCTCCCCAGCGCTCGGGGCGCGGGGTGGCGGTGGCCAACAACGCGCGGAGACGCTCCGGCTTGGAGGCGACCAGACGGGCCCGCAGGACGAAGGCCGGGTCCCCATCCACCGCCGCCAGCACCGACAGCGCCGCCGAACGGAGCTCCGCCCTCGCCAGGGCTCGGGCCAGGGCAAGTCCGAGTTCGTCCGGCATGTCGGGCCGCCACCGCGACGCCGCGCCGGCCAAGCGCCCCACCGCCAGATCGACCCGGATCCGGGTCGCGGGCTCGAGTCCGCTCGGCGAGACCCACGCAGCCCAGCCTGCCGCTAGAAGCGCCCGGGCCCGGTCCTCGCCGGCGGCCGGATCGAGCCAGCGCCAGCGCTCGACCAAACGGCGGGCCAAGCCCGGA